>CAYZVN010000035.1:29482-31697 GCA_964482025.1 uncultured Saccharophagus sp. | reverse complement strand
AGTTAAAAAGAATGTACGATGGCGAGGTTCCGTTTATTGATCTGACAGGTGTCGCTACGAATGAGCTGAAAAGCCATATTGCGGGCTACCTTTTGTTTGTCGATTATATGAGTCAGGGTATCGGGTATTTTATGGTTGTGATGCTTCAATCCAACCGTCTGAAAACCGCGCGGCTACGCTCTATCATTACGATGGCTTGGGTAGTGCGCGGGCATCGACCTTACATCCATGGTTGTGTACATGAAACAGGCAAGTTAAATGAGGTATCATGCGGCAGTTACTGACAGGGAAGACTTGGTGGGTTTAACCTGCGAATCAGGACACTATTATTACCACCACACAACCTTAACAAGGAGCACGTTATGCAGGAACAGGAAAAGAACTAATACCGCCAGGCGATTCAGCAGAACCAGCATGAGATCTATGTCATCTCTTTTGAAGAGATGGACAAAGTAGTCGCCTCGCTGCCACCGCCGGAGCGGAATAAAATCAAGGGTGCCTGGGAGTCCATTCGCGGCACTGCCGGAGTGGGCGCCAATTATTATTCTTCGAGCACCGATGCGGTAAAGTTGGCGCGATTGGTGGGTGATTTAGGCGGTATTTCAAGTCAGGCGTACATCAAACATTACGGTGGTAAACCTCATATAGTGCTGAAAGGCACGCCTGGATTGAGAAAAATTTTGACCGGCACCAAATATGGTATTCAACATCCTAAAGTTGTCAGTTTGGGCCTGGGTCGTCATGCCGCAGTTGGCGCTGCCAAAGCGGGAGGGCTGATATCTCTGGTACTGATCAGCGCATATCGCATCGCGGATTATGCACTTACCGACGAGATCACCTTATCCCGTTTGATCGGAACGCTCGCTACCGATGTTGTAAAGGTTGGTATTGTCGTCGCTGCATCCATTGGTGCTGCTGTCGCTACGAGTACCGCAGTTATCGCCGCAGGGCCAATTTTGGCTGTGGTGATTGTCGGTTTTGGTTTGACGATGGTTCTCGATCAAGTAGACCAGCATTATGGTCTCACGGAAAAGGTTATCGCTGGCTTAGAGGAAATGGGAGACGATGCCAATGTTTATCTCCAAAAGCGTAAGGAGCAGGCACTTAATCAGGTTGGCAAGATGATGGGGTCAGTGATTGATTATGCGGTGGATGCCGCGCAGCGCAATGCGATCATACTACTGAAAAATTCGGTTGATCGTTTTGTTCCGTCTCGCCCAAGGCTGTAAGTATGGCGAGTGAATCGTCACAGAGTCGTTGGCTGCAATTGCTGGTCGCCATTATTTTTAGCGGCCTGAGTTTAGGCTCAATGATCTTCTTTTTGGGTGGGGCAGGCACCCTTATCAATGACTTGTTAGGGGCGGCCCCAATCATTACATTCGACACCTCCGTTTATCGGTTTTTGGGTGTTGCCATCGGCACTGCGGGGCTAGCAGGCGCCGCGGTTATTGTGTGGGCCTATCAGGAAAAGCCACCAAAAGCTGCGAATAAATGGATTGGTCGCTGTTTGATAGCCGGTTTATTGCTGATGTTTTTATTGCCGCATATTATCCATTTCCCTCTTGAACGATACTTGTTTAATAACGGCTATAAAATTTGCGAGCCTCGGTCATATGCGACGCGTTCGTATCGGTCTATCGCGTACGCCAATAGCGTTCCGGCATGTCTGGAAGGTGTCGAGAGGAAATCAAAAGGGCGGAGATAGGGGGGCGTCGGATGGCGGCTAGCGCCTTATCCGACCTACGCATGGAAACCGGTGAGCGAAATCCGTAGGTCGGAAAAGCGCAGCGCCTTCCGACATTGTCAGCCCAATCACAACCGTGCCGAATGTTAGTAAGCAACTTGTTCAATTTGCGATATTAGGGGATATGATTGTTCATAGACTCACTGAAGAAGCCGCCTGGTCGTCCAAGGCTGTAAGCATGATGAATAATTCGGCTTGCGATCGACGCAAGCAATTGCTGGCCGCCATATTTATGGGCGGCTTTGGTTTAATTGCATTAAGTATATTTTTTTGGGGGCTTGGTTCTCTCGTGGCGTCATTGGTGCAGTCTGCACCAATTGTCACCTTCAACACCGGCGTTTTTCGATTTCTCGGTGTTGCGATTATTTCTGTCGGTATCGCAATTTATGCAGCAATCGAGTGGTGGCAGAGATCCATGCCCTCAGCCGGTCTAGCAAAGCTGCTTACCCGCATGATGATGGTGGGGCTGGC
>CAYZVN010000035.1:4578-29382 GCA_964482025.1 uncultured Saccharophagus sp. | reverse complement strand
TGCCCTCAGCCGGTCTAGCAAAGCTGCTTACCCGCATGATGATGGTGGGGCTGGCGCTTATGTTTCTATTGCCGCACCTGGTTCATTTTCCTCTTGAGAAATACTTGTTTAGTCAAGGTTATAAAATCTGTCAGCCCAAATCCTATACCAATCGTGCTTATCGGTTTATCGCATATGCCGATAGTGTCCCAGCATGCTTAGAGGGGCTTGAGCTTCCTTCGAAATCAAGAAGATAGAGGCAAGACACATCGAAGGCCCTTCCCTGAGCTTGTCGAGGGAGTGGGCCGGGCTTCGACTTCGCTCAGCCACCGGTTTTGATAAACCCCACCCATTAAAGAGAGCCCCCCATGGAAAAATTCATGCAAGCTGCTATCGAAGAAGCTAAAAAAAGTCTCGCCGAAGGTGGGATTCCCATTGGTTCTGTGATTGTGCACGAGGGGAACATTATTGGCCGAGGGCATAATCGTCGGGTGCAGAAGGGAAGTGCGATTTTGCATGGGGAGATGGATGCTTTTGAAAATGCTGGGCGTCAGTCGGCGTCGGTTTATCGGGAGTGCACGTTGTACACCACGCTGTCGCCTTGCCCGATGTGCAGCGGCGCGATTTTGCTTTATGGGATTAAGAAGGTTGTGGTGGGAGAAAACCAAACCTTTATGGGCGATGAGGATTTGTTGCGTTCGCGGGGAGTGGAGGTGGTGGTGTTGCAGGATGCAACGTGTATTCAGCTGATGCAAAGTTTTATTACTGCCAAACCGGAATTGTGGAATGAGGATATTGGCGTCTAGACGCTGTAGTTATTATAAACTCTTGTAAGACTTTTCCCCTTTCGTATAGCTCACTGCACCTGTTACAGGTGCAAAGCCTCCATTTAAGCGCGGCCAGCGGTGCTGGCATCAAACCTGCACTGCTCCCCCTCTGCACAAATGTTCTGTTTACGTAAGCTAAGGCGGCGGGTTGATGAAATATTGGCTTTTTCCTTTTTTGTTGTGGGCGCTTTGTGGGTCGGTGGTGACGTTTGCGCAGTCGGAGCCTGCCGAGGTGGAGCAGAAGGTGATTCCGGTGCAGGCGGGGGCGAGTGACCATACGGTGCGCAACCGTATCCGCAGTATTTTAGTGGCCAGCGAATGGTTCGATGAGGTTGCGGTTGATAACAACAGCGGCATAGTGACTTTGAGCGGTACCACCGTCCGCGATGACCATAAAAAATGGGCCGAGAATATTGCCTATCGCACCGAGGATGTAATCGCGGTTGTGAACAAAATTCAGGTGGTAAACCCGAACCCCTGGAGCCTTGAGCCGGTTGCCGATCAGGCACAGGTGTTGTTTCAGAAGAGCTTGCGTTATGTGCCACAGTGGATCGTCAGTTTACTGATTTTTTTACTGAGTATGTTTTTGGCAAAGCGGCTGGCGGCAACGGCGCGGCGGTTGTTGGTGGGGCGAGTGGACAGCATTATGCTGCGTGGTTTGATGGCACGCTTGGCGGCAATACCGGTGCTGGTGATCGGTGTTTATTTGGTGTTTTCCGTCAGTGGCCTTGGCAATCTTGCCGCGACACTCATTGGCGGTACCGGTTTGTTGGGTTTAATTATCGGTATCGCATTTCGCGACATCACGGAGAACTTTCTCGCCAGTATTTTATTGAGTATTCAGCGGCCGTTTGTGCGCGGTGATGTGATTAGGGTGCTTGAGTACACGGGAGTGGTGGATGCGATGACCACTCGTGGCACTGTATTGATTATGCCTGATGGCAATCATGTACAAATTCCCAATACCATTATTTATAAACAGCCCATTACGAACTTGTCTGCCAATCCCAATGTTCGCCAAAACTTTACCGTCGGCATAGGCTACGATGCCTCCATCAGCCAGGTGCAGAGTTTAATTTTGCAGTGGCTCGATGAGCATCCGGCGGTATTAAAAGATCCAGAACCTCTGATTTTGGCCGAGCAGTTAGGCTCGTCCAGTATCAACCTCGGCATTTACTTCTGGGTCGATACCCGCGCCCACAGCGCCGCAAAAGTGCGCTCGTCGATTATACGAACCGTTAAATACAAGTTAATGGAAGCGGGTGTCAGCCTGCCGGATGAGGCGCGAGAAGTCATTTTCCCCCAGGGAGTGGTGGTCAACATGGACGGTCAGCCATCGCCGTCTTCAGTGGTTTCCCAGGGGGCAGCGGTTGGTGCGAATGTGGAAGATGCTCGTTTGGCGACACCAGCGGAGGGTCAGCTGGCCAGCGATGCGGGTGTGTTAATGCAGCAGGCGAGTAATTGCACCCTCGGAGAAAATGAGACTAATCTATTGAAGCCTTGATGGCGTGGTATCGGTCAGGATGAATCGCCGACTCTTCTAACAGTTCAATTAAGGCTTTTAGGCGCTGCTCACTTCCGCCGGCCCCCGTCGAGTTCAACCCCCACAGTGCTTCCTGTTAGAATGCCGGCCTTTCAGTCACTGCCTCCAAGGTCTTCTTATCATGCTCAACCAAACTCCGCTTCACGCCGTACACCAGGAAATGGGCGGCAAGCTGGTGGATTTTTCCGGCTGGTCCATGCCTGTCAATTACGGCTCACAAATCGAAGAGCACCACGCGGTGCGCCGCGATGCCGGTATGTTCGACGTCTCCCACATGACGGTGATCGATGTACAGGGGCCGGACGCCAAGCGCTTTTTGCAGTATTTGTTGGCCAATGATGTGGCGAAGCTGAAAGACGAAGGCAAAGCCCTCTACAGTGCCATGCTCAACCCCGAAGGCGGCGTGATTGATGATCTGATCGTTTACTTGATGGCGTGGGGCTATCGCCTTGTCGTCAATTGCGGCACGCGCGCTAAAGACTTGGCGTGGATTGCTCAGCATATAAAAGGCTTTGACGCGACTGCCCAGGAGCGCCCGGAGCTGGCGTTGATCGCCGTGCAAGGGCCCAATGCTCGGGACAAATTGCACTCGCTATTATCGGCGGCCGATGTTGCCGTCGCGAAATCCTTGAGCCCCTTCAGTGGCGCTTATCTTGCCGAGCGGGCGGAATGGTTTGTCGCCCGTACGGGCTATACCGGCGAGGATGGCTATGAGGCCATATTGCCAGAGGCGGATGCCGAAGCACTGTGGCGTGCCTTGGCGGAGGCCGGCGCTCGCCCTTGCGGTTTGGGTGCGCGCGATACCTTGCGTTTGGAGGCGGGTCTGAATTTGTACGGCCATGAGATGGACGAACAGGTGTCACCGCTGGTGGCCAATATGGGCTGGACGGTGGCCTGGACGGAAGGCCGCGATTTCATCGGCCGCGCGGCGCTGGAAGCCGCTAAAGCGGCCGGTATCCAGGACAAGCTGGTGGGTTTAGTGATGCGCGAGCGCGGTGTGCTGCGAGAGGGCTATGCAGTGCTGGTTCCCGAGACGGAGCGTCAAGGTGTGATCACCAGCGGCAGCTTTTCTCCAACCCTGGGCTACTCTATAGCATTGGCACGTGTACCGGCGGAGACAGGCGCGCAAGCGAAGGTTGTGATTCGCGGTAAAGAGATCGAAGTGGCGGTGGTAAAGCCGAGCTTTGTACGCAACGGCAAGCCGGTTTAAGATGCGCGTGTTTTGATCGCAGCACTGTTTTTCGTTTTCATCGACCAGGGCTAGAGCCCCAGAATACTTGTACTGAGGAATAGACATGAGTGACATACGCTCGGAACTGAAATACCTATCCAGCCACGAATGGGTTCGCGTCGAAGACGACGGCACTGTGACCATTGGCATTACCGACCACGCCCAAGCAGCGCTCGGCGACGTAGTGTTTGTTGAGCTGCCCGAAGTCGGTGCTATGCTCGCCGCCGGTCAGGAGGCGGGAGTGGTGGAGTCTGTGAAGGCGGCCTCCGATATTTATTCACCTGTATCGGGCGAAGTGATCGCTATCAACGAAAAGCTGGCGGATGCGCCGGAGACCATCAACGCTGCCCCCTACGACGAAGGTTGGTTTTTTAAAGTTCAGCCCGACGACCTAGAAGAGTTGGAAGACGCTATGGATGCTGAGGCATACCAGGCGAGCATTAGCGACTAACCAACCTTTCAGTTATTATCTCAATCGGTACAGGTGCCAATCGGCGCCTGTGCCGGACTTCTCCGAATCTTCCCTGCATCTCTTTCCAACATCCGACATCTCGCGCTGCGGCAATCAGCAAGCGCTATTCTTTGGCGACGCAAACAAATTTTCCCGGATCTAATCCTTAATTTTTGTGTGGTTTAAGTGTGCCGAATGGTTTGTCTACTGGTGAGAAATACCAGGGTTGCTCGCTTGGTTTTTAAAAAGTTTTGCGTTAGGGTTAAGCTCTTTCGGCGCAAAGTTGTAGTGCTTTCCAGAGCATTTATAAAAAAAGCCAAGGTGTTCTGGAGAGGGCGCTGATTTCCCTGCCGCAATCGCAATACGGTAAAAATCATGGATCACCAGCACCTCACTTTTGGTATCGATGTAGGTTCCACCACCGTCAAACTGGTTGCCGTTGAGCCGGCAAGCCGCAATATTCTCTGGTCTCGCTACGCTCGCCACGAAACCCGGCAGGCGGAAAAAGTGCTGGAGATGCTCGAGCAAGTGCTCGCGGACCTTCCCGATATCTCCATACAAAATACGCGGATATTTATTACCGGCTCTGGTGCCGGTCCTATTGCGCCGCACCTCAACGCTAAATTTATTCAAGAGGTTAACGCGGTCACTATGGCCGTGGAAGCCCTGCATCCGGATGTGGGCAGCGTGATTGAGCTGGGCGGGCAGGATGCCAAGATCATCATGTTCAAAACCAGCGAAGCAACTGGCGAAAAACGCGCAACCACGTCCATGAACGATAAGTGTGCGTCGGGTACAGGTGCCACGATCGATAAATGTTTTATCAAAGTGGGCATGGAGCGCGATCAGATCGCGAAACTGGTTTTCGATCCAACCAAACTGCACCACGTCGCCGCTAAATGTGGTGTGTTTGCGGAGACGGATATCGTCAACTTGGTAAAAAGCGGCATTCCCGCCAACGAAATCATGTGCTCGCTCGCCGATGCCATTGTCAGCCAGAATATCTCGGTGCTCACGCGGGGCAATACTTTGAAGTCCAAAGTGTTATTGCTGGGCGGGCCCAATGCGTATTTGCCTTTTTTGCGCGACTGCTGGCGCTACCGCATTCCGCAAACTTGGGAAGAGCGCGGTTTTGACTATCCCAAAGATGTGCCCTTAGAAGAGCTGATTTTCGCCCCAGAAAATTCCGAATACTACGCCGCCTATGGGGCGGTGTTATTTGGTTTGTACGAAAAAAATGTTGCCACCTGCGAAACTCTGGACCGGCTGAAATCCTTTATTCGCGATGGCCGCAAGGCACAGCTCGGCGCTAACGCAGGGCCGCCGCTGGTTAAGGGTGAAAATGAAGTTGTACAGTTTGTGCAGCGCTACAGCGTGCCATCGTTTACCCCAAAAGCCGCGCAAGGTCTCAAGGTGATCGAAGGTTTTATCGGCTTGGACGGCGGCTCTACCTCCAGTAAATGCGTGCTGGTAGACGAGCAGGGCGAAATTCTGCAGAAGGTTTATCAATTATCCAAAGGCAATCCGCTGGAGGATATGAAAAACATGTTTATGCAACTGCAGACCTGGGCCAAGATGCAGGACGCGCAGTTGCGAGTCAACGGCTTTGGCGTGACCGGATACGCCGGCGATGTGATGGAGGCGGCACTGAAAGCCGACGCCAACATCGTTGAAACCGTTGCCCATATGAAAAGTGCGCAGCACTACTTCCCCGATGTAGATGTGATTTGTGATGTGGGCGGGCAGGACATCAAAGTCATGTTTATGCAAAACCGCATCATCAAAAACTTCCGCCTGTCCAACTCCTGCAGTGCCGGTAATGGCATGTTGCTGCAGGCGATGGCAGACCAATTTGGTGTGCCGGTAGAACAGTACGCCGAAAAAGCCTTTAACGCAGAGCTTTCGCCAGAATTCAGCTACGGCTGCGCCGTTTTTCTCGATTCGGACCGAGTGAATTTTCAAAAAGAAGGTTACAACGGCGAAGAGTTGCTGGCGGGATTGGCATTAGTGCTGCCAAAAAATATTTGGCAATACGTGGTGCAAATTCCTCGCATGGCGGAACTGGGCCGTGTGTTCGTACTGCAAGGCGGCACCCAAAAAAATCTCGCCGCCGTTAAAGCGCAGGTGGATTATATTCAGGAGCGGGTGCCCGATGCCGAGGTGCACGTGCACCCCCATACCGGTGAGGCCGGTGCACTGGGCGCTGCATTTGAGGCCATCCGCGTGGTACAGCGTCGCGGCCGTTCCACCTTTATTGGCTTAGACGAGGCCATTAACCTCTATTACACCACCCGTAACGACGAAGAAACTCGCTGTACTTTTTGTGCGAATAATTGCTCCCGTACCTTTATTGACGCGCATGTGAGCGAAGAGGAGACTGTCCGTTATATTTCCGGGTTTTCCTGCGAAAAAGGTACAGTGGAAGATCATGATGCCTTGCGCGCACTGAACCGCAAGCGCCGCGAACGCACGATTGCGTTCCCCAATTTGGTGGACTACGAGGCGACTTGGGCATACAAGCCTTTGTATAAAGTCGAGCCGCTGCCCGAGGCTGGGATGGAAATTGAGGATATTGAAGTCAAGCGCACCCTATTGGGTGGCGTTAAACACAAAAGAATTCGTCGCTGTTTTATTCGCTCCAGCGCTGCGGCCAAGGAGCATCGCCAGAATATTCGTATCGGTATTCCCAAAGCCTTAAATATCTGGAGTACGGCGCCTTTCTGGCGCGCGTATTTTGAGGCGCTTGGGCTGAAATCCCGCAATATCGTTTTCTCCGACGATACGGGAGAGGAGATGTGGCAGGCGGGCGGGAAATACGGCTCGGTGGATCCGTGTTTTCCGGCCAAAGTGGTGCAGGCACATATTCATAATCTGTTGTTTGAGCACCATGTAAAAAAGCCGCTTAATTTGATTTTCTTTCCATCCATTACCCATATTCCCACTTTTGTGGAAAAGGTCATGGATACCGCCTGCTGTCCTATAGTCGCCGGTACGCCAAAAGTGATCGGCGCCGCTTTTACTAAAGAGCAGGATTTTTTTGCCCAGCGCGATATCACCTATTTGGACACCGCCGTCTCGCTCAATGAGCCGCTTTTGTTAAAGGCAAAAATGTTCGAAGCGTTTGCCGAATACCTGGAGATTACCGAAGACGAAAATAATTTCGCGGTGGATCAAGCCTATAAAGCTCTCGATCACTTCGATGAGCATATGCAGGAAAAAGGGCGCATCATCCTCGATGCGGTGGAAGCGGATAATCGCATGGCGCTGTTGATGGTCGGCCGCCCCTACCATAATGATCCGGGAATGAACCACAGTGTCCTGGAAGAGTATCAGGCCATGGGCTATCCGATTCTCTCCATGCGCTCCATTCCCAAAAGCAAAGAGTATTTGCAGCGTTTTTTCCGCGACGACTTAGAAAAGCAGCACGTGGATTCGCCGCTGGAAATTCATGATATATGGCCGGAAAACTACAGCGTCAACAGTGTGCAGAAAGTATGGGCCGCCAAATTTGCCGCCCGTCATCCCAATGTGGCGGTGTTGGATTTATCCAGCTTTAAATGCGGCCACGACGCGCCCACCTACGGTTTGATTGACCGCATCATGGAAGCCTCCGGCTCGCCTTATTCTGCGCTGCACGATATAGATGCAAACAAGCCGTCAGGGTCGATCAAAATTCGCGTCAAAACCTATGGCTATACCTTAAAGCTTGCCGAAGAAAAGCTCGAAGACGAGGCGCGCCGCAAAACCGAGGTGGAGCGCGCCTTGATCGAAAAGCGCCTTCAGTTGCTGGAGGCTGCGCCGGAGAAAATTAAACAGGACCAGACTTTTATTACCGAGTTGGAAAAGTGGCGCCAACGCCGCGAACAGTTACTCCAGCAAAACATGCCGCCGCAGGCGACGGCTTCTCTGGGAGCCATGGTTGCCCACAACAATTTAATTGCCGCTGTTGAAATAGACTGAGGAGACAGGTAATGACACAAATATCGCGTGACGCTCGCACAGGCCATTCTTCAGCTGAACCCGATGCGGCAGAGTATCTGCGCGCGGTGGAGGAAAACCTCAAGCAATTTGAACAGGCGGAATTAACGCAAGAGCCTGCGAAGGAACATTGGCGCGATCTGAATCCAACGCACTTTGTCGCTTCGCAGCGTGAGCACACCACGATTTTACATGCGGGTTTGACCATGGCGCACGACTTGTTTATTCAGTCGGCGTTTCGCGGTCTGGGCTATAAAGTGGAGGCGATGGATGTGCCGGATAATCGCGCTCTCCAGTTCGGCCGGGAGTTCGGCAATCGCGGCCAATGCAACCCCACGTACTTTACCGTGGGCAATCTGGTAAAAAAACTTAAAGAAATGGAAGCGGGAGGCCTCAGCAAGCAGGAAATTGTGCAAAATTATATTTTTGCCACTGCGGGCTCCTGTGGCCCCTGCCGTTTCGGAACCTACGTAACGGAATACCGTAAAGCGCTGCGCGACGCGGGCTTTGAAGGTTTTCGGGTCATTTTGTTTCAGCAGGCCGGGGGTATTAAACAAGCCACCGGAGAAGCCTTAGGGTTGAAAATTGACGCCCAATTTTTTGTCACCATAGGCAAGGCCATTTTGTTGGGAGATGTATTGAATGCGCTTATGTACCGCATCCGCCCTTACGAAATTGAACCGGGCGCCACCGATGCGGCGCTCGCCCGAGCCAAGGCGCGTATTGCGCAGGCCTTTGAAACTCGCCGAGGGCTTATAAAAGCCTTGTGGCAAACCCGCAAAGAATTAGCGGCGATAAAAGTGGACCGCACTCGCATTAAACCCAGAGTCGCCATTATCGGTGAGTTTTGGGCCATGACCACAGAAGGCGACGGCAACTACAAAATGCAGCGCTTCTTGGAACAAGAAGGTGCTGAGGTTGACGTGCAATTGGTGACCAACTGGATTTTGTATTTGTTGTGGGGCGCAAAATATGACACCCGTGAGCGCGCCCGTTTAAAAGGCACGGACAAAGCCGTTGGTGCGGATGGCCACGGCAGCAAGTTTGCTTTGGAAAATACCAGCGTAGCGAAAAAAATGTGGGGTTTGCGCGCCGCAGATTGGTTTGTACGCGGGCTATTTTATAGCTATGCAACACTTCTCGGCTTGCGCCGCTATCACCTGCCGGATATGGAGCATATTGCGGAAATCAGTCACCGCTTCTACGACAACAACTTGCGCGGCGGCGAAGGCCATATGGAGGTAGGCAAACTGATTCACAATGTGGTGGACCAGAAAGTAAATATGACGCTGAGCATCAAGCCTTTCGGTTGTATGCCGTCCAGTGCGGTTTCCGATGGTGTGCAGTCTTTAATTACCGAACTGTATCCGAGCGCAATATTTCTGCCAATCGAAACCAATGGCGATGGTGCGGTGAACGTTTATAGTCGCGTACAGATGCAGTTGTTTAAAGCGCGGCAGGCCGCTGAAAAAGAAGTGCAGGAGGCACTGGCTCAAACGGGCTGGACAATAGAAGACTTTAAGGGCCGCGCACAAGCCAATCGTTCGCTGACATCCGGTAGTTATTGCAGTTCGCATGCGGGTGCTTGCACTGCGCTGGATTTGTTAAACGATTTGGTAACTCGAGAAAAAGGCCTATTCGTTCGCTGGCGCGAGCGACTGAGTCGACTTTGGCTTGCCGGTGACCGCAAAAAGCAGCAGACCTTAGCGGCGGTAAGCAATGCCGCGCACCAATACCAGCAGCAAAAAAGCCGTGGTGATATGGGTGTTGAAATGGCGGTGAAGATCGTCGAGCCTTGAGAGTATTTAGGCCTTGACCGCTTTAGAGTTGATCGCGAAGCAGATAGGCTATTTCATCAAACGCCCGATAGAACAGCGGGCGTTTGCGCCATTTATCCAACTCAATTTTGTTACAGCGTCGCATATCCTCGTGAAAGGCGGCGATTAATTGTTCGCCAATTGTGCGATCCAGTAATCCCACTCCAGCCTCTTCATTTAGCGCCAGCGAGCGCGCGTCAAAGTTGGTTGAGCCTACATGCGTCCACTCGCCATCTACCACCACAATTTTTTGATGAAGTAGCGACGGCTTAAATTCATAGATATTGACGCCGCCCTCCAGCAGAGGGCGATAAAGCGAGCAGCCCGCCCAGCGAACAAAACGGTTATCCGTATGTTTTCCCGGAACCATTAAATGAACCTCGACGCCGCGGCGAACCATTTCGCACAGCAGTTCCACCATATTTCGTTCCGGGGCGAAGTAGGGGTTTTGGATGTAAATATGTTTTCGCGCACTGGCGATGGCGAGACTGTAGAGCAAACCGACTCCCGAAATCGCATCGCCTGCGGCACTGCTGACCACGTGGGCCGTCACATCTCCTTGTCGAGTTAAGCTGGGGAAGCAGGAGCTTTCGGTGGGGATGCAACTTGTCTCCTCAATCCAGTTCTCCATAAAAACTGATTGCAGAGAAAACACCGCCGGGCCAGTGATACGCACACCGGTATCGCGCCAGTGGTGTTTGTCTTCACCATTGCCGCGCCACTGGTCGGCAATGCCATGGCCGAAAGTGAAGCCGACTTCACCATCAACAATAAGAATTTTGCGGTGCGTCCGGTGATTGAAGCGGCGTAGATTCCACCAGCTGGCTTCGCAATAAATATGTAGGTCCACACCGGCGTCACGCAGTTTATGCAGCTGTTTGGGGTCGGCATCCCGGGCACCAATCGCGTCGATAAGCAGGCGAACCTTGACGCCTTGACGGACTTTTTCACAAAACAGCTCAACGAATTGTTGTTCGACTTCACCTTTATCCCAAACAAAGATCTCCAGGTGGACCGTCTCACGCGCCGCGCGGATGTCTTTGACGAGCTGTGGAAAAAGGCTGCCATTTTGAAAAACTTCCACATGATTTCCAGGGTGCACGGCGCTTTTGGTCAGCCCGGCAAACTTGCGCAGACACTCGCCTACCTCCGGCAATTCGGCGGGGTTCAGGTCGTACTTCGGAGTGCGGCGCCGGCGAGTGATGATGAAATAGACCGACGTCAGCGCAACGCTGATGAGGATGGTGATGATGGTCGCTAACACAACAGGCTCCGCCGTATGGTTTGGGTCGGCAGACTGGCGCAAAAATAATGCCAGCCTCCGTTTCCTCCCGCCGCCCCGTGTTGGTGGGCCTGTGTTGATGCGGGGTGAGGCCTTGGCGGGCGCGTTTACAGACAGCGGAGCATATTTTACAAGGGGAGCGAGGAGTCGCTGGCCGCAGCCTCGGGAGGTGCGGGGTTAAGTGCTTTAATCAGCTCTCGCAGATTGGTGTAGCTCTCCTGCCAGCTGATTCCCGCGGGCTCCTGTTGTTGAGGCGGCAAGTCGCGAATGGCGTTCAAGCTGGCCAAACTATCGGCGGTAGTCGCCGCGACTTGTCCGCCGAGATTTGCGACCGAGTTGAAGCGGGCCAAGCCCGCCAGCTGGGCGGCTAAGCGATCCGCTAATTGTTGGCCTTGCCAAAGATTGCGACCGCTTTGATTGGCAACCACCACCAGTTGCTCGGTGGCCAGCGCTAAGGCGGCTTTTTGCAGCAGCTCGGCCTGTTGTGTCGGAGTTAATAGCTCGAAGCTGTGTTTCACGGTGCCCGCGCGGTCGCCGGTCCAAACCTTATGCAGGAGCGTTATATCCTCCACCAACAGTTGCGCCTGCAAGCGCAATAACGCCCGGCGACGGTTGCGCGGTAACTCGTCGACGTGGCTGTAGCCGTCTATCTTATGTACCTCGGACAAAACCGTGACGGGCTGAAACGCCAGAGGGGCGCGATTGTTTCCTTCTCCGAACAATAGAAACTCTATGGCATAGAGCCCGAGACTGGCATCGCTACTGTCGGTCATGCCGTGTTGTTCTCGCAGAGCGTCGGCCGTCAGCGGCATGCTGACATCGAAGACAATGCCGGAATAGGGGTAGTCGCCAAGGGCGTCCAGATAACCCGGCTGTATCGGCCAGGCGGTGATGTTGAACTGCAGGCGGAGCAAGTTTTGATAGTCCTGCGGCGCCACAGTGCCGAGGCGCGAGAACAGGTGAAAGTGCTCGATTGTCGCCACGGTTTCTCGCCACTGGCGCTGGGCCCGCACCAGCTTGTCGAGATCGGGTGCGTCGAGGAATTGGCTGATGGCAGTATCGAGGGCCTTCGCACTGGCGATACTCGCGCTGAGTATCGCCTCACCGAGGGGCCAGGCGGGATGCTCATTGCGAGTCTTATTGTTCACGCTGGACGGCGTCCGATTGTCGGACATAGGTGCAGAGCTGTGTTCCACTGACGGAGCAGGTTCACGCGGGCCGCAAGCTGCGGTCCCCCACAGCAAAGCAGCGGCGAGTAGGCACTTGGTGATAGAGGTAAGGTGGGGGCGTGCGGGGAACACCAATCACCTCAGGCTGATGATAGGGATATTGTTGTTGCGCGCAAATTCGCGTAGGCGCTCGTCCGGGTCTACCGCAACTGGATGGCTGACCGCCTGCAACAAGGGGATATCATTGGCTGAGTCGGAATAGAAGTAACTGGTGCTGAGGCTTTGGCCGGTGGATTCGAGCCACTCATGCAGGCGCTTAACCTTGCCCTCCTGGAAGCAGGGAATACCGGTTGCGCGACCGGTATAGCGGCCATCCACAAGCTCCGGCTCCGACGCCAGCAAGTGCGGGATCTCCAGCATGCGGGCGATGGGCTCGGTGACAAAACGGTTGGTCGCGGTGATGATCAGCAGGGTGTCGCCTCGATTGCGGTGATCGGCGATTAAGGCCTGTGCCTTGGGCAAAATGATGGGGTGGATCTTGTGCTGCATAAAGGCCAGATGCAGTGCGGAGAGCTCCTCGGATGAAAAATCTCGCAAGGGTGCCAAGGCAAATTCCAAATACGCATGTATGTCGAGGGCGCCCTCTTGATAGGCGTTATAAAAGAAGTCATTGCGTTCGCGGTAGTGCTCCGCATCGACTTTGCCCTGCTCTATGAGGAACTCTCCCCACAGGTGATCGCTGTCGCCCGCGATTAGGGTATTGTCCAAATCAAATATCGCTAAACTCACGAAAAATGCTCCTGTGAAGTCACCGGGTGTTGCGTAGTAATGGAGGGGAAACCGGCGGGGATAGTGGATAACAGACGATCGCACTCAAATTGCTGAGTCTGGTCCAACTGTGAAACAATAGCTCGACTAGTATAACAACAAGCGCGAGGCCGCCGTGATCGACGCCGATGGTTTTCGCCCCAATGTGGGCATTATTCTCACCAATTCTCGAGGAGAATTGTTGTGGGCGCGGCGCGTTGGCGGGCAGGACGCTTGGCAGTTTCCCCAGGGCGGCATTAAGCAGAACGAAAGTGCTGAGCAGGCGCTGTATCGCGAGCTGGAAGAAGAGGTCGGCCTACGCCCAGCGGATGTGGAAATCCTCGGTGTTACCCGCGGGTGGCTGCGCTACCGCTTGCCGTCGCGCTACGTGAGACAACAACACCCTGTGTGCATCGGGCAGAAACAAAAGTGGTTCCTGCTGCGATTTCTCGGCACCGACGATCAGATCAATCCCGCTCTCAATTCCACTCCCGAATTTGATCACTGGCGCTGGGTCAGCTATTGGTACCCGATCAATCAGGTGGTGGCGTTTAAGCGCGATGTTTACCGCCGAGCCCTGCGCGAGCTCTCTCCCCTGCAGTCGCAGTATCAAGAAGACTTCTGCAACGCCGGGGAGGCCGCATGCTGAATTCTCTGCGCAGTATTGTGCAAGAGGTTAATTCGGCTCGGGATTTACCCTCGGTATTGCGCATTATCGTGACGCGGGTAAAAGCGACGATGGATACCCAAGTCTGCTCCATTTACCTGCGCGACTCGCAAGATTGCTACACCTTAATGGCAACCGATGGCCTTAACGAAGCCGCAATCGGTCAGGTGAGCTTGGCATTTAATGAAGGCTTGGTCGGCATGGTGGCGGCGCGGGAAGAGCCGATCAATCTCGATCAGGCGGATTCTCACCCTAAGTATCAATATTTCCCCGAAACCGGAGAGGAGCGCTACAGCGCCTTTCTCGGCGTGCCGATTATCCATCATCGCAATGTGCTTGGCGTACTCGTCGTCCAGCAGGGGGAACGGCGCAAATTTGATGAGGGTGAAGAAGCCTTTTTGGTCACTATGTCCGCGCAACTCGCGGGCGTGATCGCCCATGCCGAAGCCACGGGCGCACTGAACGTCAGAGGCGCGAACAACCAAGTGCGCGAGGCGAAATTTGTGGGCGTCGCCGGCGCGCCGGGAGTGGCGATTGGCCGCGCGATGGTGATTTCCCCGCTGGCGGATCTCACCGCCGTGCCTTATCAAACCTGCGAGGATGTTGAAGCCGAGCTGGCGTTTTTTCAAAGTTGCCTGGCGGCGGTGCGCGAGGACGTCAAGCGCCTGGGAGAGGAGCTGAAGCTGCGGTTGAACAAGGAAGAGCAAGTATTATTCGACGCCTACCTGGGAATGCTCGATGACGCTTCGCTGGGAGGGGAAGTGACCGAGCGGATTCTCGAAGGCTTCTCGGCCCAATACGCCTGGAGCGACGTCATCCTAGAGCACGTCAAGAACTTCTCTAGCATGAACGATCCCTATTTGCGAGAGCGCGCATCCGACGTCCAGGATTTAGGCAGTCGCGTCCTAGCGTATCTGCAAGAGTCGGCGCAGAAAGAGCACTTTTATCCCGATAACACCATTCTAGTCGGTGAAGAGTTGACGGCCTCCGTACTGGGCGAAGTGCCCCAGGGCAAGCTGGTCGGGGTTGTATCCGTGCGTGGCTCGGGCAATTCACACGTGGCCATTCTCGCTCGCTCTATGGGGATTCCCACGGTGATGGGTGCGGTCGACCTGCCTTTTACCAAGCTGGACGGGCGCGAAATCGTTGTCGATGGCTATCACGGCTCGGTTTACAGCGATCCATCGGCGGGGCTGAAAGCCCATTATCAAGACATCATGGAAGAGGATCTGCAACTGGTTGCGGGCCTTGAGCAGCTTAAAGATCTGCCCTGCGAAACGCTCGACAAACACCGGGTCGCCCTCTGGGTTAACACGGGCCTTATGGCCGATGCGGTATTGTCGCTGGAGCGCGGCGCCGAAGGTGTGGGGCTTTACCGCACCGAAGTGCCCTTTATGCTGCGCGATCGCTTTCCTTCTGAAGAGGAGCAGCGGCTAGTCTATCGCGAGCAGTTGCAGGCCTTTGCGCCGCATCCCGTGACCATGCGTACCCTGGATATCGGCGGCGACAAGTCTCTGCCGTATTTTCCAATTGCCGAGGACAACCCGTTTCTCGGTTGGCGAGGTATCCGCATCACCCTTGATCATCCGGAGATCTTCCTGGCCCAGGTGCGCGCGATGCTCAAGGCCAGCGAAAATCTCAATAACCTGCGCATCCTGCTGCCGATGATCTCTTCTATCCCCGAGCTGGAAGTTGCGCAAATGCTGATTTATCGCGCCTTCGACGAGCTGCTGGACGAGGGCTACAACATTCAGATGCCGCCCATCGGGGTGATGGTGGAGGTTCCCTCTGCGGTTTATCAGGCGCGCGAACTGGCGGCGCGGGCGGATTTCCTCTCGGTCGGCAGTAATGATTTGACCCAATACCTGCTCGCGGTGGACCGCAATAACGCTCGCGTCGCCGACCTCTATCACTCCCTGCACCCAGCCGTGCTGCGCGCCCTCAATACGGTTGTCGGGGAGAGCCATAGCCAGGGCGTTCCGGTGGGGATCTGCGGCGAGCTGGCCGGCGATCCCGCAGCCGCCATGCTATTGGTCGCCATGGGATTCGATGTGCTGTCGATGAATGCCACCAACTTACTTAAGGTCAAATCGGTGATTCGCTGCATTACGCTTCAACGAGCGGAAAAGCTGCTTGCAGAGGTCATGACCTTGCCGGATACCGAGTCTGTAAACCGTTGTATCGAAGCGACTTTCGAAGAGTGCGGGCTGACCCGTCTGCTCAAACCGAAGTTGCCAGAATAGACCCGCGCAGCATTTCTGCTTATGATTCGCCCCTCAATTTTTGAAAGCGGGCGAAGATTTCATGCTGACCTACCCGAATATAGATCCCGTCGCCATCTCCATAGACGCCTTCACCATCGCTGGGAAAACCTTCGGTCCTTTTGATATTCACTGGTATGGCTTGATGTACCTCTTCGGCTTCACCGGCGGGTGGTTGCTGGCGTGGTATAGGTCCAGTAAGCGTGAGACGGTAATCGAGCCGCGCCAGACGGAAGACTTGGTTTTCTACTCCGCCATGGGGGTGGTGCTCGGTGCCCGCATCGGTTACATCATCTTCTACAACTTCCAGGCGTGGATGAACGATCCGCTGCTGATCTTCCGTGTGTGGGAAGGCGGTATGTCCTTCCATGGCGGTTTGATTGGCTATGCCATCGCCATGCTGCTCTATGCACGCAAAATCAAGAAAAACTTCTTTGATCTGGTCGATTTTGTCGCGCCTTTTGCTCCCCTTGGGCTCTTCTTCGGGCGCATCGGTAACTTTATCGGTGGTGAACTCTACGGGCGTGCCACCGATGTGCCGTGGGCCATGGTGTTCCCCAACGACCCCACCGGCTTGCCGCGTCACCCGTCACAGCTCTATGAGGCGATTCTCGAAGGGCTGGTGATGTTTGTCATTCTGTTCTGGTTCTCCAGCAAACCGCGGCCGCGCGGGATGGTGATTGGTTTATTCCTTCTTTTATATGGCGTTTTCCGCTTTATGGTGGAGTTTGTCCGCGAGCCGGATTCTCATCTGAAGGCGGATTTGTGGTTTGGCTGGATGACCCGCGGCCAGCAGTTGTGTTTGCCGATGATTATCCTCGGTCTAGCCCTGGTGATCTGGGGTTATCAGCGTGCAGCCAAAGCGACAGCGAAGCCGGCGACCAATGATAAGAGACAAAACGCGTGAAACAATACCTCGATTTAATGCGCCATGTGCGCGATACCGGGGTGCGTAAAGAGGACCGCACCGGAACGGGAACCCTCAGTGTGTTCGGCTATCAGATGCGCTTCAACCTGGCCGACGGCTTTCCCCTGGTCACTACTAAGAAGTGCCATTTGCGCTCCATAATCCACGAGCTGCTGTGGTTTCTGCGCGGCGACACTAACGTGGACTATCTGCAGGAAAACGGCGTGCGCATCTGGAATGAGTGGGCGACCGAAAGTGGTGAGCTAGGTCCGGTTTACGGCGCGCAGTGGCGCTCCTGGGCCGCGCCCGATGGCCGTGTGATCGACCAGATCAGCGAGGTCATCCAGCAAATTAAGCAAAAGCCGCATTCGCGCCGCTTAGTCGTCTCCGCGTGGAACCCGGCGGTTCTGCCGGATGAAGGCGTGTCCCCCAAGGCCAATGCCGCAGCGGGCAAGATGGCATTGCCGCCGTGTCACACTATGTTTCAGTTCTATGTGTTGGATGGGCGCTTATCCTGTCAACTCTACCAGCGCAGTGCGGATGTTTTTCTCGGCGTCCCTTTTAATATTGCCTCTTATGCGCTGCTGACACTGATGGTGGCCCAAGTGACCGAACTTCAGCCGGGGGATTTTGTCCACACCTTTGGTGATGCCCACCTCTATCTGAATCACTTGGATCAGGTAGAAACTCAGCTTGCGCGTGAACCGCTGCCGCTGCCTACTATGCACCTCAACCCGGAGGTCAGCGATATCTTCAGCTTTCGCTTCGCCGACTTTGAGCTGCGCAACTATCAGTGCCACCCGCACATCGCCGCCCCTATAGCGGTTTGACGCTCCTATGCCCGATATTCATCTCAGTTTGATCTGCGCACTCTCCCGCAACCGCGCCATTGGCTTGAACAATCAGCTGCCCTGGCACTTGCCTCGAGATCTGGCGCATTTCAAAGCCGTCACTATGGGGCACCCCATCATTATGGGGCGCAAAACGTTTGACTCCATTGGCCGCCCTCTGCCGGGGCGGCACAACATCGTCGTCAGCCGCCAGCATGACTGGTCGCGTGAAGGCGTGACGGTGGTGAGCAGTCTCGAGGCGGCCATCGCCAGGGCAACCGAGATCGCTCAGAATTTGGGATTGCGAGAAATCATGCTAATTGGCGGAGCGAGCCTGTACGAGCAAGCGCTGCCTTTAGCTCAGCGGCTATATCTCACGGAAGTGCATACAGAGGTTCCGGGAGATACCTTCTTTCCGCCCATTTCTCCTGATGAGTGGTTGGAAATTGATAGAGAGGAATGGCCGCTGGACGAGAAAAATCCGGTTGCCTGTGCATTTGTCATATATGACAGATCGTCTGTTTTTGTGCCAAAAGCTGATAATCACCGAAAGATTTAATTGCGCTTTTTTTGGGTGAAAGCTGGGTTTGTTACCGGACTGTTACCAAATCAGTGTAAAAGTGGCGCAAGTGTTACCAAAAGTTATGTTGTTACCTGCGCGCCAAACGAGGACTTGAGAAACATTTGTATGTTGCGAAGCCGTCCTTTTAAAATGCCGTACTCTGAGTTTTGGCCTAGTCACTCACGTATAAATTACTGAAGGCATTTTCCCGAGCTGGGAGCTTTCAGTATCCGTATTTTTACCGTAAGCACCCGAGTTGGGGGAAATATGAAGAAGCAGCGAATTAAAGCTGTGGCACTGTCCACAGTGCTAACGGCCGGAGCGGTTTTTGCCGGTTCGTCATACGCGGACCAGTCGCTCGATGCCCTTCTGGCAGTAGGTCAGTCCAAAGTAGCGGATGCACAAAAGTCTCAAGTGCGCATCAACAGGCTGCAGGACGAAACCACTGATCTGATCGGAAAGTTCAAGCAGGTCAGCAAGACCATTGAAGGTCTGCGTGTTTATAACGCTCAGCTCGAAAAACAATTGGGGAGCCAGCGTGAAATTATGGCTAGGCTGGAGGAGTCCACGAGCCAGGTGACCGTAATTCAGCGTCAGATCCAGCCTCTGGTGCTGGAAATGCTCGATGCTATCGAGCAATTCGTTGAGCTGGATGCGCCTTACCGTAAAGAGCTTCGTCTCGCCCGCATCGAAGATGTCCGCAACTTGATGGACAGCGCCGATGTCACTATCGCGGAGAAATTCCGCCAAGTGCTGGAAATTTACAGCATCGAGTCCGAGTACGCGCGCAAAATTGACACTTATGAAACGGCATTGAACGTGGGTGGGCAGGATTTGCAGGTCAATATTCTGGCCATTGGCCGCGTAGCCTTGATGTACCAAACAATGGACGGCTCTCTGTCCGGAGTATGGGATCGCTCGTCAAATCAGTGGGTAGAGCTGGACGCGGGACAATATAGAAATCCTATTCGCGACGCTATCCGAATTGCTCAGAAAAAAGCCCAGAATGACATTATGCTCCTGCCTATTGCTGCTCCGGAGGCTGCAAAATGAAAGTTTTTGCTAGAAATCACATTCTTAGTTTAGCGGCGGCCGGCATGTTGCTTTTCGCTGGTGTCGCCCAGGCCCAGGAAAAGGCGACGTCGATCGACCAACTGCTACAAATGATGAAGGAAAGTAAGGTTCGCGAGAGCCAAGAGCATCAGAAGCGCGAAGCCGAGTTCCTGCGTGAAAAGAATCAGCGCGCGAACTTGCTGGCCAATGCGGAGAAAACCCGCGCCCAGGAAGAAGCTCGCTCTGATGAGTTGGAAGCAACTTACGAAAAACAAGACCTGCAAATAAAAGCATTGCGCGCGCAATTAGACGAGCGAATGGGTTCTCTGAAAGAGCTGTTCGGTCACTTGAAAACGGCGTCCGGCGATCTGCAGGCCAACCTGAGGAACTCATTGGTCAGCTTGCAATATCCAGGTCGAGCAGATTTTGCCGCTGAACTGTCGAAGAAAATGGACAGTGAAACCAGCTTGCCGACCATCGAGGAGATTGAGCGCCTGATCTATGAAATTCAGCGCGAAACAGTCGAAGCTGGCAAAGTTGTTCGCTTCAATGCCAAAGTTGCCACTGCTGATGGTCAGCAGAGTGAGCAGCCGGTTGTGCGGATTGGTAACTACGGGGTTGTCTCCGATGGCAAATATCTGTTCTTTAGTGCCGGTTCCGATACTTTGAACATTCCTCGCACCCAGCCGTCCCTGCCGGATCCTTCGGCGCTGGAGAATGCTACCACTGGATTTGCGCAGGTGGGCGTAGACCCGACTCTGCCGCTGGGTGGTGAGATCATGCAGCTTATGGTCGCCCGTCCTGATCTTGTCGAGCGTCTGCACCAGGGTGGCTTGGTTGGCTACATCATCATATTTGGCTTGGGTGGCATCGGCCTGATCCTGATCATCTGGCGATTCATCGCGTTGACGGCGATTAATGGCAAGGTCTCCAAGCAGCTCAAGGCAAGCCGAGCCAGCAACGACAACCCGCTGGGGCGGGTATTGAAAGTCGCCGAAGACAATCCGGGTATCGATCCAGAGTCGCTCGAGTTGAAGTTGGAAGAGGCGATCCTGAAAGAGCGTCCGGCTATTGAAAGCGGCCTGAACATGATCAAGATCATTTCAATGGTAGCGCCGCTGATGGGTCTGTTGGGTACAGTGACCGGTATGATTCAGACGTTCCAGGCGATCACCGACTTCGGTGCTGGCGACCCCAAACTGATGGCGGGTGGTATTTCAACAGCACTGGTGACTACCGTTCAGGGCCTTATTGTGGCGATTCCGACGGTGTTTATGCACACCATTCTGAGTGGTAAGGCTAAACGCATAGTTCATGTGCTGGACGAACAAAGCGCCGGAATTATTGCAGAAAAAGCTGAAAGCAAGTAACGGGAGATAGCCCATGTCATTGTTGCAATCTTGGGAAGCCATTCAGGCGTTTGCAGCGTCTGGCGGTCCTGTATTGCTGGCTATCGCAGTGCTGACCCTGGTGTTATGGACCCTGATCTTTGAGCGTATTTGGTTTTACCGAGGCCCGCTCCGCCGGGATGTGAAGCAAACTGTACAGGCGTGGGATGCGCGTTCCGAACGTAAGTCTTGGAACGCGCACCAAATTCGCCAAGCTTCGCTCTCACGCGTTTCAGAGAAGATCCGTGCAAACTTGGATTTGATAGGTACCATCACCGCACTTTGTCCCCTGTTCGGATTGCTCGGCACCGTATCGGGAATGATTGAGGTGTTTAATGTCTTGGCCACGACCGGCGGGGCAGATGCTAAATCCATGGCTGGGGGCGTTAAGCAGGCCACGATTCCGACAATGGCGGGCATGGTAGCGGCCATTTCCGGTGTGTTTGGTGGCACTGTAGTGAACCAAATCGCTGATCGTGAAGCCCAATTACTGGAAGACCATCTGACGATGGACCATTAAGCGCTTTCCCTTTAACTAAAAGCCGGCCTTGTGCCGGCCCGTTTCAAGAGAAGTAACCATGAGCAGCAGGAAATCATCCGCTGATGACGATATAGGGGCCACGATCGACCTCACCCCTATGCTCGACGTGGTATTTATTATGTTGATTTTCTTTATTGTGACGGCCACCTTTATCAAGGAACCAGGCGTCGAGGTAGATCGGCCTGATGCGAATACCGCCAGCATTAAAAATGCCAAAATCTTGGTCGCGATCAATAGTGATAACAAGATTTGGATTGATAAAAGTGAGATCGATCCCCAGTTCGTGAAAGACCAGATCGAGCTGTTGCTAGCAGAGAATCCGAAGAGCCCGCTGATCATTCAGGCTGACGCTAAAGCCAGCATCAAGACTCTGAACGACGTTGCTCAGGCAGCGCGCGGGCTCGGTATTGTCGATATCTCCATCGCAGCGCAGAAGGAGTAGTCGTATGGGTATGGCGAGATATTTGACAGCAGGTGGTTTGGCGTTGGTAGTCACACTGGGTTTGTTACTGCTGATGCATATATTGATTCAAACCAACGTTAAAGGGCCCGGCGAAGTGATTGAGTTCAAGGTGCCGGACATCGTGATGCCTCAGCGCGAAATCGAAACACAATACGATGTCAGCAAGCCACAGAAGCCTGATGAGGTCGAGCAGGCACCGCCGGATCTACCGGAACCGGAATTCGATACGCCGGATGTCAGCAACGAAGGTATCAGTATCCAGCCTCAAATGGACGGGAAGCCGACGATTACAGGGCCGGCTGGGTTTGGCGACGGCGAGATGATTCCTCTGACCGTAGTGCAGCCCGAATATCCGCGCCGAGCTGCTCAGCGGGGGCTCGAAGGTTATTGCACCGTGGAATTTACGGTAGCTGCCAACGGCACCACCAAAGACGCTTTTGTCGCCGACTGCCCCGACTCCATCTTTGAGCGTTCGGCACTAAGAGCAGCTGAAAGAATCAAATACAAGCCTCGTGTTGTGGACGGCCAGCCGGTGGATGTGCCCGGGGTGCAATATAGATTCACGTTCCAGATGGCCAAAGAATGAGTGGTAGCAAGATGAACAAAGCTCTTGGATTGAAAATCGCTAGTATTTTTACAGCGGTTGTTGGCTTGGGCCTGACCAGTTTGCCTTCTGTTGATACTTCGGCTTTTCGCTTGATCGATAACTCCGCATTAGCCCAAGCGTCGACAACGCCCAAGCTGGCAGGTTGTAAAGCGCCGCCGGAAAGACGGCGCCTAAAAGCTCTGGACCAGAAGTTCTTCAAGAAGGTTGCAGAGGTGGACATGTTGATGAGTCCCGAGCCTGATAAAAGAACCGGCCAGACTCCGGAGCCGGACTACCGAGCTGCTTGGCCAAAGCTGAAGCAGATGGTGGATCGATGCGATGACTGTAATGAATACGAGCGCGCCCAGCTGTACCAGCGTGCGGCGGTTGTTCAGTACAATCTGGATAACATACCTGGCGCCATTGATTACTTTCAGAAGGTGTTGGCCCAATCCCCCAATATTCCAGAAACGCTAGAAGCTCAGCTGACATACCAGGTGGCGCAGCTGTTGACGGCTGAAGAGCGTTATCAGGAAGCCTTGAATTTCTTTGGCAAGTGGGAGGCGCTTTGTCCTTCCCTGGTGCCCGACGACTACTTTTACTACCGCGCACAAAACTTGTACTTGCTGAATCGCAAGGACGAGGCGCTCACGGAGTTGTCGAAGTCGATTAAATTGGTTCAAGCCAAAGGGGAAACCCCGCGCGAAGGCTGGTACCGACTGCAGTTGGCTATTTATGTCGACAAAGAAGACTACAAAGCGGCGGAAAAGGTGGCCGAAGCACTTTCGGTGCATTACACCAATACTCGGATTCTTGCTCAGCTGGCCTCTCTCTACGGTATGAACGGTAAGGAAAAGGAGCAGATGGCGCTGATGGATGCGCTGTATGTTGCGGGTGCTTTAGATAGAGAGAACCAGTACAAAAATCTCGCTTATTTGTTTTTAGGCGCAGAGGCACCTTACCTTGCTAGCAAGGTGATGAAGAAAGGTATCGAGTCCAAAGCCATTGAGCGTGACGGTAAGAACTTGGAAGTCTGGGCGGTATCACTGACCCAGGCTCAAGAGTTGAAGCAGGCTCTGCCGATTATGGAAGAAGCGGCGCAAAAGATGGATAACGGCAAGATCTATGCAACGCTTGCGGCGATTTACTTGAATACCGATCAGTTTAACGAAGCTGTTGCGGCGGGAAGAAAAGCCCTTAGTAAAGGCGGACTGCGCAGTCAAGGTGAGATTCATATGTATATGGGGTCAGCTTATCTGGGCTTGAAGAAATACGATGAGTCCATGAAAGCGCTGAAAGAAGCGGTTAAGGATGACAAGTATAAGACCCACGCACAGAACCTCATGAAGTACGTCCAGAGTGAGCGAACTCGTGAGGAAGGGCTGCGGGACGCGAACCTCGAAGCCTAGTTTTAAGCTCATCCAAGAAACAAAAAGCCCTTTTGATAAGGGCTTTTTTTATTCCGTTGATACAGTCACCACGGGTTGCGCGGAGCACCGACCCTCGGTGTTTCAGCCACTATTCGTGGCTGAGTTTTTCCAATTTCTCCAGATCGCGCACGGCACCCATATCAGCGCTAGTGGCCAACAGGGCGTAGGCCTTTAAAGCGGCGCTGACTTTGCGTGGGCGAGGTGCCTTGGGCTTCCAGCCTAAGCGGTCCTGTTCTTGGCGCCGTTCAGCCAGCTCCGCATCGGACAGCAGAACATTGATGCTGCGGTTGGGAATGTCAATTTTGATACGGTCGCCATCGCGCACCAAGCCAATGGCACCACCGGAAGCGGCTTCTGGGCTGACGTGGCCGATCGACAATCCCGAGGTGCCTCCGGAGAAGCGACCATCTGTCAGCAGAGCGCACTCTTTGCCGAGGCCTTTAGACTTCAAGTAGGACGTGGGGTACAGCATTTCCTGCATGCCGGGGCCGCCTTTCGGGCCTTCGTAGCGGACGATCACCACTTCGCCCGACTTTACCAAACCATCCAGGATGTGTTGGACGGCTTCGTCTTGTGATTCGGTGATATGAGCTGTGCCTTCAAAGACTAAGCTGTCTTCGTCGACGCCGGCCGATTTCACCACGCAGCCTTTCTCCGCGATGTTGCCGTAGAGCACCGCAAGTCCGCCTTCGCTGGAGTAGGCATGCGCCAGTGCGCGAATACAGCCCTGTGCCCGATCGGCATCCAAAGTAGGCCAGCGAGTGTCCTGGCTAAAGGCTTCTTGAGTCGGGATACCGCCGGGCCCGGCTTTATAAAACTTCACCACTTCTGGACTGGGGTTGAGCGTGATATCCCAGGTATCAATCGCCTCGCGCAGCGTGGGAGAGTGAACAGTGTGACATTGGCTATCAATGAGTCCGGCGCGGTCCAGTTCCCCCAGAATACCCATAATGCCGCCGGCGCGATGGACATCTTCAATGTGATACTTCTGAGTGTTAGGGGCCACTTTGCAGAGTTGCGGCACTTTGCGGC
>CAYZVN010000035.1:0-4478 GCA_964482025.1 uncultured Saccharophagus sp. | reverse complement strand
ATGTGATACTTCTGAGTGTTAGGGGCCACTTTGCAGAGTTGCGGCACTTTGCGGCTGAGGTAGTCGATCGTGCTGAGATCGAAGTCGGTGCCTGCTTCACGCGCAATGGCCAATAAGTGAAGAATGGTGTTGGTGCTGCCGCCCATGGCGATATCCAGCGTCATCGCATTGGCAAAGGCCGCTTTGTTGCCGATGCTGCGCGGCAAAACGCTGGTGTCGTCTTGTTCGTAATACCGGCGGGTGATGTCGACAATCAGCGAGCCGGCGCGCTCAAACAGTTGACGGCGGTCCGCGTGGGTCGCCAAAACGGTCCCGTTGCCCGGGAGGCTGAGACCGAGGGCTTCGGTTAAGCAGTTCATCGAGTTTGCCGTAAACATGCCGGAGCAGGAGCCGCAGGTAGGGCAGGCGCTGCGCTCATATTCCGCCACCGTCTCATCGGATGCTGAACTGTCTGCAGCGATCACCATGGCGTCGACCAGGTCGAGACCGTGGGTGGCGAGCTTGGTCTTGCCGGCCTCCATAGGGCCGCCGGAAACGAAGATCACCGGAATATTAATGCGCATGGCTGCCATCAGCATGCCGGGGGTGATCTTGTCGCAATTGGAGATGCACACCATGGCGTCGGCGCAGTGAGCGTTTACCATGTATTCAACGGAATCGGCGATGATGTCGCGGCTGGGCAGGCTATAGAGCATGCCGTCGTGACCCATGGCGATGCCATCGTCAACGGCGATGGTATTGAACTCCTTGGCGACACCGCCGGCCTTCTCAATTTGCCGAGCGACCAGCTGCCCCAAGTCTTTCAGGTGGACGTGGCCGGGAACGAATTGAGTGAAGGAGTTCACCACCGCAATGATGGGCTTTTGGAAGTCTTCATCCTTCATCCCGGTGGCGCGCCACAGTGCGCGTGCGCCGGCCATATTGCGGCCAGAGGTGGTGGTACGGGAGCGATATTGCGGCATGGAGTGACCTCGAATTAACTAAATGCCCAGAAGAAGGCGGAGAAAGCGCACAAGGATACCAAAAAGACCTCTCCCAGCCCAACGGCGAGGGGGCTAGAGGTCAGGCGGTGGCTAGTACTTGGGGGTAGTGTTTGCCGAGCTGTTTTTGCAAGAACGCATAGCGCTGGAATTGTTTGTGGCCACTATTGATTTGGCCGACGGCGCGGAGGCTGCGGCGGCACAGGTTTTCGTACTTCGAGTTGGCGCCAAGCTGCTCGGTGGCCGCCAGTATGGCCTGAATCAGGTTGAGGTTGAGGCCGACATGCTTGGGATAGGCATTGATCGCCTGAATGAAGACCTCTATGGCGGCTTCAAAGTCTTTTTCCTCATAGGAGGAAATCCCGGTTCGGGTGAGCTTAGTGGCCACCACTTTGCCGTCGTCGGAAATGGGCTCGCCGGTGATGCCGTCGATGATGCGCAGTAAGTCTTTGTCGTGGCTGTGATTGGCGACCAGGGAGGTGAGGATTACGCGCGCCTGTTCTTCCTCATTGATGCTGTGCAAGGTCCGCGCAAATTCCAAGCGGGCATCAACCGACGGATTGGGAAGATTGCCGTAGAGCTGTTTGGCTTTATTGGCAGACGCTTGTGCTTTATCGGCGTTCCCTTGGCTGCGGAATAACTGGGCCTCCACCATATGGGCCTGAGCTTCCACTTCCGCTGAAGTGCCGTAGCGCTTGCGCGCGCGATCCAGATAGTTGACCGCCTGCTTCACCAGCACATTGCTTTCGTGAGCGCTGTTGCTGGCGCGCACTATGTCGGATAGTTTGCGCGCGTAATTGAAGTAATCCTGAGCCGACTCATGGCAGGAGTTCAGGCCCCACTTAATGGCGTTTTGATGACTTTTGGCCGACAGCTCGTCATTGCCGTTAATGTCGGCAAGGGTCGCCAGCTTGCGATGGCGGTGAACGGATTTGGGCGATATTTGTGAGGCCCTTTCCGTGGCTTTCTGGGCGCTCCGCATATCGTTCTTTGCCGCGTGTACATCCGCGAGCAAATCGTGCGCTTCGACATAGCGGCTATCTTCGTCGAGAACGTCCTTCAGAATGTTTTCTGCAGCATCCAGTTTGCCCATTTCCAAGAGCGTTTTGCCCATGCCAAGCTTGGCCCACACCACCGGCTTTTTATCCAGCACACTTTCGTAAAGCTGTTTGGCCTCCGCCAGTTGCCGCAGCAAGACCAGCAGTTGGCCCTTCATTTTGATGCAGTCGTTGGTGTAGCGGCTGCGGGCCTTGATCATCTCGTTACAACCGTCCAACGCCTTTTGATAATCGCCTTCCGAGATGGCTTTTTTAATGTGCAGAAGGGACTCGTGGCGGACGATAGCGCGATTGAGGCGGGTGCGCAGCGAGGCTTCGGTATAAGGTTTGGTGATGTAGTCGTCGGGTTGACACTCCAAGGCGCCCAACACCATCTCGCGGGAGGATTCGCCGGTGAGCATTACGAATAGGCTGGTCATCAGCAGTACCCGCAGGTAGCGAACTTCCTCCAGCACCTGCTGGCCGTCTTTGCCGGCGCCCAGGTTGTAGTCGCAGATGACGATGTCGTAGGGGTTTTGGCTGCAGAGCTTTACCGCTTCTTCGCCGTCCGCTGCGGTGTCCACAGACTCAGCCCCAAAATTGCGCAGCGTGCGCATCAGCGAGCCGCGAATTTCGGGGAAGTCATCAATCACCAAGCACCGTTTATCGGCGTACATCTTGATGATGTCAATTTGGCGTAAGTCGTCTGGAGAGGTCTGCATCGATCACCTGTTAAGTAGCTCGGGCGCGGAGCTACTTAACAAGTCTAGACCCTGTCCGCACGGACAGCGAATTGCGCGCGCGGACCCTCAGCGGATTTCGTGCAGGTGCTTAACGAAAACTTTGGATTTGCGCTGATAGTTGTAGAGCGCTTTGCGCTCCACCGGCAGCAGGTCCACCAAGGTCTCAACAAAGCCTTGCTCAATAAACCAATGGGCCGTTTGGGTGGTGAGCACATAGAGCCGGTTGATGCCGAGTTTGAGCGCTTGGCGCTCCACGTGGGTCAGCAGCTTGGCAGCGCGGCCGTCGCGGCGGTAATCCTTGTGTACTGCAACACACGCCAGCTCGCCGGAACCGGGTTCGGAAAAGGGATAAAGCGCGGCGCAGCCAATGATCAGGCCGTCTTTTTCCATCACCGTAAAACTGTGCACTTCGCGCTCCAGCAGCTCCCGCGAGCGCTTCACCAGAATGCCGTCCGATTCCAGGGGCTCCATCAGCTTGAGCAGGCCCTGGACATCCTCAATGCGCGCGCGGCGAATGGTTTCGTAACTGTCGCGATGCACCATGGTGCCCGCGCCGTCGCGGGTGAACAGCTCTTTGAGCAGCGCGCCGTCTTCGCGGGAAGAGATGACGTGGGCGCGCGGCACCCCGCCGTCGCAGGCTTTGTAACACGCGCGCAGAGAAAAATAGGTGTTGCTGCGATTAGCTTCCGGCTGTTCAACGAGAAATTTCTCGCACTTCAGCAGGGTCAGCTCGCGGTAGATATTGCCGTCGGCATCGCGGATCGGGCCGTCGTCGTTAAAGGCGATCAGCTTATCGGCATTGATGGCCAGCGCAATTTGTATGGCGACATCGGCAAAGTTCAGGTTGAAGATTTCGCCGGTGGCGGAGTAACCCAGCGGCGACACCAGAGCCAAGGCGCCGGAGTCCAATAGGCTGACAATCCCCTGGCGATCGACATTGCGCACTTTGCCGGTGTATTGGTAGTCGACGCCATCAATCACCCCCTGGGGCATAGCGGTGACGAAATTGCCGCTGCGCATGCGAATTTTCGCCCCGTACATGGGCGAGCTGGGCAGGCCATTGGAAAAATTGGCCTCAAGTTTAAAGCGGGTGCTGCCTACGGCGTGCAGTACCGCTTCCATATCTTCCCGAGACGTGATGCGCAAACCTTTGTGAAACTGGGAGACGACGTCTCCGCCGAGCATCTCATCGATCTGGTTGCGTGCGCCGTGCACCACCACCAGCCGCACTCCGAGACTGCTGAGCAGCGCGATATCCGAAATGATATTGAAAAAGTTGCTCTGCTCTATGCAGTCGCCGGGCAGCATAATGACAAAGGTCTTGCCGCGGTGCGCATTGATATACGGACAGGAATGCCGAAACCAAGTGACGTAGTTGTCAGTGGATTGAGGTAGGTCGTCGCTCACTTATAAATCCTGGCGGGGTGGAACAATCGCGTCAGTATACGCACTTGTGATGTTTTCGAAAGATCTGGGTTTGCATGAACTCAACCCAAATCGCCCCATAACATTTGCACAGCCGTGAGCGCGGCGACCGGGGCGGTTTCGGTGCGTAAGATGCGTGGGCCAAGGGTGAGAGGCGTGTAGCCGGACTGTTGGATGGCGAGATCGATCTCGCGCTCGCTCAAGCCGCCTTCGGGGCCGATCAGCAGGGTGACGGCTGAAGGTGTGGGCAATTGGCGCAGGCTTTGTTCGCTGCGGTGATGGAGCACCAGCTT
>CAYZVN010000034.1:0-31698 GCA_964482025.1 uncultured Saccharophagus sp. | reverse complement strand
TCATCTTCTAAAGACTCACTGGGCACTAACTGATATTCCACAGAACCTGGCGGAAGGCCACTTAAGCAGGCCTGGCCTTGGTCGTTTAGATAACCTGTCCAAGTCATTCCACTACCATCCACGGCCGTGAACATTCCTTGCACCGGTGATCCGTCTGGATAGGTGTATTGGAGTTGTGCCCAATGATCTTCTTCCGGGTCTTTAACCTGGGTGACGGCGATACCTTCACCTACCTGTGTCATGGTGCAATCCTTTCTGGTATGAGACAAACCGCAGCCCGGAACGCATGATCGGATGCGGTGGTAATTAAACAAGGGGAGGGCGTTTTTGCGTGGCGCAGGTCATAACAAGCCACGGCGATAAGTGCTGCCCCAGTGGCCGCACCTATATCTCCATAGGTATCGGCGGGATGTTCGTGTTGGAGATTATGCAGATGATCGCTTGCGCGGGTCATGGCGATGCCAAGCTCTTTGGCCCAATAGCTTTCGCCATTAGAGCTACTGTAGAGATGGCTTATCTTCATTCGCTCCGGCAAATATGCCAATGTCTGCTGAACGGCTGTGTGCAGACCTTCGCCCAGATAGGGTTCATCACTGTATAGATGACCGTGTTCATGCCCAAAGCCGGGCGGTGTGAGCGCAAAAATATAATCGTTGTGGCGCATTGCAAGCGTCGGATCTGCCGTGAGAAGTAAACACCCCGCACCATCTCCTGGTACAAAACTATCGGAGGTTCCCGGTCTTTCCGATTTTACCCGCTCATCCTCGTCCAGCATCTGCAACCATGCGCTGTTCTGCGCAGTGTCAACCCCACCGATCAGAACGAAGGGGTGCCCTAAGTCAAGGAGATAGTGATGGGCCAGTCGCAATGCCTCCAACACACCGGCGCGGCCCAGGCTGTTAATTCGGCTCAGTGAATAGTCGATAGGAGGATTAACTTGCTGCTCAAGATGCCGTAAAAAATTGTTATCTAATTGATGATTCAGACCCCGGTAATTTTCGGGGCCTGCTAATAGAAGAGGAATCGGTTGTGCGTGATCATTCTGCAACACTTGTTCTAATACGACACGCAGCATTCTTATTAAACGTTGATCCCGCAAGGAGCATTTGGCGAGATTAATGTTTTCGGCAAGAGGTGGAAGTGACGCCTCAGGAACCTGTGCCAGCGTCATCAAGTGACGATCATGAGTAAAATAATTCGCCCGCTGATACGCAGAAATACCCGCTCTATATACCGCTGCCACCATATCGCTGGTGCCACCGGTTGCGGTGATAAGGCCCGTATTTGCGATATAGATTCGAGCCGTCATGATACAAACCTGCCACAACAAGCTCGTTGACTAATCACAAAAAGCAGTCTCGGAAGATACGTCATAGCCGAAACAGCTCCTTGCGCGCATGATCCAGCAGTGGCCGATCCGGTAGCAGCGCAGCAAGATGCCAAGCCGCAGTTTGTCGATGCCGTTGGTTCACGCTCTTATATAAATTGAGTAGGTTCTTCGCTTGCAACGATTGACCAAGAAAATAACGTTGACCCGGTTCCCAGCGGTTGCGATTTTGATGCCAGGCGGATGTGAGTTTATCCGGATCGACTGGTAAGAAGTTTTCATCAGTATCCATAGGCCACTCACTATCGTCATCCATTAATGTATTTGAATGACTCAGCCATTCACTTTCCAGAGCGATTCCCGTGATGGTGACCACTGCCTGTGTGGCCGCTTGGTTAAATTCAGGCGTCCGTGCAACCTGCAATAGCCAAGGTAAAGCACTGACGTCGCCCAATAGCGCGCAGCCTTCAATCGCTTGTTTGCGGGTTGCCTCGTTAAGAGCCAGTTCATCGACCAGCACTCGCGCTGATGTGACGTCCAATAGAGAAAGGAGGCTGGCTAGAGCTTCTTTTTGCCATTCATTGTCCGCCAATAGCGCTTGGTGAAGTATAGGAGCAGCCGATTTTTCTCCCAATAATGCACAGCTCCAAGCTGCACTTAACTTAACTGACTCGCGATCATCTTCCATTGCCTTATGAAGCATGGGCAATAAATCAGAGCGCTTCATGATGCCTGCCAAGCGCATCGCACAACTCAATAAATCTTCATGCTCCCGAATATCAGGCTGCTGCATAATTGCTGTCAAATAACGGCGTGGATCTTCCCTACGCATATGACATGTCAGCAATGCTAGATGCTGATGATGTTGGCTTTTGCTGATAAAGAGTTTTTTGATCCAGGGGTGCACTGAAGCACCGGGAAGGTAAGCCAAGGCAGAGCTTATTCCCAAGACGCACTCCTGTGTCTTCGCAGAGCGCTCTATTAATACTTTAATATTCCTCACATTCTCCGTTTGAAAAGCTAAAACGGCTGCAGCAAAGAAGTATCCTGCATCGGCGGTATCGGCTGCCTCTTCATATAAGCTCCAGGAAATATCCGGTGCTTGTAGCATAGCCCGCAAATAATTGTGTATCCGCTCATCCATCGCAGCCAAATCCCATGCAAAGTACGCTGGATGATCCGCAGCTTGGTCTCGTTGGAGCCACAAAAACGCGACATCATCTAAAAGGCGTTCGAAGATGGCGCGATAACCAGCCATTACTGGACGTGCAGGAGAGTGCTTTACCACAATTTACTGCCCATCAACCCATAATATTCTTTTTATTGTGAAATAAAGGATCGCCCATGCGGCAGACGTTCTTACCTTCGAATTTCACATCAAACGAATACATCATAAATTCGCAAACGCCCATTTGATCGTTACTGATTACACCCTTGGCCACGCCCGGCTCATCACCGCTACTGCGGGAATATTGTGCGCCTTTTACCATGGGCATTTGACCGTCGGTTTTTACCGATTTAGGCCCCTTACTGGTATCTGATGCCATGCCGATATTGGGGTAGGGGATGGGAACCGGACCGGGCGGTGTTTTGCAGACATCAGGAAACACAATGCTCAAGCCCCCACTTCCTTTATGAACAATGCCAAGGCTGTTAGCAAACGTTGTCTGTGCCATTTTTAGCTCCTTTCGCGGCTCATGCCGACGTTAACTTGGCGAATGGTTCGCAGCTTTTTATCGCAGGGTAGGGTGGACCGCCACACCATGCTCACCTGTAGTTGATTGGGCTGTAAGTGGACGGTCTCCAAAACAAAAGGCACCGCCACCTCGCGATTCTGCATATGCACATGGTTGGTCAAGGTGATTCGGGGGAGGTGAAAATTCAATTCACCCATAGGGTGCATGCCGACAATCGAGATGGGTTCACCGCCCTGCAAAAAACCGGTACAAACCTGATCTGCCGGTGCCATGTTCATAAATCGGGGCTGATAATCCTCCGGCAGATAAGGTGCACGGTTATGCTGCCAGTGTTCATCATAAGTACCCGCATAGTTCACTCGAGGATGCCAATGGGGCGCCACAGGGGCAAAACAGATGGGCGCAGGCTTAACATTTGGGTGATAAATCAGTTGTTGTGGGTTTTCCAAATTTGGCAGAGACCAACCCTCAACCTCTGTCGCTGTAAGATCGCCATAAAAGCCTAAGCCAACCGGGTTTCGCTCTTCTCGTTGATGCTCATGGCCATCCATCAATAAAACACCACCAAATGCTCGCTCGTAGGTGAGCGGCATCTGTGTGAAGGGATTAGCTCGCGTTGGTCGACCATGCTCCCAGGCCCGATCACCAAAGACTCTGATGGTCTTGCGTACGCCGGCTAGGTTGAGGCTAACATCAAGCTGGGAAACCTCTTGCATATCAGGGCTACAAGCAGACCCCGTCATCACCACATCAGTACCGGCCTTGCCTGTATGGTAGTCCGAGGCAATCACCAGGCTCGATTCGCCAGGCTCGCCAATGTATTCATCCTTTTTCTGAGGTTCCGCTTGCTCTGGTGCCAAAGCCAAGTGCGGAAAGACTACAAATGTAGCCTTAACGATGGTGTAAAGCGTGTCAACGCCCTGCTCATTCGGGAAAACCGTTATAGCCGCAGCAAAAGGTGTGTTGTTTTTCAGCTGTAGCATTTGGACATCAACTCTCCGAGAGGTGAATTAGTTCACCTGGACCGAGCCACCAAGAATGCGATTGGTGCCACTTGCCCGACTCAGCAAATATTTACCGCGAATGATGATTTTGCCTGCCTTGGTCAACGTAATACTGGATTCGCCGCATCTGAGGACTATCTCCTCTTGCCCCTCGATCACAACCCGACGGCCATCCACAGTTACCAGGTCGCTTGCACTGACAGGCTCTTGGGGTATTTGTTCGAGATTTGTATTTGAATCGGAGAAGGTTTCCAGCAATTCATCCAGCGGATTGTGGATAAAACCCATAATGACGGGTTTGCGTAAATTTCCAGAGGCAAACAGTAATGCTACTTGCCGCCCTAGGTGCTGACGGCTGACCGGTAGTGTCGATACCGCAATCTGTGCCACATCATCAGGATTGCAATCGTAATCCACCAAAGGATTTCCGTGATCATCGAGACCTTTGAGTTGCCCCAAAATAATTTCACCCGGCGCCAAAACTGGCTGGGCTTCGATGAACAAACTATTTGTTGATGAGTGCGAAGATTCAGTCATAACAATCAGTTGCTGGTTACCTTGCTGCCCTTGAGCACCACATTACCAGACCCTTTCACATTAATATTTTTGCCGGAAATAGTGATATCACCATTTTTCTTCATGATGATAGAAGCCGATCCGGTTTTGAGTGTGATTTGGTCGTCCGCCTGCAGAGTGATGGTTTTGGCACTAAGAGAATATTCTTTGGTGACCTTCTCTGTGTATTTTCCGCTGACACTTTCCTGAAGATCCTTGTCAACAGTGATCGTCATGTTCTTGCCAATTGTTTCCGTGTGGTTATCGCCAATATCAATATTGATATTTTTGCCCACACTGAACGTCATATTTTTGGCAATCGACTCAGTCTGATTCCCACCGATCGTCTTGTTGCGGTCTTCCTTGACTTCATAAGTCTCGTTTTTACCAACCATTTTATTACGGTTGGCTTCAACGGTTAGACTCTGGTCATTTTCGACATGGGTATCGAAGTCCTTCTCCGCATGCAGATAGACTTGTTCACCGCCTTTTTTATCTTCAAAGCGAAATTCGTTGAAGTTCTGCGCTGTGCCACCCTTGGTGGATCGACTCTTTATGCCGCTTTGCGTTTTCGAGCTGTAAACCGGCTTGTTCCAGCCGTTGTAAACCGAACCGGTCACTAAGGGTCGATCTGGATCACCGTCCAGGAAATTAACGATAACTTCGTGGCCAATACGAGGAATAAAGGAAGAACCCCACTGGTTACCTGCCCAACTCTGCACTACGCGAATAAAGCAGGTGCTGTTTTCGTCGTTTTTGCCGTCACGGTCCCAATAGAATTGCACTTTAATGCGGCAGTGCTCGTCGATGTAAATTTCTTCTCCGGCGGGGCCGACAACAATCGCCGACTGCGGGCCTTTCATCAGAGGCTTTTCGTGGATGGGCTGAGGTCTGAAGTGGATGTCTTCGGGGATACAGATAAATTCGTTGTAATACTCGGGCTGACCTTCCTGACCGGAAAAAAAGCTTGCATCGGTCACATGGTGGCGAACAGATACCAAAATGTAGGTGCCGCGCTCGGCCGCTGTATCATGTTTAGCGAGTTTGAATTTTCCTCCCGCATAGAAACTGGAGCAGTCACTCGCGCCCTCGACTAGATCACGTAGCGTTTCCTCTGCTTCTAAGCGGATTTTTACCAGCTCGTTCCCGGCGGAGTAATCATAGAGGCTCGCATATTCATAATGCTCAAACTTGGCATTATTGGCGAAGGTACTCTTACTCTTAGTCGATGTTTTGAGGTCTTTTTTCGGCTCTTTGAAATTGTAGTCGTTAAGCGTCCAATGGCCTTTTTTGAACTGATGAAAGTGCTCCCACTGGTGGATCTGGGTGTTCGGCATATTGCCTTTGGAATACTCCAAATTGGTTTCTTGCACTTCTTCATAGGCATTGAGTTGGTCAACGAGAATGAGCTTATGCTGACCGTCTGTGTGCTGAAAGTAATAGGCTATGCCGTCCTCTTCCAAAAGCCGCGAGACAAAATGGAAGTCGCTTTCATGATACTGCACACAGTATTCACGAGTTTTTCCACCACTGGCTTTGAATTCAAAATCACTAAAGCCGTGTTTATTAAACACTTCGGTAACGATCTGCTTAGTGTTTTTTTCCTGAAAAATCCGGTTGTTTTGCGTGCGTGTAAGGAACCACAACCAGGGCACCATCGTCATTCGATAACGGCGATAATTATGCGGGCCTACTTCGCCAAATGTGAATGATGAGATAAAGCCGTTGAAACACCGTTTTTGCTCATCCTGAATTTTTACAGTGGCCGATTTGCCAACGATTTTGTCGGGTGTAATCTGGTGATTATCGGAATAGAGCTCTAACTCGTACTCAAACAGACCGGAGATATACTCGGTTCCGCTGAGCGAGGTGATAACGAAGGTATCTTTACCGAGGGAGAAATCCGTGATGGAAATCAGACGATGTTCTTGCGTAATTTGACCCATAAACAGTCACCTTGTCTGAAGTCTGAGCATTAAAAGTCGTACCCAGCTCGTCCTTGAGGAGTCAATATTGACCAGCTGTTGCGATTATCAACACCCCACAACTGCAAATAGCCTGCTCGCTTCGCTTACAGGCTATTTCCGAGATAGGGCACTAATGTGCCTGTACCTATTAGCTTACAGCGGCTTAGCTGTAGTCAGATCATAACCAGCGCGCTGCGGGCTCTTGCCAGCATTTTTCTTGTCGAAATCATGGTAGTTAACCAGGATTTTAGCGTAGCTCAGGGTGATGCTTTCTACTGGATCGCTTTCGCCGCTAGCGGAGAGTGAATATCCACTAACCAAACAATCGTGCAGTTCGTAATCCATGTATTGAACTACTTTATCTGCACCAGTTTGAACAAATTTGATTTTTACCAATTTGCCAGTAGAACCTGTTACGGATTCTTTGAAAAGTGGGGTAGATGCGATGTCAGCATTTTTGGTGAAGGTGATTTCACTCAGGCTTGGGCGAGTGGCTTCACGGTTGGCCATATGACCCGCCTCCATGGTGATGCCACGACCTACGCCAAACTGAACTGAGTGAACGGAAATGTGATCAGCAAAACCTTCGGCAGTCACGTTGCCAGGAATTCCATCATATTCGATATAAACGGCCATATAGAGTTCTCCATAATTCAATTGTGTTGTAACTGAGCTGGTACGTCCCTGATAGATGTGCAACACAACCTTGCAAAGCCTTGCAGAGAAAAAATTTGTGCGTCTATCGTTGGATGGAGCTGTCAGCTTCATTTGCGCCAGCGGGCTAACGATAAGCGAACCCGGCGCCTAATTGCAACGGAAAATCGGGTAAATTACCGAAAAAACTGGAATAAAAAATTACCAATAGTTTCAAAGGGTTACTGTAAAAATTTTCGTCGCTCAGTGGATGGAGTATATTGGGCTTTCAATCTAATGGCCCCATGCAAAAGCGAGGCCAGAAACCCAAACGGGATGAAGCCGTTTATCGATTAACGCATCTTCCAGCGGCGATGGCGGCGACCGTAGGTCGCGGCAGCAATGACACCTGAAAGCGCTCCGAAGGCATGGCCTTCGAAGGAAACACCCGGCTGACTGGGAAGCACGCCGAGAACCATTCCGCCGTACAACAGAATAACCGTAAGAGCGATGAGGATATTGATGACGCTTTTTTCAAACCACGCCAGGGCGATGCTGAGACTCCACAGGCCAAATATCCAACCGCTCGCGCCAATATGAACAGCCGGGCGCCCGAAAATCCAGACTAGCAATCCGCCCATGACAATAATCAACAGGCTGCATCGCCAATAGAACCGCTTACCTCGAACTAAGCAAAAACCACTGAAAATCAGTAAGCCGATGGAGTTATTGATCAGATGAAGCCAGCTGCCATGCACAAAAGGTGCGGTAAAAATAAAAAGTAAGCTCGAAGGCTCGCGCGGATAAATACCAAAGACGCGCAGTGCCCCGCCGGTCAGTTCGTTGGCGATCTGAATTAAGTACATCACCAGCAAGATCTGAAGAACCCAGGCAAAGCCGGAGCGATTAAGAAACTTCCTCACCTATCGACTCCGCCTTATAACCGGCCGAAACGCAGGGCGGTCACTGCCAAACACAGCCAGCCGAGCAAGAAACAGAGCCCGCCTAAAGGCGTCACCGGCCCCAACCAGCGAGGGCCGCCAAAGGCTAACCAATAGAGACTACCGCAGAACAGCCCTATGCCCACGAGGAAGAGATATCCCGAAGCATTGAGCCAAGGGGTGCTCACCGACTTATGCCACAAGACGCCAATTAGACAGAGCGCAATGGCGTGGTAGAAGTGGTATTGCACTGCGGTTTGCCAAATACCAAGATGGTAGTCACTCAAACGCGCTTTAAGGCCATGAGAACCAAAGGCGCCGAGTGCCACAGCAAGAAACCCATTGACCGCCGCCAGGAAAAGGAAGTGATTGATGCTTTGCATATTTGTCAGCCTTTGTTGAGAAGCCGGTAGGCTTAGTTTGTGTGGCCTTCCTGCTCCCAAATCCCATCCATAAAGTCCAATGCTGCCTGATGTCGAATCGTCTTGCGATGATTCGCCCAAAGACGTGCGATCTGATCCTGACGGCACACTTTGCGGTCCACCAGCACTCGTGTCTTAAGTTCGCCCACCGGCGTTTCCGTCGCGCATTTGCTGTAAACAAACTGATTGCTGATCATGTCCAGAAACGGGCCGGATTTGCTGGTCGGCATAATAAAAATAAGCTGTAAGCCTAGGCTTTCCGTTAAATAGCGAATCACTTCACGCGAGCGGGTTTCATCCATTTTGGAAAAAGCTTCGTCCACCATCACCATGCGCAGATGGGATTTACCTTCATTAAAGCGAAAGGCAGAAGTCACGGCCGCAGCGCGAATAATATATGCAGGCGTTTCCAGCTGACCACCAGACCCTGTGCCATATTGGCTCAGGGCGATCGGTTCTTTATTTTCTGGCTGCTTATAAATTTCGTAGCGCCGGTAGTTGCGATAGTCACTAATGCGCGCCAACTCTCGGTGCGCAGTTTGCTGATCTTCATCTAACAACATGGCCAACAGCCGGTCTCGGGTCGCCGCATGTTTTGCCGGCAGATCGAGCTCAAATAAGGTAGCGCCATCTCCCAAGTTGGGCGTATTAATAATGGTTTTGAAGAACTGCCAATATTCTTGATATTCCGGCACCCACTCCATGGCAAAGTAGAAGCGCTCTCGGTCGCTGCCAAAGCAGTGCTGCTTTAATTCGTGGTTCAGATCTTCAAGAATATTTTTCCCTTCATTAATCGCTTGATAAATTGAGTGGCAAAGATTGGTTACGAAAGCGGTGTTAAAGCTGTCTTTCAATTGCTTCAGCTGGCGGTGCCGCTCAATCAGAATATTATTTTTTAGACGATTGTGGAGGGCTTCTATACTGCCCGACAGGTTTATCCAGTGCTTAAAGAATTTTAGTGAGTGGAGCTCGGAAAACGCGGTATCGTAAATCAGCTGGTCTTGTGTTGCAGCAGTCTGATTATGAAGCTGAATAATTTTAAATAATTCTCGCTCTTGAAGGTTTAGCTGATCTGTGTGCTGGCGAATACGCTGCTCGTAATCCACATCTGGATTTTGCGCTTCCTGTTCAGCTTCCTGTAGCGCGGTCTCCGCATCAAAACGAGGAAGAACCTGCTGGATCGCCATAACGTCTTGTTCAGCTCGATCCTTTTCCGCTGCGAGTAGCTCTTGTCGATCGGCTAATTGGCGAATGGATTGATCTGTGCTGCGTTGTTGTTGCAACAATCCGCCCAGCGTTTGCTCCTGTTGTTTGGCGTCGTGTTCGCAGGCTTTGTACTCCGACTTTTTATGCTGCAGTTCCTGTTCGAGGAATTCCACATCTTTTAAGTCGAGATTGGCAAGGGCAACCTCGGCGCTCTGTAGCTGAGCTTGTATATGCAGCATATCCTGGAGTAGCTGGTGCAAGTGTACGGACTTCACTCGCTGGCAAACCTCCTGCAATCGCAAGGCTTGCTGATAGGCATCCTCGGCTTCCCGCACCGCCAATATTAAGCGTTCCAACTCCAGCTCCTTGGCCTTAAGTGCTCGCTGCCGCGCGGATTTACCAAACACCAACTCAGCTTCGCTCAAATCGCATCGCCACATGGCGTAGTTGCCCGATGCCATCCCATCTGCGGTCAAACCGCGCGCCGTGGTTTTCAGCGCATCCGCATCGGGTACCTGAACCACGCTGCCGTAGGACACTTTTAAATAGTCCGCAGCTATGCTGTGGCTAAAGGCCATAAGCTCAATAATAGAGTTAGGCGGACAGTGGGTGCGCTCCGCGTCTCGAGCCGCTTTAATGCCCTGAATAATTCGGGCTTTGCTATGGCGATCCGAGCGCATGTTGCGCACCGTGCGGATTGCCTCAGCTTCCCACTCGGGCTCCACCATAATGCCGAAGCGAGCGCCACCCATGTAGCCTTCTATGGCCATCTGCCAGCGCGCATCAACCACCTCAACATAGTCACATAGAATTTTCGGATCTGCAGCGGGAAGGGCTTCGCGAATGGCTTTAAGAGCCTGCTCAACATAGGGAGGGTATTTCACTTGCTGATCTTTCAGCAGATGAATTTCGCGTGTTTTTTCTGCCAACTCGCGCTGTAGTCGCTGACGGTGCTCGTTGCGGCGAGCGACCAGGCGATAAGCCGCTTCGCGCAAACCTTCATCGTCGCTAGCCGAAATCTGTTCTACCCAGCGGTTTTGCTGATTTTGCCAACCAATAATGGCGTTGATTTTTTCGTTCAGATTACTTGGATCAATCCAATCTTGATTGAGGAGTTGGCGCGCATCCAGCTCACGGGCAGCGGTATTTTGGGCGATCGTTCGCGTCAGCTGAATAAAACTTTGCTGCTGCAAAACCGGTACATCCGTCGCAACAGATGTCTTCTGCAGTTGCTCCAATAAATCTTCTGCCGCTTCTATATTGTGCTGCAGCTGTTGTAAATGGGTAAGAACCGGTCGGGAAAACTCAACAAGCTTCTTCTGTTGACGGCTGATTTCTTCTTGCAGTAAGTCTTTATCCCGCAGAGCGGGCACACCCTGGCGCCGCGCTTCTAAATTCACAATAGCGCTGTGCAATTGCTGACGCTGTTGATCGATTTGTTCGATTCTATCCTGCAGTTCATGAATGCTTTGTTGCAGATTTTTCTGTTCATTTTTGCTTTTGATATAAACCTGCTGCACTTGCCACAAATGTGCACTGGCACAAGCAAACTGGGCGACGAGTCGATTGGTCCAGTGGTGGCTATAGCGAGTGGAAACCTCGCGGGCGCGCTCTAGAAGCTGCACCGTCTCCTTAATTGCTGCCGCTTTGGCCTCCATGTCGTGAATGGTTTTCATTAAATCGGAAACGGTGCGAATGGCCTCGCCTAAATCACGGGGCTCAAGGATTTCACCGGCGACAAATTCGTGAATGCTTTTTACGGGCTTATAGGCCATAAAACCGGAAAAGGTCCGCGCTGCATGACGAGCCTCGCGATCTGACACTGGATCTTTGCGTCCCCGCAAAGCGCCATACAACCGACGTAAGTAAGCGCCTTTTTTATCATAGACCTCTATTGCTCCAGCACCGAATTGCTTTTTGAGGTTCGGAACTATGCGTTCTAAAGGTACCAGATAGCGGCGGTCTTTTTCCTGCTTAACAAATTCGCTCAAACTCAGCTGTTCAAGAGGAATGATTAAAAAGAACAGTTCATCCAAACGCGCCTGTTTGGTTGCACCAGATTTCTCCAAATGGCCGCGCATGGCCATAACCGCGGTAAAGGGTTCTCCGTCTTCGCCTTCGGTTGGGTAGAAAACGCCGGCGACATAGGCATCGTGAGTTCCGGTTCGCGCATAGCTGCCATCGTCGCAACCCAACAGGTAAGAGGCGAGGGTACGCACTTGCTTACCGCCACGCCCCTTTTGGGTGGTTTCATCTTGACCGGGGTTAAAAGCAAAAAGATTTTCATGGGCTGCGGTCATCAGTGCCTGAATCGCATCGGCGGCGGTCGTCTTGCCCGAGCCATTGCCGCCGGAAAATAAGTTGACCGGCCCAAATTCCAATTCGATCTGCGGGATATTGCCCCAGTTTATTAAGATGGCGCGCTTGAGAAACATTAATGTCCGCCTTCGAATAGGGAGGTATGATTTTCGACTGAATCCTTAGCCGCGCTCGCTTTTTCCTTATCCGACTTTAAGACGCCGTCTTGCAGTCCTTCCAAAGCTTCATCAGTGACAAAGCTGGTAATTGCAGGACGAATGCGCAACCAACTTTCCGTATTATCCAAATCGTCCTCCTGTTGGTAGTGCACCAGGCGCAATTGGCGCATGCGACGCAACAGGGCTTTGCGCTCGGTAAGATTTTCCGGCAATGAACGTTTTAGTAGGTTGTTAAATGCAATACTCAAGGATTCTATAGAGACTAAAACACAACCGTTTTCGTCCACTCGGCCTTCACGCAGCTGCTTGGCATATTCGATTCGCAGCACCAAAACTAGCGCCACCTCCATTTGACTTAAGCGGGCGCGCATGCCCCCGTTAAATGGCTGCTGGTCTTCATCCTGAAGCCCCGGCACTTGCGCACCCGGAGGAAACACTCGCACAAAGCAGAAGCGACGATTATGGTCCAAGCGCAATGCGATTACGCTGAGATACTCCTCTACTAACTCCTCACACTGGATGAATCGGTCGTAGAGTTTTTGCTCCACCGCACTTTCATCTCGGCACAGCACTCCGTAATCCAAAAGACGGATTAGTAATTCGCTGAACTCATCGATGCTGATGTGTTTATCTTTAAGTTGATCGCTCAGCCAGTCTTTAAGCATTAGGAGTATTTCCTGATTTTTCTCTTAGCTCTATCACGAATTCATCCGCTTGAGCAAAGTATCGGTTTGCGAAGGGTTCTTTATTGGCGTAACTCACATGAAATTCGAAGTCACTGCTCCGTTGGTTGATGGAACCCAGCTCAATAATATGGGCAGCAGCAAGCAATTCCCTCGCATCTTGAATCGGCAGATCGCGAGAGCTCACCCGTCGACCATCGCGCAGTACTTTTTTTATGTAATCCGTCAGCGTTTGGTTGTTCAACACGAAAGCTTGGTCCAATAGCGCCTGAATCATAATGTCTTTTTGCGCTTCTGGATTCAGATCATTTTGTTCTTGCAAGCTCGAATCTACTTGCGCTGGTTGTTTGCGCGTACTCAACTTGACCTGCCCAGGATCAACTAAGGCGACCGTCACCGAAGAGAGTCGATCACCTATGCGCTCTAAACAAGCACTGCGGTCAGCATCTTCGAGTGACGCCAAATAATCACAGGCGATCAGAGCCATGTCGTCGCGACCGGCTGACATATAACTCAATTGCCGAATAATAATATCCGCCCGCTTAGTGAAGCTTTGTAGCGCAAGTCGTAGCGCGGGCAACATAGTATCCGAGGCGTTGCGCATGCGTGTTTCAATGGTGTCGAGTGTTGTCCACAACACCGACTGGTTGGGCTCGATCAACTCTGGCGCTAAAGCGCGTAAACGCTGCTCGGATTCACGCAAAAAATTTTTGTCTTTGCGACGAATTTTTTGAATGACTTGGGAGATGCGGTCCCGGTGCTTTTCCACACTATCGGCGGACAAGCGCACCGATAAGTCTGGCTGGAAGCGTTTCTCCATAAACTCGAAAAACTGATCCGTCGCCTGTTGTACCAACAGTTGAGATTCCACTTGCTTAACCAAATCTCGCTTGCGCTCTTCCAGCTCGCTTATGACATCAGTGAAATCGGCAATAATGCGCTCGGAGTATTCCAAGGCATCCAATAAGTCGTGCACTTCACCGCGGCTGGCGAAGGCTTCCAGCGAGTTGAGCGTATTACGCGTGTTGCGATGGCGCGTGCGCACCCGACGGCGATCCATTTCTTCCAGAGGTAATGCGAACAGTCGGCCGGCACGGGTGAGAGGGTAGGTCGTCTGCAGGGTCGCGGTATCGACTTTACGCTCCATCCAACCGTGATCGAGAAGTAATTTCAAAATCCAGTTGGCCTGTTCTCGATTGCTTTTGAAACGCTGATCTAACTCCTCACCATCCGCCTCCAACAGCGGCGCCCGTGCCAACGCTTCCTCAAAGATATCGATCACCTGCTCCCGGCTCAGGGATTGACCATACTCAGCGGTAGCGCCATAAAGACGCTGATGCAACAAGCACAAGCACTCCACCACTTGCTGACGATACTTAGTGGTAAGGGGCTTAAAAAACTGGTGCCGCTGATCGGTAAAAAACATGGAGGTCCGGGCTTGGCTAAAAGCCCAGCATTATAGCAAGAGCCAGCCAAGTCAAAGAGGAGCAGATTGGTAGAGATTCCAAGGAAAGCTTTCGCGAATCAGAATCACCGGCTTACTGCCACGGGTGATTCTATAGGTGCGGTGGATGTGTAAGTCTTGCGTCTGCGCATCTCGCTCCGCGTCAACTGCGACAATTTCTCGATAGGTTTCCAGGTTCGACTCGCGCAACAAAACACCGATGCCCACGCGGCCGCACACTAAGGCTTCGCGCATGGGGGGATCGAACTCTTCGAGGGTTACCACGGATAAGGCCTCAGCGTAAGCCCGGTGGCTGTGAATGCCGCGCAATGCAACGCGGCGGACCAATACTTCCTCAGCGGCATCCAAGCTTAACCAAGGAATAGGCTGCGCGATGCTCGTGACATTCAAGTGCAGAGCTTTAACTTCCACCGGCTCCCAAAAATAGGCCTCGAGTACTTTTGTCACTGTGCCGTCGGTAACCAATAAGGTGCGCAATAGCGGCGGCAAATCTTTTAGTTTTAGATCACTGCCGTCGGCGCATGGAATACACGCATCCCCCAGGTAGCCTTCACTGCGCAACCCTCTCCAATCCGCCATCGCGTCCGGGACTCGATAAAAATCATCCAGCATCAGTTGCGACTCCGAATATTAGAGTGTCGACAGAGCATAAAAAACTCTCGATTTCCGTCTCCCCCTTCTAAGGCAGACGGAAAATAGTCCATTACCTTAAATCCGGCGTGCGCGGCGCACTTGGTAATTTTTCTTTGTACTTCCTCGTACAGCTGCTCGTTTTTGACTAGGCCACCTCTGGCAAGATTTTTTGCGCCCACTTCAAACTGGGGCTTTACCAAACTCAACAAGTAACCATCATTTTCCAGCAAAGGGGGGAGGCTCGGAATAATTAGCGTCTGGGAAATAAAAGACACATCCATTACCGCCAAGTCATAACCTTCGGGGCTGTGGGCCAATAATTCCGGTACCGGCATTTCCCGCGCGTTGACGCCTTCAAAAAAAATCACCGCTGAATGCTCACGTAGAGCAGGGGAGAGCTGGTTGTGCCCCACGTCGATACCCACCACTTGGCGCACACCACGCTGCAATAAACAATCGGTAAAACCACCGGTAGATTGGCCCACATCGAGAGCGGAAGCACCACGAAGAAAGCCGGACAGCCCCATCGGCGAAAAATGGTTTCGCTCATCCAAGGTGTTGAGCGCCAGATCCAGCTTTAGTCCAGCGCGAGAAACAAAACGCAGCTCGGCAATTTCACCTGCTCGCAATGGCGTGTCGGGTGGAATTTTTTGCGCCGACTTACCCAGGGACTGCCACTGACCGTAGAGCCTCCCCTGCACAACACCCGCTTCCACGAGCTTTTGTGCTTGGGTTCGGGATTGCGCCAACCCCTGGTCTACCAATACCTTATCCAGCCGCTCCAGCATGTTTATATACGACAAGTGACAAGCCAGTGGATCGGACAATTAGGCGTTATGGCGAGGTGGCGCGTCATATAGCGATAAATAGAATCAATGGTAAAAAGGTTGGCTGGGCGTTAACACAGGCTCCAATGGTCTGGAGTCATCGGTAATGTGGGTACAAAAATAGGTGTCGAGCCCTTCCACCACTTCGGCCACATAGATGGTGTTGGCGGGGTCGAAGGTATCGGGGTCATAAAAGCCATCGCGCGATTGAAAGTAGGGAACATAAAGCCCCGTTTTTAGTGCATCCAATAACCATGCGGGACCGGCTTCTTCTTTGATTACGCGAATCTGTTCATTTAAGTCGTAGCGACTGTAAACCAAAAAGAGAGAAGAGTTGCCGTCTCGTGCCTTGAGTCGATAGCGCGGCGGGTTGGTGAGAAAATAATATTCGGTGATGTCATTCGCCTCAAGGATATTGCTGAAGTGCTCTGACAGCTTCGCGTCATTGAAGAGCGACTGCTTATTATCAATTGCGCGAATTTTGATGTAGGAGGATATGTCGATAAAGTATCGATTCTGCATCTCTCGAATAGCGCGGCTTAGGGTTTCAAACAAATCATCGTCCGATTTTTTGATGTAATAATTGATGATATTGTTATTAAAAGCTTTGATAGCCTCGTCCGACCCCGCTTGCCCCGTGAGTAGAATTTTTTTGATATTCGGGTTTTTCAGGTTCTTACAAAACTCGATACCATTCATCCCCGGCATATCGTAGTCCACCACTACCACCGATATCTCTTCATAGCGCCCACTGTCGGATATTTTATTAATGGACAGATTGAGCGTACTTTTGATGAATTGTTCGGAGTCGCTGGCGTAGTTATAGTCGTGCTCGCTGAAGGCATTCCAATTCACTTTATTGAGATTATTGGAGTGGTTCAGGGCGCGGATCGGATCATTGAAGGTAATGCAGGTGAACTGGCTGGACATTGCCAATTCAACCGCAGATAGAAAACTCTGACTGTCGTCAATAAAAGCCACCGCTGTTGGGTAGTAACACAGAGCCAGCTCTGGTTTCACATTTCACCTCTTAACTTCTGGCGCTTACTCAGCAGTACCAAGCGGAGCGCGGCCGACTATTCCACCGTCACCGACTTGGCCAGATTGCGCGGCTGATCCACGTCGGTACCGCGAATCACGGCAACATAATACGACAGCAGCTGCAATGGCAAAGTGTAGACGATGGGCGTCAACCAATCGTGGCAATGAGGCAAGTTGATCACCTTCATATCGGACGAAGGTTGAAAATGGGCGCACTGGTCGGCGAAGACATAGAGTACGCCACCCCGCGCGCGCACTTCCTCAATATTGGAGGTGAGCTTCTCTAATAAATCATTATTCGGTGCCACGACAATAATCGGCATGTCAGCATCGATGAGTGCTAGGGGGCCATGTTTTAGCTCCCCAGCGGCATAAGCTTCCGCGTGGATATAAGAAATCTCTTTTAACTTAAGCGCACCTTCCATGGCGATGGGGTATTGCTCGCCGCGGCCTAAAAATAGCGCATGTTGCTTTTCGGCAAAATCTTCCGCCAAGGATTCGATAACTGGCGCCAGTTTTAAGGTCTCTTCTAATAACCCCGGTAAGCTTCTTAGGGCCTCGGTCAGTTCTTTTTGACGCTCAGAGCTCATATTGCGATTTTTGCCCAGGGCGAGCACCAACATTGCCAAGCCGACCAGCTGGGTAGTGAAGGCTTTGGTCGAAGCTACTCCGATTTCCGTTCCGGCACGCGTCATAAAGGCCAAATCGGATTCGCGTACCAACGACGAGCCGGCGACGTTACAAATCGCCAGGCTGGTCACGTAGCCTAAGGTTTTGCCCAAGCGCAAAGCCGCTAGAGTGTCCGCCGTTTCACCCGACTGAGAAATGGTCACCAACAAACTGTTGGGATGCACTACGGATTTGCGGTAGCGGAATTCCGAGGCGATTTCCACACTGCAAGACACACCGGCAATAGCTTCTATCCAGTAGCTCGCCACCAGTCCCGAATGGTAGCTGGTGCCACAGGCAACGATTTTGACGTGTTCGACTTTGCTCAACAGCTCGGCGGCATCGTTGCCAAAGGTTTGGTCGAGAACGCTGTTTTCACTTAAGCGCCCCTCCAGGGTGTTGCTGACCGCCAGCGGCTGCTCGTGAATTTCCTTGAGCATGAAGTGGCGGTAGGGGCCCTTATCGCCGGCGTCATAGGTCGCGCTACTTTCGCGGATTTCGCGGCTCACCAAACTGCCGTCGGCGGCGTAGATATCGACGTCGCGGCGAGTGATTTCAGCAACGTCACCTTCTTCCAAATAGATAAAGCGGCGGGTGACGGGGAGCAGTGCAAGGGGATCGGAAGCAACGAAATTCTCACCAATACCCAAGCCAATTACCATGGGGCTGCCGGAGCGCGCCAACAGCAAACGCTCGGGATCTTTCTGGTCCAAGACCACCATGCCATAGGCGCCCTCAAGTTGCGCCACCGTATTTTGCACCGCTTGCCGCAGACTAACTGCCGATTTTAGCTCTCGCTCGACTAAGTGAGCGATCACTTCAGTGTCGGTATCTGAGGTGAAAACAAACCCCTGGGCCTGGAGTTGGGTGCGCAACTTGGCATAGTTTTCGATGATGCCATTGTGAACCACCGCGACGCGATCATTGGAGACATGGGGATGCGCGTTGCGCTCACTGGGCTGACCGTGGGTAGCCCAGCGAGTGTGGGCAATACCTGTTCCGCCTTGAAGGGGTTCACGCGCCAGAGCATCGGCGAGGACTTTGACCTTGCCTAAGCACCGCACTCGCTGCAACTGCTGCTGAGCATCCAAGACGGCGACACCGGCAGAGTCGTAACCTCGGTATTCGAGTCGTCGCAGGCCCTCCAACAAAATTTCACTTACATCCCGTTGCGCCACTGCGCCCACAATTCCACACATAATTTGGTCTCCACCAGTGAACCCGATATTTGCAAACGACGAAGCTTAGGTGCCGCTGCCTTAATCCGATATGAATTTACCTTTTGGGCCGGTGCCAGCCCTCGATATTGCGCTGACGTTCACGCGCCACCCCGAGTTGGCGAGGTGGAATATTTTGGGTAATGGTCGATCCCGCCGCGATGGTAGCACCTTCGCCAATTTCCACGGGTGCTACCAAAGCGGTGTTGGAGCCGACGAACACTTGGTCGTGAATATAGGTTTTATGTTTATTGACGCCATCGTAGTTGCAGGTGATGGTGCCCGCGCCAATGTTCACATTCGCGCCGACCTCGGCATCCCCCACATAGCTGAGATGGTTGATTTTACTGCCTTCGCCTAAGCAAGTTTTTTTGGTCTCGACAAAATTCCCTACGCGCGCACCGCGGGCAAAGCTGGAGCCGGGGCGAATGCGGGCAAAAGGTCCTATATGACAATCCGCGCCAATTTCCGCGTCTTCTATAACAGTGTTGGCGTGAATTCGCGTCCCATCTGCAATTGTCGCGTTGCGGATAACGCAGTTAGCTTCGATCTGCACATTGTTGCCTAAATGGACGGTGCCTTCGAACACACAATTGACGTCGATCACGCAGTCAGCGCCGGTTCTCAACTGGCCGCGACAATCAAAGCGCGCGGGATCCAACAGGGTCAGGCCCTCATCCATCAAGCGCTCCGCTAACAGACTTTGATACTGTCGCTCCAATTGCGCTTGTTGACGACGGTTATTCACGCCCTGGACTTCATACGGATAAGCCGTTTCCAACGAGGTGACAGTCAAGCCGCTGGCGCGTGCGAGGGCGATAATGTCGGTCAAATAATACTCGCCCTGGGCATTTTGATTGCTCAGTTGCGGCAGATACTCGCGCAGGAACTGTGACGGTATCGCCATAAAACCCGTGTTCACTTCATTGAGCGCCAATTGTTCCGGGGTTGCGTCTTTCTGCTCTACGATCGCCGCGACCAGGTTCTGCTCATCGCGCAAAATACGGCCATAGCCCGTCGGATCGGCAAGGCGCACGGTCAGCAGTGCGAGGGTCTGGTCATTTGCCAGTGCCGCTAAACGCCGCAAAGTATCGGCGCGGATCAGCGGTACATCGCCATACAGAATTAAAGTCGTAGAGGCGGGGGAGAGCTTTGGCAGCACCTGCATCACCGCGTGGCCCGTTCCCAGCTGCTGCTCTTGTAGTACTACGTCCAGATTGGCGCTCGCAGCAATATGCTCGCGAATAACCTCCGCCCCATGACCTAATACCAGATGAATCTTCTCGGGGGCCAGTTCCGCAGCACTATCCAATACATGATTTAGCATGGGTTTGCCGGCGATGGGGTGCATAACTTTGGGCAGGTTGGATTTCATGCGGGTGCCCTTTCCCGCGGCGAGAATGACCGCTTCCAACATGGGGGTTCCTGCTATTAATAAAAGGAGGGTATTTTAGCCATTTGTGCCGGCAAATAGCGAAGCAGACAAGCTTAACCTGGAAAATAAATAGAGGGGTGTGAAATAAAAAAGGCAGCCGAAGCTGCCTTTTCAACATATTGTCATCATTTACCCATTTTTTTGCGGATCGCCTGCAGCGTACGCAATTGCGCAGCCGCTTCAGCCAATTGCACCGCAGCGCGAGAATAATCCAATTCGCCACTTTGGTTTTGCAGTGCCTGTACAGCTTCTTTTTTCGCTTCCAGCGCCGCTACCTCGTCCATATCTCCGGCACGCAGAGCAGTATCCGCCAACACCGTAATGGTGCTTGGTTGCACTTCGAGAAAACCACCGGATACATAGTAGATTTCCTCTTCACCGCCTTGCTTTTTGATTCTCACCGGGCCGGGTTGCAGGCTGGTGAGCAGTGGGGCGTGGCCGTAACAGATACCCAGATCACCTTCCGCACCCGCCGCAATCAGCATTTCAACCAGGCCGGAAAAAATCTCCGTCTCCGCACTGACGATATCGCAATGGATTGTCATAGCCATAAGCCTTCCTCGTGATTCACCCGATGCGGGCCGTTACTTCATTTTCTCGGCTTTTTCGATGGCTTCATCGATGGTGCCAACCATATAGAAGGCCTGTTCTGGCAGGTGATCATAGTCACCATTCAGCAAGCCCTTAAAGCCGGCAATAGTATCTTTTAAGGACACGTATTTACCCGGCGCACCGGTGAAGACCTCTGCCACGTGGAAAGGCTGCGATAAGAAGCGCTCGATCTTACGCGCGCGGTAAACGGTGAGCTTATCTTCTTCAGACAACTCATCCATACCCAGAATCGCAATAATGTCTTTCAGCTCTTTATAACGTTGCAGTACAGACTGCACGCCGCGAGCAATTTCGTAATGCTCTTGACCGATGATCAGCGGATCCAACTGGCGCGACGTGGAGTCGAGCGGGTCGATCGCCGGGTAGATACCTTTGGCCGCGATATCTCGCGACAGAACCACCGTAGAATCCAAGTGCGCAAAGGTGGTGGCCGGAGAGGGGTCGGTCAAGTCGTCCGCCGGAACATAAACCGCCTGAATAGACGTAATAGAACCGGTTTTAGTAGAGGTGATGCGCTCTTGCAGAACGCCCATTTCTTCCGCCAGCGTCGGCTGATAACCCACCGCCGAAGGCATACGACCCAGCAAGGCCGACACTTCGGTACCGGCCAGGGTATAGCGGTAAATATTGTCGACAAACAGCAGAACGTCTTTGCCTTCATCGCGGAATTTTTCCGCCATGGTCAAACCGGTCAAAGCTACGCGCAGACGGTTACCCGGTGGCTCGTTCATTTGGCCGTAGACCATGGCCACTTTAGATTTTTTGAAATCTTCAACGTTAACAACGCCCGCTTCCTGCATCTCGTGGTAGAAGTCGTTGCCTTCACGCGTGCGCTCACCGACACCGGCAAACACAGACAAACCCGAGTGCTCCGTGGCAATGTTGTTGATCAATTCCATCATGTTGACGGTCTTGCCCACGCCGGCGCCACCAAACAGGCCGACTTTACCGCCCTTGGCAAAGGGACAGACCAAGTCGATAACCTTAATGCCGGTTTCCAGCAGCTCGTCGGAAGCCGCCAGTTCGTCATAAGCGGGCGCTTTGCGGTGAATGGCAGCGCGTGCCTGCTCACCGATAGGGCCTTTTTCATCAATGGGATTACCCAGCACATCCATGATGCGGCCCAAGGTTTCAATGCCCACTGGAACCGATACAGGATTGTTAGTATTTTCTACTTCCAGGCCGCGGCTGAGACCTTCGGATGAACCCATGGCAATAGCGCGGACCACTCCGTCACCCAACTGCTGTTGGACTTCAAGCGTCAAGCCATTGCCGGCAACCGTTAATGCGTCGTAAACCTTGGGGACGGCGTCGCGCGGGAATTCCACGTCGATCACCGCACCGATAATTTGCACGATACGTCCGCTACTCATTGGAGTTTCCTCTAACTTAAATTCAAAAAATAAAATCTGATCGAAGCATCAAACCGCTGCGGCGCCGCTGACAATTTCGGACAGCTCTTGAGTGATGGCCGCTTGCCGCGCTTTGTTATAAGCAAGTTGCAATTCGTCAATGATATTGCCGGCGTTATCGGTGGCGTTTTTCATCGCAATCATTCGTGCGGCTTGTTCGCACGCCGCATTTTCGACAACCGCCTGATACACCTGCGACTCGATATAACGCACCAATAAGCCATCGAGTAGTTCGCGCGCACCCGGCTCGTAGATGTAATCCCACTGGTGGTTGATCTTGGAGTCTTCATCGGGCGGGATCGGTAACAGCTGCAGGGTATAGGGCTTCTGAGTCATGGTGTTGACAAATTCATTGCCAACCAACAGTAATTTATCGATGGCACCGTTGGAAAATGCATCGAGCATTACCTTCACGCTGCCAATCAAGTGATTGAGCGAAGGCTCTTCGCCTAAGTCGCGGACCGATGCCACTATATTGCCGCCAACACTTTTGAAAAATGCCGAGGCCTTGGCGCCAATCAAACAGAACTCAACTTGGACACCCGCGTCCACCCAGGACTTGCTTTCGACTATGGCTTTTTTGAAGGCATTGATATTCAGGCCGCCACACAATCCGCGATCGGTCGATATCACAATAATACCGACACGATTAACTTCGCGTTCCTGCAGATAGGCGTGCTGATATTCGGGATTTGCATTGGCAAGATGCCCAACCACGGCGCGAATCCGTTGGGAGTAGGGCTTGCCTTTTTGCATGCGCTCCTGAGCGCGGCGCATCTTGCTCGCCGCGACCATTTCCATAGCACTGGTGATCTTTTGCGTGTTTTTGATGCTACCGATCTGGGTGCGTATCTCTTTTCCGCTGGCCATTGTTCACTCTCTGTCAGATCTTAGCCGCCCTGCGGGCGGCTAAGAGGCACTTACCAGGTTTGAGTCGACTTGAAACGGCTCAATGCGGTCTTGATAGTATTTTCGATATCCGCACTGTAGTTGCCGGTGGCGACGATTTCATTCATGAACTCGCCGTATTCGGCGCGCATAAATGACCGCAGAGATTCTTCGAAAGCGCCAATTTTTTCCACTGGTATATCTTTCAAATATCCTTCGTTAGCCGCGTACAAGAGCACACCCATCTCCGCAATGGAAAGTGGCGTATATTGCTTTTGCTTCATCAATTCAGTGACGCGCTGACCGTGCTCGAGCTGTGCTTTAGTCGCTTCATCCAAATCGGAGGCAAACTGGGAGAAAGCCGCAAGTTCGCGGTACTGAGCAAGCGCAGTACGAATGCCGCCGGACAATTTCTTAATGATCTTGGTCTGCGCAGCGCCGCCCACTCGAGATACCGAAATACCCGCGTTCATCGCCGGGCGTATACCCGAGTTGAACAAACTGGTCTCAAGAAAGATTTGACCATCGGTAATCGAAATCACGTTGGTAGGAACAAACGCCGAAACGTCACCTGCCTGAGTTTCAATAATCGGCAGCGCCGTCAAAGAGCCGGTTTTGCCTTTTACTTCACCTTTGGTGAAATTTTCGACGTAGTCGGCGTTGACCCGCGCTGCGCGCTCGAGCAGACGAGAGTGCAGATAGAAAACATCCCCGGGGTAAGCTTCACGACCGGGAGGGCGACGCAGCAGCAGGGAGATCTGGCGATAGGCCCACGCTTGTTTGGTCAAGTCATCATAAATAATCAGGGCGTCCTGACCGCGGTCGCGGAAGTACTCGCCCATGGTGCAGCCGGCAAACGGAGCGATGAACTGCATCGCTGCTGGATCGGAAGCGGAGGCCGCAACAATGATGGTGTGCTCCAGGGCGCCGTGTTCCTGTAGCTTGCGCACTACCGCGGCGATGGAGGAGGCCTTCTGACCAACCGCGACATAAACGCATTTAATGCCGGTACCTTTCTGATTGATGATGGCATCCACCGCAATCGCCGTTTTACCGGTTTGGCGGTCACCAATAATCAACTCGCGCTGGCCGCGGCCGATTGGCACCATGGCATCAATGGCTTTTAAGCCGATTTGCACTGGCTGATCAACCGACTGACGGGCGATAACCCCAGGGGCAATTTTCTCAATCGCGTCGGTCGCCTTGGCGTTGATTGGACCTTTGCCGTCGATGGGATTGCCCAGAGCATCGACGACTCGACCCAAAAGTTCTTCGCCAACCGGTACCTCAAGAATGCGACCGGTACATTTACACGTCTGGCCTTCGGCAACGGATTTGTAATCGCCCAAAATAACCGCACCGACCGAGTCGCGCTCGAGGTTCAAGGCGATACCGAAAATGTCACCCTCGAACTCGATCATTTCGCCGTACATAACGTCGGCCAAACCGTGAATTCGAATAATACCGTCAGTGACAGAGACCACTGTGCCTTCGTTGCGGTGCTCCACCGTAACGTTCAATTTTTCGATACGTTGTTTAATGATTTCACTAATTTCTGAAGGATTTAGCTGTTGCATGCGCAATTCCTCAAACCTAATTGAATTAGGCGTTCATGGCCTGAGCCAATTTATCCAAGCGACCTTTTACAGAGCCATCAATTACGGTATCGCCGGCGCGAATTAACGCTCCGCCCAATAAGCCTCTGTCGATGCTGGACGCAATTTTCACTTGCCGCCCGAGCCTGTCGCTCAACACGGTACCGAGCTGCTGTAGCACATCGTCAGCTATCGGGAATGCACTGGTGATCGAAACATCCACAGCGTTTTCCTGTTGAGCTTTCATTAAGTGAAACAACTCGCGAATTTCCGGCATTAGCAGCAGACGTTTATTTTCCGCAAGGACGGCAACAAATCGGCTCACAGTACTGTCGAGTTGCTCACCCAAGATTTCGGTGAGCAACTCGGCTTTTCGCGTACTGGTCAGGGTTGGCGATACCAGCAGCTCTTGCAGCTTCGGCACCGATATCAACACCGCCAGCCGATCCATCGCTTCCATCCATGCTTGCAATTTTCCTTCGCTTACTGCCACCCCAAATGCGGCACGTGCATAAGGTCGCGCCAAGGTTAAACGTTCGGCCATGCGGGACTCCGTTTAAAGTTCGGCGGCGAGCTGATTCAGCATCGCATTATGGGAAGACTGATCGATGGACGCTCCCAGAACTTTCTCCGCACCTACCAGTGCCAGGGTTGCCACCTGCGCACGAAGCTGTTCGCGCGCGCGCGCCACTTCCCGCTCCAGATCGGCCTGCGCCGCAGATTTAAGGCGATCACTCTCTTCTTGAGCCTGAAGTTTGGCTTCTTCGATAATTTTGTTGGCCCGCTTATTTGCCTGGTCAACAATCACCGCTGCTTGTTCTTTGGCTTCTTTAAGTTGCAGAGCGACTTTTTGCTTTGCCAGCTCTAGGTCTTTATCGGCTCGGTCGGCAGTGTCCAGGCCTTCTGCGATTCGCTTTTCCCGCGCCTGCATAACGGAAAGCAGGGGCGGCCAAACGAACTTCATGCAGAAAAGCACGAACACGATAAATGCAATCGACTGGCCAATAAGGGTTGCGTTTATATTCACACCAACACCTCTCGCGTTTGTCGTGGAGTCATAGGGTGTCGGTATTAACCGGTGATACCAGGAGCCACCACGAAGATGAGGTACATAGCCATACCAACACCGATCATCGGAATCGCGTCAAGCAGACCGGCGATCAGGAACATTTTGGCTTGCAGGCTTGGGCCTTGCTCCGGCTGACGAGCAGTACCTTCCAGCAACTTTCCGCCGAGAGCACTGAATCCCAACGCGGTTCCCAAAGCGCCTAAACCAATCAGAAGAGCAGCTGAAAAGTAAACGATTGCTTGTGCCATTTTAATCTCCAATTATTGAGGTAGTTGAAAAAGAAAGATTGAAAGTCCGCTTTAGTGCTGCTCATCCGCCACGTCAAATGCCATGGCGAGATAAACAATAGTGAGCACCATAAAAACAAATGCTTGCAACGGGATAATCAGGATATGGAACACTGCCCATGCCCATTGCAGAACGCCTGCCAGGCTGCCGAGAACGAGGCCGGCGCCAAACATAATTGCGATAAGAATAAAGATGATTTCCCCTGCGTACATATTGCCGAAGAGTCGCAAGCCCAGGGAAACTGGCTTGGCAAGCAGGGAGATAACTTCGAGGACGAAGTTAAAGGGAATCAGAAGGACATTGACGTACCATTTGCTGGTATTAAAAGGGTGAAGTGTGTATTCCTTAACAAACCCAACAAATCCTTTTTCCCGAATGCTGAAGGCAATGATCATTAAGAAAACGGTAAATGACATGCCCAAGGTTGCATTGGGATCGGTCGTGGGAACCACTTTGAAATATAGATGTTCATCTCCCGCGATAAGCCCGGCCGACATCGGCAGCCAATCGATCGGCAGGAACTTCATCGAACTCATCAGTAGTACCCAACAAAAAACCGTTAGCGACAGCGGCGCGATAAATCGGCTTTTGTGGTGAAAGATGTCGTTCACCATTTTGTTGACGAAGTCGACAACCAACTCGACAAAGCTCTGCATTCCCCGCGGACTTGCCACCGAGGCGCGACGAGCGGCAAGCCAAAAGACGCCGCAGAACACCAAGCCCATTACCACGCTCCAACCGAGCGTATCCAAATGGAAGGTCCAAAAGCCCATATCCATAGCTTCTTGGGAACTGTGCGCCAGTGTCCAAACGGACTGTTCAAGCACTGTACCATCGGCCCGAACGTAACCGGAGGGCAGTTTGCCGAACGCCATATTTTGTAAATGGTGCTGAATATAATCGATCGAGGTCGTCGCTTCGCTTGCCATTGAGAGATGCTTCTCGCGTCAAATAGAAATCAGGTCGTCACTTGGGTTTACCACTTTGCCACGCTGCCACAATCACTACGTGGACCAGCAGCAGCAGGCTGTAAACCATGAAAAAACTGGGCACATGAAGCGGCGAAACAAAGCGAAACACCAAAGCAAATCCCACGGCTGTCAAAGCCAACTTTCCCATCTGGCCCTTAAGAAAAGAGACAAGAAACCAGGATGAGCCACCCGGATAAGGGCGGGGGATTGCGCTAAAGGTGAAATAAGCAGAAGGAAGAATGAACACCAAGCATCCGGCTAGGATAGAGCCAACCCGAGCTGGATCAAGCCACCATACCGCAAGCACTATAGCGGCACACACCACCGCCTCCGCGGTCAGTATTTGCATGTATAGCTTGAAAGGCGTCTTGATCTGCATCTCTAAGGCTCCGTTTGGGTTCGTACTACGCAAATTCCACAAACGACTCAATAACTCGACGCAATCGCTTCAACTAAACGCCTTCTTGATGTACCAAGCCATACAACGATACCGGCTTGATCGACTACTTTTGTTACACCCGCTTCGCCCACTGATTGTTTTTTGTACCCCCTGGGGGGCAGGGCGACGCGGATTATAGGTTTAAACCCCCTTGCGGTTCAACAAGGGAATGGATGGAATAATGCGAATAAGCAGAACAAAAAATGATCACGGCATCACAGTCGCGACTTTTGTATTAGACGCTGAAGAAAACACCAACTTTTATCCACATCACAAAATCGGATGATGGATCGCGCCAATGTTGATTTGTGCGCCAACGAACCTTAGTTTTTTGAATCCCTACCGATTTTCCTAGGGCGTGGCTCCTATACTCGGCAAACCCTTGTCAATTAAGGCGCGCGCCGTCAATCACTGATAATTAAGACAATAGGTGGCTTGTCTGGCTGTAAGGGTAGTATTTGCGCCAGCCGTGGATCTATAGGAAATATCCAGCCGAAATAACCAGCTGAAGACTAATAATTCGACAGTAAGTCGTGATGGAGCCGCGGCAACTATACTCTTGTATAGGGTTAATGCAGAACTCAAAGCACTAATGCTTAAGTATTAGTCATGATTTAAGAATATGAAAAATATAAATCAACTGATAAAACAACGAAGATTCAAGGGTAGTCTTAAAATGAAACGATTAAACAACAACATACTGAAGACGCTTAGTGTCGCTGTTGTTGCTGTATTGGTTACCGCCTGCGACGGCGGAACATCCAAGTCCAGCAACGCGCAGTCCACGCCGCCGGGAAATAATGCGCCGGAAAATAATCTAAATTCGGTTGTGTTGAATCACGATAACTTCAGCAGAGTCGCTGGCCAATCGTTAAAGTCTCTGTTGTTAAACGAAGCGAGCGCCAACGCTCTGAATAAGTCGGTCGTTATTACTACGGATCGAATCAATCCTCTGCAGGACTCTGTGACGGGTGTTGTGATTACCATTCCTGCATTTCAATGTAGGGACGGCGGGTCTACTCGCGGCAACCTATCGCTTGTGAACTCCGATGGGTCGCTGCAGCTAGACCTTTCGAAAAAGGTTGTCGGTACCTTAAATGCCAACTTCGATCAGTGTAATGAACAGGGGTTTGGCCTCAATGGTGAAGTCAGCGGAACATTGAGCGGTAATATTTCGCAAAATCTCTTTGAGACGAACCTGGATGTGACCGCTCTTGAGATTCAGCAACCTGACCTGCCTGGGTTTACGTTTGACGGCACCTTCAATTACCGGGCATTTAGCAATGACTTTGAGTCCGTCACCATCGAGGTCTCCTCGTCCTACTCGCTATATTTTGCGGACGATGCTTATACGCAATTTGATTTAGCAATCAATAAGACGGTCAATAACTCCACGGGTGATTATTCCTACCAAGTTGAAAGCGAGTTTACCGACTCCCTCTATCCAGACTCTTATGTCGCTTACCGAACCCTACAGCCGCTGACGGGCACAGGATTCTCGCTGCCCACCGGGGGCGAAGTGGCAGTCTCGGGCGATAATGGCACGATCTATGTCTACCCATTGGAGGAGGGAAATTTGCGCCTGGAGCTGGACTTGGATGATGATGGCGTGATCGACGACACCCAAGAGAGCACCTGGGAAGACTTGGTTTTGAGATCGCTGCGCAACGAATGATTTGCGGCTTCTGATTTTTCTTATCAAGAAGGTCCTAACAGGGCCTTTTTTTGTTTATCGTCAGCAGATCTTTGCAATGAAAATCCATGATTTTACGATACCGCTGTTTGCGGTTCTTGGTTTGGGTTCCGCTCCTATAGTTGCGCAAGAGCCAGCGCCACCCCGATTGATCAACGTCAGTGCCGAATACTCCGATCTTCATTTTGTCGAAGTGAATGATCAAGGCGAGCCGTTTTTGGAAGAGAAGGGGGCTATGACATTTGTCGGTGCCGGTATCCATTGGCAGTTTGCATCCGGCTTGTTCACCGAACTGAGCTATCGCAAAGCCACAGATACGCTCCCTTACCGAGGCCTGAGCCAGCGAGGCCAGTTTGTGGAGACCGAAACAGAATTACACATCCAAGACGTCCATGTACTGCTGGGTAGGAATTTCGGCCGCACCGCCGCGTTTATTGGCCTCGGCAGCTATTATCGCGAGCGCAACATCCTCGGCGCAGGCGAAATCCGCGGCCTGTATGAGGAACTGGAGCAAACCACCGCGACTTATGGCATGAGGGGAACTCTATTTCCGACACAGCGCTTTCAAGTTCGCCTGGAGGGCAGGCTATGGACGGATATAGATTCCAGTTTCTACACCGCCTCAACCGAGTTTGATGCTTCGAGCTTTACCCCGGGTCGATCCCTTTCCTATAGAGCATCGGCCGAATTCTTCTTTGAGCTCGCAGGTGGTTTTGCGTTGAGCGTGATTCCTGCCTACGAATACACTCAGATGGAAAAGAGCAAAGAGTTTCCTCTATATCGCAACGGCACGCCGCTTCAGCTCAATCAGCATCAACCCAAAACTGAATGGGAAACCTATTCTCTGACCGGGAAGCTGAGCTGGTATTTTTAACCGACTTTATGAGCTTTGGTATTTCAAGTGATTGAGGATACCGTCGAGTTCGTCCAAGCTGCTGTATTTTAGTACCAGCTTGCCCGCCCCTTTTGCCCCGTGCTGCACGAGCACGGGCACCCCTATGTGCTCAGATAAACCCTCCTGCAGTTTTTCGATGTCGGCGCTGACCTGCGTCGGGTCTTTTTTGGCTTTTTGCTCTTCCTGGGCACTGCGCACCAAGGCTTCTGCTTGGCGCACAGATAGGCCTCTGGCGACAATCTGTCGCGCCAACAGGCGCTGTTGATCCTCCGCCAGGCTCAACAGGCAGCGGGCGTGCCCCATCTCCAGGTCACCGCGCTCGAGCATGGTGCGCACTTCGGCGCAGAGGTTGAGAAGGCGCAGAATATTGGATACTGCAGTGCGCGACTTACCGACGGCATCCGCCACTTCTTGATGGGTTAAATCGAACTCGTCCTGCAAACGCTTAAGTGCGATGGCTTCTTCAACGACGTTGAGGTCTTCCCGCTGAATGTTTTCAATCAGCGCCATGGCGACGGCGGCTTCGTCCGGTACATCGCGAATAATGGCGGGAATTTTTTCATGGCCCGCCAACTGGCAGGCGCGCCAGCGCCGCTCACCGGCGATGATTTCGTAACGATCCTCGCCTATAGGGCGAATGACGATCGGCTGCATCACACCTTGGGTTTTGATCGATTCCGCCAGTTCCTGTAAGGCCTCTTGGTGCATATCCCGGCGCGGCTGGTATTTACCGCGCTGCAGATATTCCACTGGCACGTCGACCATCTGGCCGTCGCGGGGACCAGCGTTGACCACCGCCATAGTCGCGCTTGCGGAAGCTTCGCTACTCTCCGCCACCGGCGGCCGTTGACTGCCACCTAGGAGCGCGTCTAATCCTCGCCCCAAGCCTTTGCGTTTCGATGTTTTGCTCATGAACAACTCAGTTGGTTAGGGTACCGGTAGATAGGCATCATCCGCCGGATCCGTTTGTTCGTGGAATTCATTGCGCCGGAGGATTTCTCCCGCCAACGCCAGATAAGCCAGAGCGCCTTTCGAGTGACGGTCGTAACCCAGTACCGGCTTACCAAAACTCGGCGCTTCCGCCAAACGTATGTTGCGCGGAATACAGGTACGGTAAACCCGGTCGCCGAAATAGTCGGTGAGCTGGTTGGACACGTCGGCGGTCAGGCTCATGCGGGGGTCGTACATGGTGCGCAAAATGCCTTCGATTTTCAAATCGGGGTTGAGCGCGTTCTTGATTGTCTCAATAGTTCCCATCAGCGCGGAGAGCCCCTCGAGAGCGTAATATTCGCACTGCATAGGAATAATCACGCCTTCGCAGGCGGTCAACGCGTTGACGGTAAGCATGTTCAACGAAGGAGGGCAGTCGATCAGTATGTAATCAAACTGGTCATGAACTTTTTCCAGCGCCCGCTGCAAGCGTCGCTCTTTGCCTTCCACGTCGAGCAGTTGAACTTCGGCGGCGGTGAGATCGCCGTTGGCCGGCAGCACGTAAAAGCCCGATTCTTCCGCATCTACCATGGCTTGGGATACGGAAACTTCATCCACTAGCACGTCGTAGACTGTGGCAATCTGGCTGTTTTTATCGACCCCGCACCCCATGGTGGCATTGCCCTGGGGATCCATATCCACCATGA
>CAYZVN010000033.1:14187-32895 GCA_964482025.1 uncultured Saccharophagus sp. | reverse complement strand
CCAGTTCTATATGACAGTCAATACCGCGGTACTGGCACCTTAGCATCGACCGCTAGCAGGGTTTAAGCTGCTAGAGCGTATGAATCGTCGTTTGCGACTATTCGTTTACAGCTTTGGATTAAGGTGATTCGCTGTCATCACCACATGCACCTTGGACCTCGTTACCAGCGTCGAATCCTAATCGCCCCCGGAGGTTAAACTAGCCGGGCAGTATAAAGGCATTCCTTTACTTTGTCCCTATTTAGGTAATATGGGCGCCCGGCAGTTTGTTTCAAGTCCCTGTAAGGATTATTCCTCAATGAGAATCCGCCCTACTCATATCGCCTTGATACTGATATCGACGGTTGTTCTCCTTTTGCCGATTGTGCTTCACGTACCCAACCCCTATGGCAACGCGGTGGTCAAAGAAGTTCACGAGACAAGCCATACGGTGTTGTTTTTTTTAGCGCAGATGGTGTTTTTAATCATTGTGCGCTGGCGGCGGCCCCACTGGCCCTTGGTTCCGCTTATGTTGGGAACCGCCCTGCTGGCAATGGCGATCGGCGGGCTGATCGAGATTGTGCAGCCCTACTTCAATCGCAGCCGCAGCTGGGAGGATTTAGGCCGGGATGTCCTGGGCATTGCGGCCGCATGTGGGATGTTTTATGGCTTTTACTGCCGCTCTAAAGCGGCCGCTGGGCTCGCTTGGCTTACGGCCGTTTTAGTGTTGGCCGTGGCGTTTACCCCACTCGCTAATGCATGGCAGCGCCAGTGGCTGAGGGACCAAGCGTTCCCGGTGCTCACCAATTTCGATACGCCGGCCATGCGCTATCACGTGGGGCGCACGGAGTATGCGCGTATTCGCTTTGTTGAGGCACCGGCCCAGTGGCAGGGCAATCGCAGCACCGTGCTGGAGGTGACTATGCCAAAAGCGACGCGCTGGTCGGGGTTTGCGCTCTATCATCCGGTGCCGGATTGGCAAGGTTACGAGCAGCTGACTTTTGCGGTGTTTTCGCAGTCCGATAAGCCGACCCGCATCGCCGTCAATATATACAGTGTGGAGTCGGGCAGTAAGGTGTTGCGTTATGGGGCATTTGATGTGAAGCCTGGGCTCAACGAGCTTGCACTGGATCTAACTAAAGACACAGCGCTTCACGCTCAGCACATCAACCGGGTGCTGTGGTACTCCATAGCGCCGGAACGGGATGTGGTTCTATTCGTCGATAATATTGTTCTTCGCTAGGCGCACCCAAGTGGTGCGTATTGGCATGGTATAGGAGGCACTATGAATCTGCGCAAGAGTTCTCTCGCTTTGTTCCTGGCCGTGTATGTGGTGCAGAGTTCGGGTTGTGGCGTGCTTTTATATCCCGAACGGCAGGGGCAGAAAAGCGGCAGAATCGATCCTGCCATTGCAATTCTCGATGGTATAGGTCTGTTCCTATTTGTCATTCCCGGACTGGTGGCTTTTGCCATCGACTTTCACCAGGGCACCATCTATCTGCCCGGCGGGTATCGCAGCGATGCCGGCCAGCCGTCGGATTTGCGCACGGTAAAGGTTGGGGGCCCTATGACGGAAGAGAATATCGAGCGCGCGCTAGGCGACGCGCTGGGACAGGAGGTGAGTCTTACGGGTGAGAATGTGCAGGCTGTGCGCATTGAGACCGAGCAGCTGAACCTGCTAACGCAACTGGCAATGCAGCGCGCACCTAGAATAATGCTGTGAATTAGGGAGCGGGATGGCTCATTAAGCGCTGCTTTTGGCGGTTCCAATCCCGCTCTTTTTCGGTCTCGCGCTTGTCGTGCTGTTTTTTACCTTTCGCCAGGGCGATTTCGCATTTGACCAGGTGTTTCTTCCAGTACAACGCGGTGGCGACCACTGTGTAGCCTTTTTGCTCGACCGCTTCGCGCAGATATTGCAGCTGTTTCTGCCTCAACAACAGTTTGCGGGTGCGTATCGGGTCACTGACAAAGTGGGTCGATACGGTGGCCAGAGGCTGAATTTGCGCACCGAGCAGGAAGGCCTCGCCATCTTTGAAAATCACATAACTGTCCGTGAGCTGCGCTTTACCCGCGCGCAAGCTCTTGACCTCCCAACCGGTCAAGGCGATGCCCGCTTCAATCCGCTCCTCGATAAAGAAGTCGAATTTCGCGCGCTTGTTAAGAGCAATGGTTCCGCCCTGAGATTGGTTCTGTTTTTTGCTCGACATAGGGCGCGCATTATAACGACTGCCGTGATTTCCGCCAGCAGGCGACCGCGATTTCTTCTGCGCTGGGCCACTTTTCGGCGCACTTTCTAGATGGGTTACAATGCTCCGCACTTCATGACGCCAAACTGATAATAAGAGGCAATCGATGGAACAACGAGGCATTCACGGGGTTTGGGCCAATCGCTGGACATTTATTCTGGCCGCCGCCGGCTCCGCTGTCGGCTTGGGAAATATCTGGAAATTCCCTTATATGGCCGGTGAAAACGGCGGTGGTGTTTTTGTCCTGGTATATCTTGTCTGCATTGCTCTTATTGGTATTCCCATCATGAAAGCGGAGGTGCTGCTTGGCCGCCATGGCCGCATGAGCCCGATCAACTCTATGAACTACGCCATTAAGGAAGCGGGTGCCCCTAAGGCGTGGGCCGGCATCGGCTGGATGGGCGTGGCGGCGGGCTTGATGATTATGGCGTTTTACAGCGTAGTGGCCGGCTGGGCGCTGAAGTACGTTTGGACTACCGGAACGGGCGTGTTTACCGGGATGGATTCCTCCGCCGTTGGCGATCAGTTTTCTGCCTTGCTGGCCAATCCGGGCCAGCTCTTTCTTTGGCACAGTATTTTTTGTTTTATGACCGCAGGTGTTGTCGCCCTCGGCGTCAATCGGGGTCTTGGGTCAGTGGCAAAATATATGATGCCGCTGCTCCTAGCCTCGCTGCTGACACTGGTGATTTACAGTTTTTTTCACGGCAACTTTGCCGCCGGCTTTCACTTTTTGTTTGACTTTAAGATCGAGCGCTTGAGCTGGAATGGCGTTCTTGCCGCCCTGGGTCATGCGTTTTTTACCCTCAGCTTGGGAATGGGGGCAATCATGGCCTACGGGGCCTATATGCCTGCCAATGCTTCGATCGGCAAAACGATTGTGACCGTTGGAATTCTGGATACGGTGGTGGCCCTGGCCTCGGGGCTTGCCATCTTTCCTCTGGTTTTTGCCAATCCGCCGTTGGAACCCAGTGCGGGCCCGGGGCTGCTATTTGTTTCCCTGCCTATCGCTTTTGCCTCCATGCCCTTTGGGGCATTTTTCGGCACCCTATTTTTTATTCTGATCGCCCTGGCTGCGTGGTCCTCTTCGGTGTCGCTGCTGGAACCCGGAACCGCTTGGCTGGTGGAGCAAAAGAAGATTCGTCGAGTGCCGGCAACATTTCTTTTAACGGGTTTTTCATGGCTCCTGGGCATTACCTGCGTGTTATCCTTCAACGTCTGGGCAGAAGTCAAACCCTGGTTTTTGCTATTCAAAACACCCTTCGATTTCCTCGATTTCCTAACGTCGCAAATTATGCTGCCTCTGGGTGGGCTATTAATCGCGGTGTTCGTCGGCTGGGTGATGAAAAAACAGGTCGTTCGCCACGCCGTGGACGAACAGTCCCCATTATTCGACGCCTGGCACTTTATCTTGCGCTTCATTTCGCCAGTCCTGGTGGCACTGGTGATGATTTTGACCCTGATCGACAGTTTTAAGGATTTTTCGTGAGTAAAACAATTCAGTGCAGCGCACTGGTGCCCCATACCCCGCAGCAGATGTTTGATTTGGTGAATGATATCGAAGCCTATCCCAGCTATATGGGCGGCTGTGCTGGCGCGCGCGTACTGCAACGCAGCGACGACAGCGTAACGGCCCGGCTCGACTTAGAAAAAGCCGGCCTGCGCCAGAGCTTCACCACTCGCAACACCCTGCGCGCACCTCATAGTATCGCTATGGATCTGGTGGAAGGGCCGTTTCGCAAGTTACGCGGGCTCTGGGAGTTCAAGTCTATGGCCAATGGGGGGTGTCAGATTGAGTTTCGCCTGGAGTACGAGTTCGCCAACTTCCTTTTAGGGCTGGCGGCGGGCAAGTTGATGTCCCAATTGGCCAGCGAGCAGGTAGACGCCGTGTGCCGCCGGGCCCAAGCCCTGTACGGCAATCCATCTTCCAACGCCTGATCAAAGTATTAACGTCCGCCTGATAAAGCATTAACGTCTGATAGGTAATATATGAGCGATATCGAAACCATTGCGGTAGAGGTGGTTTATGCCCTTCCCCACCAACAAAAGCTTATTCCGCTGCTGGTAGAACCCGGCACAACGGCCTACCAAGCGGTGGTACAGTCAGGGATCACCCAGTTTTTTCCCGATCTGAACCTGGAAAACGCCCCGTTAGGGATATTCGGTCAGACTTTAGGAACCAAAGGACTCGCGCCAGCTAAGCAATATGTCCTACAGGCGGGGGATCGAGTGGAGATCTACCGCCCCTTGACGGCAGATCCAAAAGAAGCGAGGCGCAAGCGCGCCGCCAAAAACGCGGAAAACTGAGACTACCAAGCGCAAACTTAGGGCCGCTCGGCCTTAAGTTTGCTCGGCGTCCTCAATATAGGTATCGGCATCGGGGTTCTCTTCGTTGGGCTTATAATCGCCCTCGTAGCGCACCAGCTTGTCGTCCTCAAAAAAGACGGTAAAACGGCGGTCGCGCAAGGTTTCATCTGCGCGGCGCACCTGATAAATGTAGTCCCAGCGATCTTCATGGAAAGCGTCGGTGACCAGCGGTGAACCCATGACAAACTGCACCTGACGCTTGGTCATCCCCATCTTCAGCTGGTCCACCTTCTTCTGGTCTATGATATTTCCCTGTTGCACCGCGATCCGGTAAACTCCAGGAAATTTCAAGTAAGAACAAGCATTTAGAAGCAACCCAGCCATTGCCAGAAAAAGAAAGAAAAGGAGTTTATTTCGCATGTCGGGGTTCCTGAAGAGTGTGCGGGCGGGGATAATACCCCATCGTATAAGCGCGACAAAAGGCCATCACCTGCTATCAGATTCACAGCCTTTTGCGAATTACCCTGATCATTGAGGAGGTTTAAACCATGACCGAAAATCAGGAGCTGCGTCGAGCGGGTCTTAAAGTGACCCTTCCGCGCGTCAAAATTCTCCAGTTTCTGGAGCAATCCGAACAGCGTCACCTCAGCGCTGAGGATGTGTACAAAGCGTTGCTTGAGTCCGGTGAAGATGTCGGCCTAGCGACCGTCTATCGAGTACTGACTCAGTTCGAACAGGCTGGCTTGGTTGAACGACACAACTTCGATGGCGGGCACTCGGTCTTTGAGTTGGACAGCGGCGAACACCACGACCACCTGGTGTGCTCTGAAACCGGCGAGGTCATTGAGTTCCACAACGAAAAAATCGAACAACTGCAACTGCAAATCGCCGGTGAGCTCGGCTTCGAGCTCACCGGCCACAGCTTAGTGCTATACGGCAAGCCGCTAAAAAAGAAATAACCGCCGACTTCAAGTTCCCAGCATTTCTCTGGCGTGCGCCAGAGATTGCTGGGAGTCCACCGCACCGCCCATCATCCGCGCAATCTCCTGCACCTTCGCCTCTCCCTGCAAAACCGCAATGGACGTTGCCGCCGCTTTTTTCGAAATGGTCTTCTCCACTCGTAGGTGATGATGCGCCTTGCTTGCCACCTGCGCCAAGTGCGTGACACATAACACCTGAGCCGATTCGCCTAGCTGCCGCAGCATGCATCCCACCACATCGCCCGTGGCGCCACCGATACCGGCATCCACTTCGTCGAACACCAGGGTGGGAACGACCGAGGTCTTGGCCACCACCACTTGGATCGCCAGGCTAATCCGTGACAATTCCCCACCGGAGGCGACTTTGACCAGGGCCTTGGCGGGCTGCCCGGGGATGGTGCTGATCAAGAACTCCACTGTCTCCGCGCCCCAGCGCGACGGCTCTTCCTGAGGCGTCAGCGCAATTTCGAAAGTACTGTGTGCCATGGCAAGGCTCGTCAGTTGCTGGCTCACCGCTTTTGCGAGTGCTTTGGCCGCTTTGGCACGCTGTGCACTCAACTTAGCGGTCAATTCGCGATAGCGCGCCAGCGCGGCGGCGCATTCGGCTTCGAGTTCCGCCAAGCGTTCATCACCGCCTTGCAGCCCCTGAAGCTCTTGGCTCAATTGCTCGTGTAGCTCCACCAAGCTCTCCGGTGCAACACGATGTTTGCGGGCTATGTCATAAATAGCCGAGAGGCGCTGTTCGATCTCGCCTAAATTGTCATCCTGGTCGTCCGCGCCGGACATCTCCCGCTGCAACTCGCGGCTGCCCTCTTCTACCTGGATCAACGCATTTTGTAACATCGCCTCAACTTCCCCCATGCGCGCGGATTTGTAGGGGAGGTTGTGCAGCAACTGCAGACAGTGGTGCAGACGATCCAGCACTGTGTCTTCGCCTTCGCTGCAAATATCCGCAATGGTCTGACAACTCTGTTGAATTTGCGCGGCGTTCTCCAACTGGCGCTGCTTGGCTTCCAGCGCGTCGACTTCGCCTGCGGCCAAGCCCAATTGATCCAGTTCACCCACTTGATAACTCAGCAGCTGGTAACGGGCATCCAATTCGGCGCTGTTATCGCGCACTTGATCCGCCGTTACTTTTATCGCCTGCCAACGACTAAACGCCGCTTTTACCTCCTCGACTAACGCCTGATGCTGACCAAAATCGTCCAGCAGGCGGCGATGAGTGGCGCTCTGCAGCAAAAACTGGTGCTCGTGCTGGCTGTGGATATCCAAGAGCTGATCGCCGAGGGCGCGCAACTGGGTAAGCGTCACCATTTGACCGTTAATGTAGGCACGCGACCGGCCTTCGCTCGTCACCACTCGGCGAACGATGCATTCCTCCGCTTGTAGATCCGCGTCTTGCAGCCAGCGCTGGACATGGGTGAGGCGGCGGATATCGAAGCATGCGGTGACTTCCGCCCGCTGCGCACCGGCGCGCACCTTGTCCGCTTCGGCGCGGTCGCCAAGGGCGAGGCCCAAAGCGTCCAGCAAGATGGACTTGCCCGCGCCCGTCTCGCCGGTGAGTACCGTCAAGCCGGCGCCAAAGTCCAGACTGAGCTGATTGACCAAAGTGAAGTCGCTGACCTGCAAATGCGTAAGCACGAGTGATCTCCCGAAGGCAAAGGGTGGTTATTTATACAGTAGTTTATTCTCTTCTACCAGCGCGCCGGCGGCTCTGCCAACGTCTCTTTTCTGGCTCTTTGGCCGCTCATCAACAACTCTAAATTGTGTGTATAAACGCTCTTGAATGTATCGGCAATGCCCCAATAAACAGCTGCAGCAAAATCCCCGAGCCGAGAGGAGATAAACAACGTGACGCAAGATCAGAACCCTTTAGATGAACTGCAGGACGATCAGGTGGATATCAGCAGCGCGCCGGAAGACGGTGCTCCCGCTTCGATTGAGGCGTTGCAGCAGCAGGTTGAAGACCTCAAAAACGAGCTGGCACAGGCTCATGAGCAAAGCCTGCGAGTGCAAGCCGAGATGCAGAATGTCCGACGCCGCGCGCAGCAGGACGTGGAGAAGGCACACAAATTCGGTCTGGAAAAACTTATCGGCGACCTCTTGCCCGTCGTCGACAATCTCGAGCGTGCGCTCGCCTCCACCAACGGCGGTGACAATATCGACCTAGCGGCGGTTGTCGAAGGGGTGGAACTGACGCTGAAGAGCTTCCTGGACACCCTCAAGCGCCACCAAGTGGAGCAGGTCGACCCACAAGGCGAACCATTTGATCCGCAATTACACCAGGCGATGACAGCGCTGGAAAACCGCGATGTCGAGCCGAACACCGTTCTCAATGTGTTCCAGCGCGGCTATACGCTGCACGGCCGCTTAGTGCGCCCGGCAATGGTGGTGGTCTCTAAGTCTCCAGCAGGAGAATGAGAAAAAACCGCAACCGCCGTCTTGAATTTACGGCAGCAGCGCCAATATTCACTGGCAACCGCTGGCCAAACAAGTACAGCACCACCTTTTTGAATCAACCAATTTTGATTGATAAACACCTGGTTTCCCGCACCAGTTTGTGACCGGCGAAAGCCGCGAGGAGATTAGCAATGGGCAAAATTATTGGCATCGACTTGGGTACCACCAACTCCTGTGTGTCCGTACTCGAAGGCGACAAACCGAAAGTTATTGAGAATGCTGAGGGCGACCGCACTACGCCATCGATCGTTGCCTTCACTGAGGAAGGCGAAATTCTGGTCGGCCAAAGCGCCAAGCGCCAAGCGGTCACCAACCCACAAAACACGCTGTTTGCGGTTAAGCGCTTGATCGGCCGCAAGTTTCAGGACGATGTAGTGCAAAAAGACATCTCCATGGTGCCCTACAAAATCGTCAAAGCCGATAATGGCGACGCCTGGGTAGAGGCCAAAGGCGACAAAAAAGCCCCGCCGCAAATTTCCGCTGAAGTGCTGAAGAAAATGAAAAAGACCGCGGAGGATTACCTCGGCGAAACCGTTACCGAAGCCGTGATCACGGTTCCGGCTTACTTCAACGACTCCCAGCGTCAGGCCACTAAAGACGCCGGTCGCATCGCTGGCCTGGAAGTTAAGCGCATCATCAACGAGCCCACCGCAGCGGCACTCGCCTACGGTATGGACAAAGCCAAGGGCGACCGCACCATCGCGGTATACGACCTGGGCGGCGGCACCTTCGATATCTCCATCATCGAAATTGCCGATGTCGACGGCGAGCACCAGTTTGAAGTGCTGTCCACCAATGGTGACACCTTCCTGGGCGGTGAAGACTTTGACATGCGCCTGATCGAATATCTGGCCGCAGAATTCAAAAAGTCCAACGGCATTGACCTGCACAACGACCCGCTGGCGCTGCAGCGCCTGAAGGAAGCGGCAGAGAAAGCGAAAATCGAGCTGTCCTCCGCGCAGCAGACCGAGGTTAACCTGCCTTATATCACTGCAGATGCAACCGGTCCTAAGCACTTGGTGGTGAAACTGACACGCGCCAAACTCGAGTCCTTAGTGGAAGATTTGGTAAAGCGCTCGATTGAGCCTGTCAAAATCGCACTGCAAGATGCCGGCCTCAGCGCAGACAAGATCGACGATGTGATTCTGGTCGGCGGCCAGACGCGCATGCCGCTGGTGCAGAAGTACGTCGCCGACTTCTTCGGTAAAGAGCCGCGTAAAGACGTGAACCCGGACGAAGCCGTTGCCGTAGGCGCTGCGATCCAGGGCGCCGTTCTGTCTGGCGATGTGAAAGATGTCTTACTGCTCGACGTGACACCTTTGACGCTGGGTATCGAGACCATGGGTGGCGTGGCCACACCGCTGATCGAGAAGAACACCACGATTCCCACCAAAAAATCGCAAGTGTTTTCCACTGCGGAAGACAACCAGACCGCCGTCACCATTCACGTGGTTCAGGGCGAGCGCAAGCAGGCATCGCAGAACAAATCGCTGGGCCGCTTCGACTTGGCCGATATTCCTCCGGCGCAGCGCGGTATGCCGCAGATCGAAGTGACCTTCGATATAGACGCTAACGGTATTTTGAATGTGTCCGCAAAGGACAAAGCCACTGGCAAGCAGCAGTCGATCGTCATTAAAGCCTCCTCCGGCTTGAGCGATGACGAAATCGAAAAAATGGTTAAGGATGCCGAAGCCAACGCGGAAACTGACCGCAAGTTCGAAGAGCTGGTGACCGCGCGCAATACTCTGGAAGGCTTGATTCACGCGACCCGCAAAACCCTCCAGGAAGCGGGTGACAAAGCGACTGCCGAGGAGAAATCCAGCATCGAAGCGGCGTTGGCAGATGCCGAGGAAGCAGTAAAGGGTAACGACAAAGACAAGATCGACGCCGCTACCCAGAAGCTCACCGAAGCATCGCAGAACCTGGCGCAGAAGCTTTATGCCGAACAGGCTAACGAAGCCAATGCACAGTCTGGCGACAGCAAAGCAGAAGCCACCGCCGAGGAAGGTGTGGTAGACGCTGAGTTTGAGGAAGTTAAAGACGATCGCAAATGATCGCATAAAACCGTCGCGTATCCAGGCGCGGCACCAGGCACGACACAAAGCAGGGCCCCGCCCTGCTTTGTGCTAACAAGAAACCGGCCTGGCAGGGAGAGATAAATCTTCGGAATTCCGCAGAGCGCCCCTTCCGCCAGTCCAACGACTAAAGTTGCGCCACATGTCCAAACGAGATTATTACGAAGTCCTTGGGGTATCGAAATCCGCTTCTGAGCAAGAATTGAAAAAGGCTTATCGGCGGGTTGCGATGAAATTTCACCCCGATCGCAACCCTGATAACAAGGAAGCCGAAGATAAGTTCAAGGAAGCGAGCGAAGCCTACGAAGTTCTCTCGGACGCCAATAAGCGCGCAGCCTATGATCGCTATGGTCACTCGGGTGTCGATAGCGCCGGCATGGGTGGCGGAGCCGGCTTCGGCAACTTTAGCGATATTTTTGGCGATGTATTTGGCGATATATTTGGCGGCGGCCATAGGGGCGGCCCCAGTCGCGGCGCCGATTTGCGTTACACCCTGGAGTTAAGTCTGGAAGAAGCCGTCCGCGGCACCAGCGTCAAAATCAAGGTGCCAACCCTGGTCGGCTGCAAAACCTGTGATGGTTCCGGCGCTAAGCCCGGCACCAAACCCAATACCTGTACCACCTGTGGCGGCCACGGCCAAGTGCGCATGCAGCAAGGATTTTTCTCGGTACAGCAAACCTGTCCCACCTGTCGCGGCAAAGGCAAAGTCATTACCGATCCCTGCGGTGATTGTCGCGGTCACGGGCGTATCGAAGAAACCAAAACCCTCAGCGTCAAAGTCCCCCCCGGTGTGGACACCGGTGATCGCATTCGCCTGTCGGGCGAGGGTGAGGCCGGCGCCGATGGCGGTCCCAGTGGCGACCTGTATGTGCAAGTTTCGGTCAAAGAGCATGAGTTCTTCCAGCGTGAAGGACGCGACCTCTACTGTGAGGTGCCCGTCAGCATTATCGATGCCTGTTTAGGCGGCGAGCTGGAAGTGCCCACCTTAGATGGACGGGTAAAGCTCAAAGTCCCCGAAGGTACGCAAACCGGCAAACTGTTTCGCCTGCGCGGCAAAGGCGTGACGCCTGTTCGCGGCGGCCCACCCGGCGACCTTTTGTGTCGCATCGCGGTGGAAACGCCGGTCAACCTCACCGGCAAACAAAAAGAGCTTTTGCGCGAGCTGCAGGCCAGCATGACTGGTAACAAACACTCGCCGAAACAGACCAGCTGGTTTGAAGGGATGAAGAACTTTTTCGGCGATATGAAGCTGTAACCGTCGTTTCGACTAAGGTCAACGACCGGCTTGTGTTTGGTTGCTGGTTTCGACTAGGGTCAAGGGTCGGTTTTGGCCACGCTCGTATCGACAATGCTTACCGACCGGGTTTACGGGTTTTGCTCGCCTCCATGACTCGTTTCGGCTAGGCTCACGAGTGCAAACTCAGCACTCCGCACCGCTCGTTGAGCGCAGTCGAAACGAGCCTAGTCGAACGAACAGTCAACCGCCTGGTACCTATGAAAACCATCGCCCATATTTTTATTAAAGGTCTGCTGTTTACCCTCCCGCTTGTCATTACCTTCGGCCTGATTTACTGGCTATTCGCCACGGCCGAAAGCTTGTTAAAAATCCCCCTGCACATCGTCTTGCCCGAGGGCTGGTATATCACCGGCATGGGCGTCGTGTCCGCCGCCTTAATCATGTTCTGCATCGGCCTGTTAGTAGAGGCGTTTCTGATACGCCATTTGTTCACCTGGCTGGAAAATCTGGTCGAGCGAATTCCGTTAGTCAAAACCCTCTACAGCAGCGCAAAAGACCTTATGTATTTTTTTGCAGGTGGCCAACAGCAGCAAATGAATCGGGTGGTCAGCGTTTGTTTTGACAACGACATTCACTTAATTGGTTTTGTTACCAGCGAGGACGAGGTTTTGGGAACTCAGGAGGAGTTGCTCACCGTGTATTTTCCGATGAGCTATCAGGTTGGCGGCTATATGGCGTACATCCCCAAATCGCGCTGCCAGTTTCTCGATATTCCCGTACAAAAAGCCATGCAGCAAATTCTGACCGCCAACGTGAAGCGCCCACAAAACCTGTGATATTGCGTACAATGCGCAGCAGTTTTAGCGAGTAGAACGAAAATTATGACCACGCGAATTGCCATTATTGGAGCCAGCGGCCGCATGGGCAAAGCCCTAATTGAAGCCGTTACCACCAGCCAAAATGCCCACCTGGGAGCCGCTATCGGCCGTCCCGGCAGCTCTTTGATAGGAGCAGACGCGGGAGAAATCGCCGGAGTCGGCAACCAAGCTGTTCGCCTGGTCGACAATCTTGCGGAGGTCATCGATCAATTCGATGTATTAATTGACTTCACCACGCCCACGACCACTTTGGCAAACGCAGCCTTATGCGCAGCACACGGCAAAGGTGTGGTGATTGGCACTACCGGCTTTACCGCAGAGGAAAAGCAAACGCTGCTGTCCTATCAAGATCGCATTCCTTTATGCATCGCCGCCAACTTCAGCACCGGGGTCAATCTGTGTTTGAAATTGCTGCAAACGGCTACCCAGGTGCTGGGTGCCGATTCGGATATCGAAATTGTCGAAGCCCATCACCGCCACAAAGTCGACTCCCCCTCCGGTACTGCATTGCGTATGGGTGAAGTCATTGCGGAGACCTTAAATCGCGATCTGGACAAAGTGGCGATTTATGGCCGCGAAGGTCAAATCGGTCCGCGCAATCGGGAAAATATCGGCTTCGCCACCGTGCGCGGCGGCGACGTGGTGGGCGACCATACGGTGATGTTTTTAGCCGATGGGGAACGCGTAGAAATCACCCACAAAGCCTCCAGCCGCATGTCCTTCGCCCGCGGCGCAGTGCGCGCGGCGGTTTGGCTGCAGCAACAAAAGAACGGCCTGTTTGATATGCAGGATGTGTTGGGGCTGAATTAAACTTCCCGTCAGTGTTACGCGCCTCCCAATGGGAGGCGCTACCTTCAATGCAACATCTGCCGCCGATCCGCAATATCCAATTCCCGGACTATATCCATTAACCCCTGTAACGGAATACGAATCCACGCGGGGCGATTCGTTGCCTCGTAGGCGATTTCGTAGGCGGCTTTTTCCAGTGTGAACAACTTGATCAACGCCTCCTGACCGGCGGCGTGTTGCCAGCGGTGGCCCAGTTTCACCGCCACGTCTTTATAAGCGGTTAAAAAGCTGTCGCACACGCTCTGATGGAAGTGTTCGAGAAATTCAACGTGCATCTCCCGCACTCGCTCGTTTTCCAGCAGACTGTTGCGTTCTGCAGCGGTAGCGGTGGCGTAGTGGAAGGAGCGCAGAATGCCCGCGACATCTCGATAAGGGCTCGCTTTGTTGGAACGGTCAGTCACTTTACGCATGGGCTCGCCTTCAAAGTCGATGAAATAAGCATCGTCCTGCGAAACCAAAATCTGTCCCAAATGCAGATCCCCATGAATACGGAACAGCAAGGACCCCTCGCCTTTTTCCGCCAGTTCCGTTGCCACTTTTAGCAGCTCGTGCCGACTGCGCAGTAGCGCCTCCGCGTCGCGTCGGTCGTTATCAGAAAGCGAACTGCGCACCTCCTCCAGGTGGTCCAGTGCCCGCTGTATTTGCACGGCGACAGATTCCGCCCATCCGCGACAATCTTCTGCTGAGGCCAGAGCCGAGGAAAAGGCGGGATCCTGTTGCCGACTGGCGGCGAGAACCTGGTGCATCTCACCAAGGCGGGTGCCGATCACTTTGGCGAAGCGACTTAGGGCATCTATGGCCTCTGCTTCGTGGGCGGCGTGCTCTTCCTCGCCTTCTACTTCTATGGACTGTAATGCGACCATCTCCTGGCTGAAACGCTCCAGGCGCTCCAACACCCATTCCCAACCATTGCCCTGGTTGGGGATATAACCCTGCAGCACTGCCAGCACGGTCGGCGTACCCTGGTCGTCGCTGCGATAAACATAACCCAATAAAGGCGCGGTGTTGCTAAAGCCGCCCTCGGTCAAAGCGCCGCTCATGTCGACTTCGGGGTGACGCCCCGGAAACAGTCGGCGCAACATTTTAAGCACCGCTTGCTCGCCGATGATGACGGAGCTATTGGACTGCTCTACCGCCAGAGTGCGGATCTCCAAGTCACTCACAGTCAAATCCAGCTCGTCTAATGCGGAGGTGGCGGTAAACTGCAGCGGCGCTAGAGTGCTGCCCTCTTCCGTCTCTAACGCCATACCTTCAGGCCCCGCCTGGGTAAGGGTTTCGGCCAACGAACGGGCAATAAATTCCGAGGCAATACCATCGGTGAGCACGCCCACGCGCTGGCGTCGGCGCACCCTGGCGAGCGCTAATTGATGGGCGAGCGCCGGCATAGGGTGGTCTTCAAAAAAGATGGTGAGAGGAATTTGATAGTGCTGCCGCTCAGTACCGGTATCCACCTCGATTTCGGTGAGCAGCACCTGGGCGCAATCGATGTTTGGCCCGGCGTGACGCGAGCGCGGCAACATGGCGATGGCCACTATGCGCACACCTCGTATATAAGTACCTTTGCCTCCAAACCAGCGACGCTTGCTCAGATAGGCAGGCAGTACATCCCGCTCCAGCGTGTTTTGTGCCGCAGGCTCCAACAGGTCGCGCAAGTCATTGCGCAGAACGAAGGTCAGATGCTCTGGCAGCGGCTCTGGCGGTGCCCGATACCAGTCGGGCTGTTGGGTCTCGTCCGCTAATAAAAACCAATAAAATCCGTAGGGCGGCAAGGTCAGCAGGTAGTTCAACTCACCGATGGGCGGAAAAGGACTGCCACCGGTCATCTCCAAAGGCACAAGCCCCGCATAAGCCGACAAATCCAACTCCACCGCCTGGGCAGCGCGGCCGACATTGGCCAAACATAAAATCGTTTCGCGCTTACCCCCGCTCGACTCATATTCCCGCAAATAGGCCAACACCCTGCGATTGTGTGGATAGAGCATTTTAAAACTGCCACGACCAAAGGCGCGGTAGCGCTTGCGCACCTCCAAAAGTGAACGCATCCAGTTGAGCATGGAATGCGAATCCCGTGCTTGCGCTTCGACATTGATCGCACTGAATCCATATAAAGGGTCCATTATTGGCGGCAACATCAAACGCGACGGATCCGCTTTGGAAAAACCGCCGTTGCGGTCGGGAGTCCATTGCATCGGCGTGCGCACACCGTCGCGATCACCGAGATAAATATTGTCACCCATGCCCAATTCATCACCGTAATAAATAATCGGTGTGCCGGGCATGGAGAACAACAGTGAATTGAGCAGCTCAATGCGGCGGCGGTCGCGCTGCATCAAGGGCGCTAACCGACGGCGAATACCCAAATTTAAACGCGCGCGGCTCTCTGCGGCATATTGGTCCCATAAGTAATCGCGCTCTTTATCGGTTACCATCTCCAACGTCAATTCATCGTGATTACGCAAAAAAATGGCCCACTGGCAAGTATCGGGGATGGCCGGTGTCTGGCGCAGAATATCGGTAACTGGAAAGCGATCCTCTTGGGCGAGCGCCATATACATGCGCGGCATCAGCGGAAAGTGAAAGGCCATATGGCATTCATCACCATCGCCGAAGTATTCCTGCGTATCCTCCGGCCATTGGTTGGCTTCTGCCAGCAGCAAACGACCGGGATAATGCTTATCCACTTCGGCGCGAATACGCTTGAGGATGGCGTGAGTTTCCGGCAAATTTTCATTATTGGTGCCTTCACGCTCTACCAGGTAAGGCACGGCATCCAAGCGCAACCCGTCGACGCCCATATCCAGCCAATATTTCATAACATCCAATATCGCATCCAAAACGGCGGGGTTATCGAAATTTAAATCGGGCTGATGTGAGTAGAAGCGGTGCCAAAAATACGCCTTGGCCTCCTGATCCCAAGACCAGTTGGACTTTTCGGTATCGAGGAAAATAATACGAGTGCCCGCGTATTTTTGATCATTGTCCGACCACACATAAAAATCCCGCTCTACTGAACCTGCTGGCGCTTTGCGCGCCCGTTGAAACCACGGGTGTTGATCTGAGGTATGGTTGATCACCAACTCGGTAATAATTTGCAAACCGCGCTTATGGGCTTCATCAATAAAATGCCGCACATCTTCGATAGTGCCGTAGTCTGGATGGACGCCATAATAATCGGCAATATCGTAGCCATCATCGCGTAAAGGGCTTGGGTAAAACGGCAGCAGCCAAATTGCTGTCACACCTAGTGCGGCAATATAATCCAGCTTTTCAATGAGTCCAGGGAAGTCGCCTATCCCATCATTGTTCGAATCGTAGAAGGACTTTACATGAAGCTGATAAATAATGGCGTCTTTGTACCAGAGGATTTGTTCATTGGTATCCACCGAGTCGTGCAGTGCCTGCAAGGAATGGGGTTCCGTCAGCCTTTTTATGTCTAACATGCTTTATGCCCTCGTCACCTGTAAACGCCATACCGCAAAAGGATTCTCCTGCGGATTGAAATACCAATGTTGAACCTCCCCCTCCCAGGAAAGCGCCACGCCACTCATAAGTTCGACGACGGTACTATTGCCATCCAACTCCTCGCGAGGAATCCGCAGCTCGGCATGCTGTGCCTGGTGCGGGTCTAAACTTATTGCGACAAACACCACATTGCGGCGATCAGCGGTTGCTTTGCTAAAAAATATCACCTGCTCATTATTCGATTCGTGAAAGCGAATATTCAAATGCGTTTGCAGTGCTGGATTGTCTTTGCGCAGCTGGTTTAATCGGCTAATCTCGTCGATGATGTTGCCGGACTGCTGAAGATCTCTCGGCCTAATTTCGTATTTTTCGGAATTCAAATACTCTTCCTTGCCCGGTAAAGCCGCCGCCTCGCAATACTCAAAGCCGCTGTAGACTCCCCACAAACCCGAGCAAGTGGCGGCCAAGGCAGCGCGAATAACAAACCCCGGCCGACCGGACGTTTGGGTAAAAAACGGATTAATATCCGGTGTATTAACAAAGAAATTGGGCCGGTAGAAATCGCTGACGGGCGGCTGCGACAACTCGGTCAAGTACTCCATCAACTCGTGCTTGGTGTTGCGCCAAATAAAATAAGTGTAACTTTGCGAAAAGCCAATTTTTGCCAATTGATGCATCATCGCCGGTCGCGTAAAGGCTTCGGAAAGAAAGATAACCTCGGGGTTTTGGGCACGCACATCGGCGATCAACCACTGCCAAAATGGCAGGGGTTTGGTGTGGGGGTTATCGACGCGAAAAGTTTTGACGCCTTCTGATATCCAATAGCGAATAACATCGCGCCAGGCCAGCCACATTGGCGGCATGGCGGCACGTGCGTAAAAATCGACGTTGACGATATCTTGATATTTTTTGGGCGGATTCTCGGCGTAACGAATGCTGCCATCCGGGCGCCAAGTGAACCAATCCGGATGCTCTTTAAGCCAGGGGTGGTCGGGCGAACACTGGATGGCAAAATCCAGCGCGATTTCCATCCCCTGCTGCTCGGCCGCTTTACGCAGACGGCGAAAGGCCTCAATCCCCCCCAGCTGCGGATGCACCGCATCGTGACCCCCCAATTCGCTCCCGATTGCGTAAGGGCTACCGGGCTCGTCTGGCTTAGATGTCACACTATTATTGCGCCCTTTGCGGTACTTTTTGCCGATAGGATGAATCGGTGGAAAATAAAGAACATCAAAGCCCATGGCTTTTATATCGGGCAAGCGGCCGATTACATCATCAAAGGTTCCGTGACGCTCTGCAGAGTGGGTAATAGAGCGCGGGAATAGCTCATACCAACTGCTAAACCCAGCTTGAGTACGCTCTACATCTACTTTGTAAACTTCGCTTACGGTAAGAAATTGGCGTTCCTCAAGCCGTTTCACCGCTTGCGCTAAATCCTGACGCAAAAGAATCTGCACCTCGGCATCCACATCCTCCATTGCGCGCGCGCGATCCAATTGATGTAAGGCATCGTGTAACAAGTCGAGCGCGTCGCTTCGCCCGATAGGTTGATGCGACAAATTCAGTGCACCCTCGTCTTGCTCCACAGCAGCCGCATAATCGCTCACGTCTTGTAACAATAAGCGGCCCTCCTCAATCTCCAGCGCAACTTTGATACCGGCGTAATATTTTTGATAAAGCTCGTGATGAAAGTTTTGCCAACGATCGAGCCAGGCCTCTATCTTAAATTGATGAATTTGCGCCGTTTCGGGCAAAAAATCTGCCCGCCACACATCGTTACCCAGAAGCGTCATCGGTTCTAAGCGCCACTGATTCTCTGCGGATTCTTTCCACAGCATGCGCGCCGCCAAGCGGTTGTGGCCATCGGCAAAAATGGTGGCTCGCACTGTGATGGTTTGGCCTTGGGTTCCCTTCGCTGGGTAGCGCCCGGCATCGACGCAAGGGGATATTGCATCGATAACCAAGCGAGGCTGCCCTAACGCTTTATAAACAGAACCTTCTTGATTCAAGCTGACTTGATGAGCAGTGCTGCGCAGCGCTCTTTGGCTCACCTCTCGCTTATTGCGGGGTGTGTCCTTAACGGGATGGCGGTTTGGCATGCAGACCTCCGACGATGTCTTTGCAATTGCCATTGCACAAGACAGAGTTTTTAGCGCGTTTAAACAAAGCTTAAAGGCATTTATTAAACAAAGCTTAAAGGCATTTATAAACAAAGCTTAAAGACACTTGCAAAACCTT
>CAYZVN010000033.1:0-14087 GCA_964482025.1 uncultured Saccharophagus sp. | reverse complement strand
TAAACAAAGCTTAAAGGCATTTATAAACAAAGCTTAAAGACACTTGCAAAACCTTTGCCGTCGTTCCTGTTATATCAAAATACGCTAAAAAGGGCGTAAATCTGCCATTAGAGAAAAAAACAAAACATGTTAGAAATAAAAAAGCGCTATGTCAGACGGGGAGATTTGGAAAATATGGAAAAAATAACAAAACGTTATAGCCTGGCGGTGCCAAACATTTATATTTTAAGAGCGAAGCATTCGTTATACAGCTTGCCGGACGAACCGAGACAAATTAGCGGAAGCGCTACGGAAGGACAGATAATAAAGAAGGGAGCATTGCACCTTTAAAGAGGTGCAATGCTTGTGCAGCAAAACACCGAGAATCTAGAACGAAAAGGTGACACCAACAGTGAAGAGTTCGGATTCCAAATCCACCATTTCCAGAAAACGGTACTCCAAGTCGAGGCTGAGATTATCCGATAAATAAAATGATGCCCCACCACCAAAAATAAGGTCTTCTCCTTCATCCACAGGATAAGAGCGCCAGCGATACTGCTCATCCAGCTCCCAAAAATAAAGACCCAATTTAGCGTAGAGCTCCATTTGGCGACTCAATGGCAAAATGGCTTTGCCGGAAACGGTAACACCGGAAAAGCCTAAATCCACTTCCTCATAAAAATCGCGAAATTCGCCCAAATTCAAATAGGAAATTTCCAGAGCCAAGACATCCGCAAGGCGGACGCCGCCTTTAACCTCAAAAGCCGTGCTCTCGTCTTCGATATGGAACGATTCCGCATCGCTAAAAAAGTTTGCGCCCAGTGCAGCCCCGATATAGCCCTGAGCAAATGCAGGTGTCCAAGCCACTGCGGTGAATACCAAGATAGATTGCCAAAATCGTTTAAGCATATGCGTTAACCCTAGCGATGAAGCCGAGCGGTCACTCTAATCGCAGTTAAATTAACCCCAACTGAATAGCTCGCTGAGACTAAAAGTCGTGATTGGGTCGCTTTGTTGCCGGAAACGAGCGCAAAGGCCGCCACTTACCCAAATTCAGAAGCAAGTCAAGCAAGTCATTTGGTGTAAATGCTAACCTGCCTCGATCGATCACAACAAATAAGGTTTGCGAGGGAGCACCTGTGGGTATAGTGACTTTTTTCAACCGATGTGTGTTGAGCAGCGGTTTAGCGATGTTAGTGGCCTGTGGCGGCGTCGGCCAAGGGGGCGGCCCCAATTCGAGCAGCTCATCGTCTTCGTCGAGCTCATCCAGCTCTTCCAGCTCATCCTCGTCCGGCGGTTTGTCGGTGGACGCGGGGCGGGATCAAGTCGCCCACAATAGCGCCTGGGTCACCTTAAGCGGCAGTTTGGTGGGCAGCTCGACGACAGAGCTGAATGCGACTTGGCGTCAAACGGCTGGCCCGGAGGTGGTGCTCACGCCCAGCAGCTCCGACCCGTTGCGCAACGGCTTTGTAGCACCGGATGTTCGCCAACCCACCAGCCTGCAATTTGAACTGTCCGCCGCCAATGCCGACAGCGACACAGTGACAGTCGATGTGCGGCCCTGCGCCGCCAGCGGCGATACCGTGTTCGGCGACTGTATAGCACCGGGTTTCGGCCCCTGGCTGTCTTATGAATCCAGCGAGCACACGGGGCAGTTCTTCCACTACGACGGGGAAGGCGATTATCACGTGCAGTGGCAAACTCTCGACAGCGGTGACAGCGCGCGAGGCAACGTCATGGAGATTCGCTGGAACGCCAATGACCCCAACCATCAGGAAAACGGGCGCGGTTGGTTTGGCCTTGCACTGCCGGGCAGTGCCGGCACATCCGGTGCGGACTTGAGCGCCTATCTGGATGGCGCCATCAGCTTTGATATGCGTCTGGTGTATCACGGCCAGCCCAGTGCCGCTGCACCCTTTATCTTTAAGATGGAGTGCGTGCACCCCTGTGTGAGCGCAGAATTACCCATCCGCAACGGCCACACCTCTTATGAGTGGCAAACCCATACCTACACCCTACGCGAGCTGGTGGCGTCTGGATTGGACGTGCGCAAAGTGAATCACGTCTTTGTGATCCAGCCGGATTGGTTTAATCAGGAACAGGACGTCACTGTGCAAATCGATAATATTCGCCTTAGTAAAACCTATACGCCGCCCGCACCGGAAGACGGCTGCCCCGCTCGCGGCAATGTCACCTACACCCTCGCCCGCTCCGCCAACCCCAATGCGGACGAGCAGGAGGCTTACAGGTTGATTACCGCCGCCATGGATACCGCCGTAAAAAACTACAACTGCTACACCAACCTGAGTCGCCACTTAAATGTTAGCTACAACCCCGGCGTGGCCACGGCCGACGGCAGCACCAACGGCTCCATTCGCTTTGGTTCACGGGCATCTATGCACCACGTTACCGCCATGCACGAAATTGCGCATACCTTCGGCGTGGGTTTCGCAAAATTCAAATCGCTGATCCAAAACGGCGTTTTCACCGGCCCTATAACAACCGCTAAGGCTCGGGAAATCTCCGGCGACCCCGGCGTACAGATCAAATCCGACGGCACCCATTTTTGGCCCTACGGCTTGAATTACATCAGTGAAGGTGGAACTCAACAGGATCTGATTGACCACTGCGTGATCGTGCAGGCCATTGTTCAAGATTTGGCGAACTAAAGAAAAACCCTGCGGCGGCAAATCACCGCAGGGTTTTTTAGGATTTATACTGGCAGGGGTAGATCGGGCAGATTATCGGCAAGGTCCTGAAAGGTCTCTGCCGCTTCCAGAGCGCGCACCACCACCTCCATAGGCTCCGCCCAAATGCCGGGGAACATCCCTTCCCCATCCAAAACGTATGGAAATGCGAACTTTTCCTCGGGCGGACAAAACTCCGCAGCCACACCGGGTTTATTGCCGCGCGCATCCAGGCGATACCAACCAAACTCCGGTAAATACACCGCGTTTAATCCATGCAAGCAAAACGGTGGCTGATCGTTGGCGATCGTCAAACGCTGATAACACAACCCAGCGGGAATCTGATTTGCGCGCAACAAAGCCGCAAGTAAATGGCTCTTCGCATAACAAAAACCGGTGCCGTGAATAAGCACATCAGAGGCCCTGCAAGTCACCGGATTTAATTGATAATCCCAACTGTGTTTAATCTCATCGCGCACAAATTCAAAACAAGCTTTCACTTTGTCCTCAACGCGCGTCAAGCCTCCGGTTAATTTGCGGGCTTGTTGCAGAATCGCAGTATGTGATCCGTCGATATATGTGGATGATGCTAAATATTCCTGCATAGTGTCTTGATCCATCAATTGGTATTGAAAAGCCCCGCCTGTTGCAAACGCCACCACACCCAAGCGACGCCTGCTGCGCTGATCAGTAGGCTTGTTAGAGGGATATAAACGAAAGGTTTACGGAAGTGGCGGATTGCGAACCAGCCTATAAGTAGCAGATTGGCCGCTAATAGAAGCCACAGCAGAGTGTGGGATAGACGTTCCGAAAGGCCCATGGCGAGCGCGGCAATAGCGCCGCCGAAGGCGCAGGCAAAACCGATGCGTTTATCGTGAAAAAACGCCTGCATTACGATAATCAACCACGAGGCCACCGCGACACCCGTCGACAGTGCCAGCACCCAACTGATCACCAGAAATTCCTGCTCGGACACAACCGCCTCCGCCGCTAAGCTAAAAAATTGCAAAGCGGCATCATACTCTTACGCTCAGCACATGAGTACTGATTCGCAAGATGCCAACAGGCGAAGTCCAGAGTTCCGCTAAGCATGGTTGCGGGAAGGAGGGAAATATTCCGGTACTTGAGTCAGAGAAATTGCGCGTTTATTCGGCGGCTTGTATATCAAACCAATAGTCGGTGCGATCCAGCGGTGTTTGTTTAGACAGCGTCGGATTGTTCAGATAAAACACCCCTTGGCGCTCTTGCAGTTTCGCCCGATCCAACGCACTTTTCACCATTTCATGGCCGTAAAAATAGCGATCAAAATTGCCGTTGCTGAGTGCGCGCTCAAAACCTTCGTGCAGCTGCTGCGCAAGCTCTGGATTATTGGGGGCTACAAATAGATAAAATGGCAAGCGGTAGATCAACAAGACGTTGGTGTCCACGGTTAAACCCAGCTCCTGTCGGGAACGCAGTTCCACCCAAGGCTCCAGCACACCGCGAGGAAAACCATCAAAACGCCCACCTTCCACCATGTGAAAAAGATTTTCATATTTACTGGTGACCACCACCTGCAAACCGTTGCTGCGTAGGGTTTCGACATCTGGCCAACCGTATCCTTGACCAAAGGTCAGCGCTTTGAGGTCTTCTATAGTGCGCACGGCGGAAAACTTGCCTTGGTTGTCCGGGTTGATAATGCAGACGCGATAGCCCAGCAGCCCCTTTAATAGCGGAAAGCGTATGGGTAAGAGCGAGTCTTCTGCCTTCTGGTCGGAGGCCAACCACATCACCTCTAGCTTTCCAGCGCGCAATTGCTCGGTCACCCGGGTCTGGGTCATTTCCTCGCGGATGACATCAAGCTCATAAGGAGTATCCAGCTCGGCTAAGGCGACACGCAACGCGCCAACGGCATATTCGTCGAGCGGATGAGAGCCCTGCACTACCCGGAGGGTTTCCGCCGACGCGGCGAAGGAGAAAAGGCACGCTAACCATGCGCATCGAATCAGAAGTTGGTTGAGTTTCTTATTCTGCATATTCATAAACACGCGGCCGTTCATGGCAATTATTTAAGGTTGGTATTGATGTCTATTGACTATAGCAGTGGTGCCGGACACAAATGATGGAAAAGTGATCTTAAAAAATGCCGTTTTTAACTTAACCTCGAGTTGATCTATAAAAGCGATCAATTCGTCCTAGACAATCAAATTTCAAATGATAATGATTCTCACTACACTGTGTCTAAGACTTAAGTAAAGTTATAGACGGCCGTAGGAGGCTGACCATGATCAAAACAATGACCTATACCACAATGCACTTCACCATCGCGTTTTTGGTGGCTTGGCTGTTGACAGGCGACGTTCTGATCGGCGGTTTGGTCGCGCTGGTGGAACCGGCGGTCAACAGCGTTGCCTACGTCATACACGAAAAAGTTTGGGCTAATTACTTACAACGCAAGGGGGCAGACAGCTCTACCGACCCTACTGCAAACAATGCGACGCTTTTGGAGGTTTAAATGGCAGACCTTAATGTTGTGATGATTCGTCACGCACAGAGTACTTGGAATGCGGAAGGTCGTTTTACCGGATGGGCGGACCCGCCGCTCACTGAAGTGGGCAAAGCCGAAGCGGACAAAGCTGGCAAGCTGTTAAAGCAGCACAGTTATGCCTTTGACCGCGTCTATAGTTCGCGCCTTACGCGAGCAACGGATACGGCAGATATCATACTGCGGGTAATGAATCAGGCAGAGGTGCCCATTGAGCGGGATTGGCGATTAAACGAACGCCATTACGGCGCTTTACAGGGGCTTTCAAAACAGAGCCTGCGTGCGGAGGCGGGTGATGAACAAGTGCATCGCTGGCGGCGCGGGTATCACGACACAGCACCAGCGCTTGCCGACGACGATCCGCGCCACCCGAAATACGATGACCAATACGCGGACGTCGCAAGCGAGCGCTTGCCGGCGGTCGAAAGCCTCGCCGATACGCGCAAACGCGCTTTGGAATTTTGGCAAGAAAAGGTTGAGCCCGCGCTGTTAAAAGGTGAGCGGATTTTAATATCCGCACACGGCAATACCTTAAGAGCCTTAATTATGGCGCTGGCGAAAATGTCGGAAGCCGAGGTGGAAAAATTTGAGATTCCCACCGGCACTCCGATTATTTATCGGTTTGACGCGAAAGGGCAGCCTTTGTCCTGGGAGTACCTGAAATAAAAGTCATTCGCCCGCGAACAGTGAGGTGAATATCAGCAGCGTCTACACTGAGACGCTGCTGAGAATTTCTAACAAATCTTTAAAATCTGCAGGTTTGGTCAAGTGGTAATGAAAGCGTCCTGCCGATGACTCGCCATTAAAAACCGAACGGCTATAACCCGACAGGGCAATGTAAGTTGCATCGCGCGAATAGAGATTTTTAATTTCGTGCAGCAACTCATAACCACTCATATCCGGCAAACCAATATCCAGGATCAGTGCTTCCGGCTGAAAGTCGGCAACTTTGTTAAGCGCCGCGCCGCCGGTAAAGGCAGTTGCAATCGCACAACCCTGGCTCTCCAACATGGCGGCAAGTCCAAGGGCCGCATCTTCATTGTCATCGACAATTAACACGCGCAAATCGCTTTTTATTTTTTTCTGGCTCTCTGGTGCGCTCGTCAATCGCTGAAGGTCGCCCATGTAGAGCGGCAGAGTCACACAAAATTTGCTGCCGTAACCTTCGCCTTTGCTCGTCACCGAAACACTGCCCTTATGCATGGCGATAAACTGTTTCACCAGCGACAATCCAATGCCAAGACCCGTGTTACCTGGCAAGCTCGGCGATACTTGCTCAAAAGGCTCGAAGACCGTTTCAAGCTTATCCGCAGGTATGCCGATGCCGTTATCGTCTACCTCTATTCGCAAATATGACTCATCTTTAATCACTTGAACGCGAATAGACCCTCCTTCTGGTGTGAATTTGTGCGCGTTGGTCAATATGTTGGCGAACACCTGCTCTAGGCGAGTGTCGTCGCCGTAAACATACAGCGCTTCATCCGTGAGGGAATAATTAAAATGCTGGCGTTTATCCGCAGCTTTGGAAGCAAAACTTTGCAAAGATTCTCGCAGCAATTTGGTGATATCGACAATCTCTTCCTTCAACGAAATCTTGCCAAGGGTAATGCGGGTGAGATCGAGCAGGTCATCCAACAGCGAACGAATCAAACGAACATTATTGCTCATCATCTCCAAGGCCCAAGCGGAATCCTTTGTCCCCAGTTGCATCATTTGAATGCCGCTGTTGATGGCCGCCAGTGGGTTGCGCAGCTCGTGGCCAAGGGTGGCAATAAATTCGTTTTTCTTAACATTATCGTGTGCCAGCTTGCCCACAGCCGCCTGCAAAGATTCCTCCAGCTTTTTGCGCTCGGAAATATCAATGATCATACCGATCATTTTGTGCGGTTGGCCGTCTTGAAATACCACCTGGCCGCTTGCTTCAATCCAACTGAGAACACGTGTTTTACGGTTAATCACTCGATAAACCGTATGGTAATGACCGTCGCCAGACGGATTGAGCGCAGCGCTAATCTCCTGCTGGGTGGAGGCAATATCCTGCTGGTGCAACTGCTCAAAAAACATTGCCAAGGTCACCGGCTCTTGCGCATCAAACCCCCATATATCAAAGAGTATGGAATCCCATTCCTGGTGGCCGGTTTTAATGTCATAGACAAAAGCGCCAAATTTATTGGAGTCTTTCGCAATTCGCAGCTTTTGTGCGTGATCATGCAGCTCTATCTCCAGTGCCTTGCGCTGAGAAATATCCTGCATAGTGCCGACTAAGCGCACCGCCTTATCCTTGCGAAAAATGGTTTTACCCGTTACATCAACCCAATGGACCTGGCCGTCGCGGCGATTAATCACACGATATTCTATTTGAAATTGACCGTCTTCCGGGTGGCGCAACGCCGCTTGCGCCACCTGCTCAACGCGCTGACGATCGTCCGGGTGCACGCCATTTAGGAACATCTCGTAGGTGACAGGTTCTGCCGAATCTTCAATGCCCCAGATTTCGCGAATTTTCGCATCCCAGTAAATTAAATGGGTCGTCAGGTCACAGTCGTGAATGCCAATTCCCGCCGCTGAACGGGCCATATTTAAACGCTCTTCACTCTCTTGCAATATGCGCTGAGTCACCTGCCGCTGAATGGCCACGCTGAGCAGGTTGGCAATAGAGCTAATAAAATTCGCGTCATCTTTAGTGAAGTGACGCAATGCCCGGGTGTGCACCCCAATCACCCCAAACGCGCCATCCACTCCAGGAATCAAGCAGCTGACACCGCTAACAGCGCCGTGGCGAGTGAGCAATGCGGGGCCACGAAAACGCTTCTCCTTGCGCAGATCCTCGACAATTACGGGCTGGCGCTCCCGCATGGCGTAACCCGCCTGAGAGTCCAAATCGCCGGGTACTCGGGTTACACCAATTTCGACACCGCGCCAGCCAACGCCCGCCTTCAAGATAAAATCGCCGGTGCGCCGGTCGTATTCCAGCACCTTGCACAGCTCTGCATCTAATGTGTGGGCAACTTCTCGGGCCATTTGATCGATTAGTTCATCAATGTCCGTCATGCTCAAGGCATCCAAACCGAGCTTTGCCACTATGGCGTGTTGATACTCACGCACCTCTAAATTTTTCACAGCTTGCTTTAATGCAGTGATTTCGCTGTAAGTGATGACGACACCTATGATGCGTCGATCTTCGGTGCGATACGGCAGTATTTTGCACACGAACCAACGATTATTGTCTCCTTTTACTTCTCGCTCCACTGGCTCCATGCTGTCGAGTACCCGGCGCGCATTTTCCACAGTTTCATCATCGATAAGCAGCCGCGAAATCTCCATCACCGGGCGGTCGATATCACCTGGCCCCATCCGCAATAAGCGCTCCGCCGCCGGGGTGTAGCGTTTAATGTGTAATTTATTGTCGAGGAAGATGGTGGCCAGATTGGTGCTCGACATGAAGTTTTCCAGGTCGTTATGCGCCGTCTGGACTTCGTCCACTTTTTCCTTCAGCTGGTCATTAACGGTGGACAACTCTTCGTTTAGCGAGCGCAGCTCTTCGGTACTTGCCTCCAACTCTTCATTGGCGGATTGCAATTCTTCATTGGTGGATAAAGCTTCTTCGTGAGCAGCGCGCAATTCTTCTGTGCTGGTTTCCAGTTCTTCGATAGTGTTTTGCAGTTCACGTCGAGTGTCATTCAGCTCACGCTCCATCGCTTCGATCATCTTCTCTTCGTCAGATGCCGTCGCGGTGGCATTGCGATGATGAAAATCCAAGCCGACCGCCATAACCTCTTCAAAGGTGACGATTAAAGCTTCTTCACTTAGCTCAGGGTGATCAACCGGGCGTATAGTAATTTGCAAAGGGGGGTTTTGTTGCTTCTTATCGTCGAACAGGGTCGGCGAACGCAGTACCACGGGTGCCTTGGTTTGGCGCGCCTTGAAGAAGCCACTGCGCAGGCGTGAGCGCAGGTCTTTATCCAACATACGGATAAGATCTAAATTCGGCTCACCCTCCGGCACGCGTATCAGATTGCGCACATCACCGTGAACATAGAGCACGCGGTTATCGGCATCGATTACCACCGACGGCGGCACTTTGCGCAGCAAGGCCTCCCGCGCAACACTGCCGAGATCCAAGCCCTGGGGCTTTTTATTTTTATCACTGTCGCGCTCACTTTTGCGCACCGCAATTCCCGTTACCATGCTCGGTCGCGGTGGTGATACGTAGCGGGCTTCACCATTGTCGTAGCGCTCAAATAGACGCCACTTTTGCGATAGCTGTTTAAATCGATCTTTCTGGCCGCCGATATTTTCGGAGCTGCCGAGAAATAAATAGCCGTTGGGCTTTAGGGCAAAATAAAAGGACTTTAAAACGCGCTCCTGAACATTGCGGCGCAGGTAAATTAACAGATTTCGGCAACTGATCAGATCCAAGCGAGAAAACGGCGGATCGGTGTAAACGTTTTGCGTCGCAAAGGAAATTTTTTCACGCAGATGGCTATGAACTTTATATTGGTGATCATCCAGCGACTTAAAATATTTCTGGATGTAGGTGTCCGGCAACTCATTCACGACTTCTGCAGCATACACACCGCCTCGGGCAATGCGAATCGCCTCGGCATCCACGTCGGTGGCGAATATTTTTAGATCGAGATCCTTCCCTACTTTATCGATTTTTTCCGCCATCAAAATTGCCAGCGAGTATGCTTCCTCACCGCTGGCACAACCGGGGACCCAGATACGAATTTCCGCACCTTCCTCAGTGCGCTGCAACAAAGGGTCGAGCGCAAATTTTTCCAAGGCTTCAAACGCGCGGCGATCACGAAAAAAGTCGGTGACATTAATCAGCAGATCACCCATTAAATAGCGCCGTTCGTCTGGATCTTCCTCCAACAGACTTACATAGCCACACAAGGTTTTTTGTCCGGCAAGACTCATGCGCCGATAAATCCGCCGCCGCACCGTTCCCTCTTTGTACTGATTCAAGTCGAAGTTTTCTTTGTGTTTCAAAAAGTTCGCTATCGCTTGCAACTGCTCTTCTTGCGGGTCTTTGCTGCCATCTTCGATATTGAGGTAGGGATGCTCGGCATAATCCATTATGGCTGAGGGAATCGCCTTCACCTCAAGCACACGATCGATCACTCCGGCATTAATGGCATTGCGCAGCATTTCCGCTTGGCCGGCGGTTTTCGGATCCTGCACCAGGGTAAGACCACCGGCAGCCTTCAACGCCCGCAAGCCCACAGTGCCGTCTCGCCCCGGCCCCGCCAGCAACACCCCCACCGATTGAGCGCCGTATGCATCGCCGATCGTCCGCAGCATCTGATCAATCGCCATGCGCTGTGCACGCCGCTCTTTCATACGCACTAGTCGCAGCGTGTGTTGGGTAATGCGCAACGTAAAGCCGGGGGGCAGTAAATAGACGCGATCCGCTGCGAGCGTCTGACCGTCCTGCAGCAGGGTCAGACGTGGATCATGAGTGAGTTGGGAGAGACTGCGAAGTAATTCGGCGTGCGGGTGGTCTTCATAAAGACACACGAGAATTGCCAACCCTGACTGCTCCGGTACACTCCGACAAAAATCGATTAACGTGTTTAAGTTTCCGGAGGAAACACCGATGCCTACGACAAGCATCGGCTGCTTAAGCTGGTCCGCTTCGCTCTGCATGATAATCAAGTTGCTCTAACGGTTGCGGATGAAAAATGCATCCGATGAAACCCATTTAAATACCGGGCACGCCGATTATTGAGATAAAAAACCTGCGAGTCTAGGCTTTTATGAAAGAAAGATCGCCGCACATCAACTTAGGACTGTTTTATAACGGCTGCGCTCGCTGATACTGCGTTAAAGGCCTCACAGCGCTCATTGCCTCACGGAAGTTCCGTTTGCTCGACCGATTTTACCTCTCACTTCGCCTCCCAACGCTCCCTGGGCCGGAGCGAGGCTGCGCGTTAGCCGCATATCCACCGGCGCTGTAAAAACCCCGAAGGTCATCCGCCGAATAGGCAAAAGGTAGGCTAGGCTTATTCTTTTAAATAGCATTTGCGCCGCGCCCACTGTCGAGCACGGCGCACCTCGAGGATCCACCAACTATGCGGATAAACATGCCCATCACCGACAGGGAGGTGATTCTGGGTGACAGCGATGAAATCGTATCCTCATCGGATTTACGTGGCGATATCATCTTTTGCAACGAAACATTCTGCCGAATTTCTGGCTTCAGCGAAGAAGAGCTGGCCGAACAGCCCCACAACATTATTCGCCACCCGGACATGCCAGCCTCTGTTTTCGCGGGCATGTGGCAACAGCTCAAAAGCGGCCGCCCGTGGATGGGCATAGTGAAGAACCGCTGTAAAAACGGCGATTACTATTGGGTCAACGCCTATGTCACTCCGGTGTGGGAGGGCAACACCATCTGTGGTTATGAGTCCGTTAGGGTCAAAGCCGAGCCGGCCTGGATCCACCGTGCGAACACGCTCTACCAGCGCCTAAATGCGGGCAAGCCGGCCATTCGTTGGCTCGACCGGTGGCGGTGCCGCTGGGGTAACCCCGCCCTGTTCGCGCTCGGCGCCTGGGTGCTGCTGGCCGCCTGCCTATCTCTAACCGCCGACACATCCGTGAGACAGATCCTCCTCGCGGCCCTGCCTGCGGTCGCCCTGAGTTTGCTCGCCCACGCGCTGCAGCATCAAAACGTCAAGGCGGCATTAAAAGAGGCTCAAGAGGTTATTGACGACACGCTGGCGACCCATATCTACACGGGAGGCATTAGCGCCATACATAGGATTGCCCTGGCTCGCCTGGCGATCCAATACCGGCTGCGCACCGCCCTCGGCCGCTTTCGCGAATCCGCCGGCCTGGTACAGCACAAAAGCAAAGAGGTGAACACCTTTTCCCAGCGGACCTTTAATAGCATGACCGAACAGCAGCACGAGACCAGCCTGGTGGCGGCCACCATGGAACAGATGGCCATAGCGATCCGCGAAGTCGCCTCGGGGGCAAGTCACACCTCCGCCGCCACCAGCATGGCCGCCGAAGAAGTAAAAAATAGCCACCAAGTCGTCGGCGCGGCGCAGAGCGCGGTCAATACCCTGGGTCAGACGGTCACAGAGCTCGATAAGATGATCAGCCGCCTCGCCGAGGACAATAGTCAAATCGCGCAAGTCGTGGGCGTCATCCGCGGCATCGCCGAGCAAACCAACCTACTGGCGCTCAACGCCGCCATAGAAGCGGCCCGCGCGGGCGAGCAGGGACGCGGCTTTGCAGTGGTCGCGGACGAAGTGCGCTCCCTGGCACAGCGCACCCAAGAATCCACCGAGCATATTCAAACCATCATCGGCAACTTAGGCCGCGCAACCAGCGACACGCGGGAACAAATGAACGAGTGTTTAACAGCGGCCGAACACAGCGCCGACGAGATGAACCACGTCCACGAAGCGCTGGCGTCTATCGCCGAGGCGGTTACGCGGATCGATCAGATGTCTCATCAAATCGCCGCCGCAGCTGAAGAGCAATCCACTACCGCCGTTGAGATCCAGCGCAATACCCGAACCATTGCCGATATAGCCGTCGCTACTCAAACCGATATCCAAACGGCCGAAGCTCTGGGGCGCGAAATGGAGCAGCAAACCCGCAAACAACAGGAACTGGTATTGAGGTTTTATTAATGACGTAAGTGTCACAGCACTCCTGACTGGGGAGCCTGTTCGAGGGTGGGCATGAACTGGAAGGGGCGCCGCAGTTGTGCTGCAGCGCCCCTCATTTTTGTTTGAAAATTATTGGCTGGCGTAATCCCGCATCATGGCGTCATATTCCTGAAATCGCGCCGGAATAGCGGTATAGACGTCGCCGGCTGACCAGGAGAACAATCCCTCCCCCCAGCTGCCCGACTCCGTCGGCTCCCAAATAATAGTGCCGCGCCCTCGGCTATCGGGTAAGGCACGCATAATATCGTTCAATAAACGCGCCTCTGGATTGTATTCCGCCACCATAAATTGCAGCTGCGGATAGCGCGCGGCATAGCGCTGAAAATAACTGGACCAATTGGCTACCGGGCCTTGATAGGCGGCGTAAGCAGAGAACGCCATAATATCGAACTGCAAATTCTGCTGCAGTGCGCTGTCGATCCACCACTCCACATCGTTGGGTCGGCCAGTATTTTCGATGTGCAAAACCGTTTGAATAGTCGGGCTCACCTGCTTCACCGCCTGCAAACCCGCGCCCAGCAAACGTGCAAGATTGGGCCAGTTATTATTGTTGGCCTGACCGTTCAGCGCGGTGTTCACACTGGAGTTATTACCCCAGCAATCGGTGTTGCTGGTGGGCACATGAATCAGCATACCGGGAGTCACCTCATTGCCCACTTGCACCATATCCGGCAGGGCATCCACTGCGCGCAAGGACTCCAACACATCAAGGGTATAGAGGCGAACCTGGTTGGCGAGCTCGTCTATGGTGCGCGCGCCTCGCCACGCCTCGGGAATTACTTGCTTGCCGGGGTCGGCCCAGGTATCGCTGTAATGAAAGTCCAATAACAAGCCCATACCCGCCGCCTTGACTCGCTGAGCGGTGCGAATGATGTCCTCTTTACCCGCGAACGGCTCACTTTTGCCACTGCAGCCGTTGGTATTGGCAGCGTAGCCGTAGGCGGCCCAGGGATCGACAAAGGTGCGCAGGCGAATCAGATTAAATCCGTGGCTCTTTAACAGCTCCAATAAATCCTTGCGCTCGCCATCGGTATCCACGTAAGTCGCACCGCGCGACAGCTGCTCCGACCAATAGGAAATATCCGCGCCCATTACATAATCCCCAGGGCGGTAAACGGCGGCGACCCCGGAGGAACTGGAGCTACTCGACGAGCTGGAAGACGAACTCGAAGATGATGAACTGCTGGAAGACGAACTGGATGATGAGCT
>CAYZVN010000032.1:0-32947 GCA_964482025.1 uncultured Saccharophagus sp. | reverse complement strand
TGCCGCTGCTGAGGAGGCGCATTATACGTAGATCGAGCAGGTGTGCAAGTGGTTTCTCAAAATTATTCAACGCACGGACACTGACTTGCCACCACGCTTACATTCAATGAGAGGATTTTAGCGCGAGCCCCAGCCAATCAGGTTCCGCTGGGCTTTTGTTGGTCGACCGACTCTATCACCCGCCTGCCAACACCAGGCACCCCTTCACAACCCCGACGGTCGCCCGCTCCCCCGACTGACTTCATCGAAGCAGTGTCCGCTAGTCGCAGCCAGGACGCACTAAAACTCACAACCTAAATCACTTGCAGCAGGCTAAGAAATTTTCTTAATGAATTCATCGTGGCTCGGCATCCCCTTAAGACAACTCGCGATAACCTCCTCCACTTGTTTTAAGGTTACCTCTGCATCTCTGTCGGAGATCACATCACAAAACGGGCTTTGGCGCTCAGGATAGATGCCTTGCCCCTCCATCACTGAAAGCCAGCTATTTTCCGAAAACAGCTCACTTCCTTCCCGATACAAGTGCCCGCCAGATCTATACAGCTCAATCTTTTGCTGCAGCGAGTCGGGAATCTCCATGTTTTTGCAGTGCCGCCAAAACTCTGTGTCTTCTCGGTTTGTCGCCTTGTAATGCAACACTATAAAATCGCGAATTGCTTCTATTTCACGATCCATTAAGTGATTGAAGCGCGCCTCTTCCGCATCGTATTTATCAAAACGAGGAAAAAGACTAATAAATTTAGACAGTGCGGATTGAACCAGGTGGATACTGGTCGATTCCAGCGGCTCCAGGAAACCACTGGCCAGGCCAAGACTCAGACAATTTTTATTCCATATTTTTTTTCGTTTCCCTGAAGTAAAGCGCAACTGTTTTGGTTGGCTTAATGGTTTAGTATCGAGATTATTCAGAAGAATTTCTTCCGCCGTGTCATCCGAGCAAAAGGCATCGCTATAAACGATCCCATTACCGGTTCTATTCTGCAATGGGATGCGCCACTGCCAACCGAATCCGTGAGCGATTGCTTGGGTATGCGAGGAGACTTGTGGTTGACGTTCGCTAGGAATTGCTTTTGCGCTATTACAGGGAAGGTACTTGCTCCAGTCTTCGTACCCTGTCTTTAATGTTTGCTCGATCAGAAGCCCTCTAAACCCTGAACAATCAATAAAGAAATCCGCCCGAATATCGTCATGCCCCTCAAGATGCAATGAGGAAATGTTCCCGGTGGCTTCATCAACAGATGCAGCCGTGATTTTTGCCTCGATGCGGCGAACACCCCGCCGCTCGCTATATTTCCGCAAGTATTGGGCATAGAGCGAAGCGTCAAAGTGATATGCGTAGTTGATAGTTGCCAGCGGTGAGTTGGGTATATTTTGTGGCTCCAGAAACTTCTTATGGATCGCCATCTGGGCGTTGAGCGAATAATTCTCAAGTCTGCCGGCCAGTCCCTGCGAATAAGCTTTGCGCCAAAACTGATGAAAAGGAACGTTATGCGAATCGGGTCCGTAGCTTCCAAACGGATGGTAGTAGCTGTCACCTTGATTAGCCCAATTGACGAACTCGATCCCCAGCTTCATGGTGCCCCTGGTTTCTCGCAGCAGCTCCTTGATATCGATCCCTAGGAGCTTATTAAATGTGGCGATGGGGGGAATGGTTGCCTCGCCGACACCGACTGTACCAATTTCTTGAGACTCGATCAGCGAGATGGAATAATAATGTCTTGACAAAACCTGTGATAGAGCAGCCGCCGCCATCCATCCCGCTGTGCCGCCACCAACCACGACTATTCTCGAAGGGTTTCCAGATGATAATGGTTGCATACGGGGATATCCTCAACGCACAAGCAATGATTTCGTCAGTTCAAAAATGCGCTTCGAATCCGTCGCCAAAGAAACTGCGTTTGTATTTTTTGGAGTCAGCCCTACTGCATGCAGTAAGCCAGTCCAAGCGCTTTCACTGATCAGCAAGTTATCTTCTTTCACTGTATTAGCAGACGACATAAAAAGATGAGCCCTTCGTCGATTGCTCTCTGTTAACTCTATTTGAGCATTGCGGGTCGCTTGCAACAGCAGGTTGACGGTATCAACCGCTTCGCTCATATGTCGCATAGAAACATGATTGAAATGCCGAGCAGCGTAAGTGGTACTGGCATTAACACCTAACAGCCAGGACAAGATAGTTAGCTGCCTTTCCAAGATTCGATCTAGATCAATTAAAAGTTCGGGGAGCTGCAAAAAACCCTGCCCTAAAACGATACAATTGCCCAACCAGGGCTGCGCAAAGTATTCAGCACTTTCAAGACCTGCACTAAAGTCATAGGCTTTTATGTAACGCTTGCCGCCGAATTCACCCACGCATTCAGCTCGCTCCTTATCTAGCGCTAGCTGGTAAGAGGACTTTGAACCAAGCACCTCCTGCTGAGCACGTGCGACGCCCCAAGACGGAATTATATTGCTTGCGACTGAAGATCTATTTTGTAGCTGCTGCATCACCAAACCGCCCGGTGTGCAATCAATGAATATATCTCCCTCAATCAGCTGACCACTTGCTGTTTTGAGAGAAAGAATTTTGTGCTCGCCCTCGCTTACGCTAAAACTCACGCTTTCAGCCGGCACCAAGGCCACTCTTTTTCTCGTCGCAATATATTGAAAGTCCGGCGCCAGAGCCTCTCGTACATATAGTGCGCCAGGTGACGGTGGCGGCTGAACACCTAGAAAACTGTCATAGCTAGGCACATCTGCCGCAAATTTTTTGCATATCTCATATGCATGAGGAAATGTAATGGCGCCGCTGACAATCCCGTACGGTCCGAAATTGAAAGCAAATCCACTAGGCGATGAAGTGGTGGATATTGAAACGTTATTAAGAGCTCCTGCGGCCAGCAGGCCTTTAAGGCTCGGTGCGAGAGGCTCTGCATAAGGTGGAAATGCAAACGCTAGGTCGGCCTCACGCTGCCCCGCAGGCATGCAAACACCGATGACAACAGGGTTGAGGTGCTGCAGTTTTTCCACCAGATAAGCGGCGCACATAGTCAGTGCTAACCCACCCCCAACGATAACAAATGTTGGCCTGCTAGATTTCATGAGAACACCCCATATAAACTCATAGCGGATTGAGGCCACTTTTCGATAACGCTACCATCGGTGATTTTTTCTAAGAAACGCGATTGGGGCTCGGTGTTATTTGCCTGCCTGGCAATTTCATTGCGAAATTGCTGCAGGTTGCTTATCAGGTCCTGATCACTAAGGTAGCGCGTTCTATGAAGATGCGCCTCAGATTTCCCCCCTTGATTGAAGTAGACATAGGCCCAACTTGATTCAAGGAAAAGACCATGCTTATAGGTGTCAATCACCCCTGTTTCACGCATCAAACCGATTCGCTCCTCAAGTGAGCTGGGTATACGCATATTTTTTACATAGCGCCAGAACTCCGAGTCTTCCCGCTCGGTAACGTGGTAGTGCAGCACAAGAAAGTCTCGAATTTTTTCATATTCATCTGCCATCTGACGATTGAACTCGTCTCTTTCCACAGACCAGTCGAGGCTGCTCGGCAGAAGCTCCGTTAGCTTCATGATTGCGGTCTGAATCAAATGAATACTGGTTGACTCCAATGGCTCCAAAAAGCCGCTGCTCAAGCCGATCCCAACACAATTATGGTGCCACGACCTATTCATACGCCGGGCTTGAAATCGAATGAAGTTCAAATCAGCCAGCTTCTTGCCGCCGAGATTTTGATGGAGCAACTCTTCCGCTTTGCTGTCACTCATAAAATGAGTGGAGTATACGATTCCATTCCCTGTGCGATGGCGCAACGGGATTCGCCACTGCCACCCCGCTACATGTGCCGTTGCACGGCTATAGGGCATATCGGGATATGTTTCTTCAGTGGGAACAGCTATTGCTCGATCACAAGGCAGGTATTCGGACATATCCAGGGGCTTGGCCCCGAGCGTTTGCGATAAGAGTAAAGAGCGGAAGCCACTACAGTCGACAAAAAAGTCTCCTTCTATTTTTTCCCCGCTTTCCATTAAAAGGCTGCTTATATCACCCGTATCTGGATCGCGTTGAGCGCACTCTATTTTGCCTTCAACACGCGAAAAGCCTTTGAAGTGCCGCTCACAAAACTCTCTTAAAAATAGCGCGTAACGGCTCGCATCCAGGTGAAAAGCATAAGAGAAGGTAGAGAGCAGCTCACTCTCATTTTTGGACGGATAGGTAAAACGACCCAGCCGCGCGAGATGAGTGGCAATAGAGAATTCATCTGCGGCTAAATCGAGTCCGAGCCGCTGCGCACGCGACCAGTAGTGATAAAAAGGGCCGTATCGGGTAGGAAAACCAATTTCACCGAAGGGATGAATATAGCTATGTCCAACCTTTCGCCAATTAGCGAACTCGATTCCTAGCTTAAAAGTGGCATTAGTGACACGCATAAACTCGTGCTCATTAATGCCTAGCCTCTCATTAAAGTAGCGCAAGTGAGGCAGAGATGCTTCACCCACTCCAACTGTCCCTATAGCCTCCGATTCTATTAAGGTTATTTTGAGTGCACTGTCTTGGAACAAATGGCAAAAAGCAGCCGCAACCATCCAGCCGGCTGTACCGCCCCCCACGATGACCAATTTTTGAATCATGAGCGTATCTCTAACAAAAAAGGCATAGCCGAAACTATGCCTTTATAGCCTTAACGCTGAACAACAACTCTGACTAGAATGAGTAGTGGAGAGACAGCGCCAGACGTCGGTCGTTTACGAAGTAAGAACGTGGAGAGCGCACGGTCTCCTGAACACCGGAGGTGCTTCCAGGATTGATCTCATTCTGGATAGTGGTTCTTGTCACTTCATCCAACAGGTTGTTTGCTTCAAGACCTACTCTGAGCTGGTCATTGATGCGATACGAGAACGAAGCATCTAGCTGTCCGGTCGACTCACCATAAACCGGCGCGTAAGCAATCACATCTCGCGAATTGAGCAGATAAGACGAGCGCCAGTTATAAGCAAAGCGAGCTTCAAAGGTTCCGTTATCGAAGAACAACACTAGGTTGTAGTTATCTTTGGACAGTCCCTCCAATGGCAAGTCGCGAATATTGTTAAACGTATATTGCTGGGCATACTTGCTATCCGGGTCACCGCCATATTCCGGTGCGCCATAATCATTGGCCGAGCCATCAATATAAGTGTAACTGGCTTGGATACCGAAGTTTTCGAGTGATGCGTCGATGAAGCCGAAGGTACTCTGATATGCAAACTCGGCCCCTTTCACTTTTGCTGTACCCGCATTCTGTGTACTGGTGACCACTACGTTTTGGGTCACTCCATCCGCATTGGTCAGCTCCTCAATAACACTCGACTGCCTAAAGTAGTCACGAATTCGCTTGTGGAATAGCGAAGCCGTCACAGATCCCAGGTCCTCAAAGTACCACTCCACGGTCAAGTCGTAATTAGTCGACAACTCCGGCTGCAGCAGTGGGTTACCGCCACCATTGGCAACATAACCTACCAGCTCAACCGACTCTATCCGCGAGAGCTCTGCACCCGTGTCCTCGTCCGTGAAGCGCTTAACTTCGAGGTTCGGAGTAACGAGTCGCGTATTACGCACATTGCTCATTGTGGGCAGAAAAATCGATTCCGATGCAGCGAAGCGGAGGATGACGTCGTCTGTCAGCTCGAGCTTTAAGTTGAAGCTTGGCAGGACTCGCGTAAATTTATCGCCTTTTACGGTATACGGCTGGCCGTCCTGCTGATCAAGATATCCCGTGATTTCATCACGTAAAGCCGCTCTGTCAGCTTCAACCTGATTGACTTCGGCTTCTATACGATCTCTCGCCGCAGTCTCTGGATCTGTTGCACCAGCAGCCGTGGCTTCTTGGACATAGGTGTCATAGTACCTCTGGGTGTAGAACTCCATCGTAGGGCTAATATCGGCCTGCCAATCTTCTGTTTTTTCAACCCAGTAATCGCCCCAGGCGTGAGCCATAATAAAACTTTCAGTTTCCCCACTGAAAACTTCATCTGCGGCACCAAATACGTTCGCGCCGGTCGCGGTTAAACGCCAGTCAACATAGCGCAGGCCCACATCACCCGAAAAGCGAATATCGGTATCGTCGCTACCAAAGTTCAACTGTAAGTACACAGAAGCGCGATCTTCTTCAACCGTTGCTAACTCTGCCGGACGGAATGAAGATCCATCCATAGCAGTGGAGCGGCGATGCAACGGCTGCCAAGTCCCCTCACCCACCAAAATGCCGTTTTCTACAGCCTGATTGTAGAAATGCTCGGTGCTGCTCAGCATTGACGTCGACGGAAAATAGAAGGTGTCATTGGCGTTCAGCGCTGACCCGCCCAAATGCTTCTTAAAGGTGAACTGCTCAACCAGTCCCAACCCCTCATAATCACTAAATCTTGCAGGAGAACCTTCCATCCATGTTTCACTTAACGAACCCCAGTTGTACAAGGACTCCTTAAAGTCGATAGAGCGGTTTGAGAAACGCACGCCCGCTTCTACGCCTGTGACCAAGCCCCGGTCAAACGTATATTGGCCATCAAGACTGACGGCAGTTTCATCACCTTTACTGTCGGCTACATGATCCATCGCCGAACGCATAAAATAGCTTTGGGGGCTGGTAACAGATCCGCCAACGTCATTTTCCAGGATTTCGAACCGGGGTTTATCTGAGTTGCGCAAATCCAGATAGGCGTCAGTCGAGCTCATCCGACCATGAACGGTAAAATCCGCAACCTTATTTGTCGCTCGCGCATACTGAAGGTCACCTGTCAGAGTCAGATTGTCGTTCGGCTTGTATTCCAAGTTAAAGCTGATGTCATCGACTAGTCGCTCGTCATTGCGAGTTCTCACACCAGCCACATAAAAAGGGTTACCGATAAACTCTCTGTCATTCTCGTCTACGCCACCACTGCCGCCGTAAATGTGGCCCGAAGTAAACAGGCAAGGCTGATCGCCGGGCAAACAATTGTAGGTCGCGTCTCTCAAGTTGAGATTTGCTGAACCGGCGTCATTTGAGAAAGGTTCGGCTGGGAACTCCAAAAAGTGCTCGGTCCAAGACAGGGTTGAGTCAGAGCGAATAAACTCCAAGGTTGCCTGAATCGTTTCGGAGGGGTTCTCCCATTGCAGAGAGCCTGCAATCCCCAAACGCTCACGGTTATTTTCTTGCTGGCGAGCAGAGGCACCTACAGGAGCAAACCGCCGCTCACCCTCCGCAGTTGAGCCTTCATTAGTTACCGGTTTGTAGTTAAAAACACCTACACCGTCACCACGCGAGCTGAACTCTGAATAAGCAACACTCAGCAAAGCGCCAAACGTCCCTACATCGCTGTCCCAGACGTTGCCCAAGATAAAGGATGCGCTCGGCTTAGTCTCATCGATCAGGTCTGCATAACTTGCCTTGACTGAACCGCCAAAAACAAAGCCGTCGGAATCAAACGGTTTGCGGGTCTCGATATTGATCGTTCCCGAGATACCACCTTCAATAGTGTTGGCGGATTGGGATTTCTTAACGATAACGGAACCGACCATTTCGGGCGGAATATCGGAGTAGTTTAAGCCGCCGTCACCGGTAGCTGAAAATCCGTCACGCCCATTAATTTCACCGCGCACGCGGTTCAAACCACGAACGGTGACGTTACCGCCTTCAACCGAGAAATGGTCTGGGTCATCGGAGGCTTCGAAGCGTTCGATAGCAACACCCGGTACACGCTGCAGAGCCTCAACAACGGACTTGTCGGGAAGCGCTCCTATGTCACTGGCGGTGATAACGTCCTGAACGATGGAGGATTGACGCTTGATATCCTGTGCGTTTTCTAAGCTTTGTTTCACTCCATAAACTACAACTTCTTCCAGAGCTGTCGGCTCGCCAGCATCCGACTGGCCATAGGCTTGTACTGTCAATGCGGCTATACATACCGCAAGTGTGGATTTTTTGAAGGCGTGCTTCGAGCGGCGGACTTCGGCTTGGTAAATCGTCATAGATGACCCCAAAACATATTGATGGACGTACTTATTGTGTTGTTAGGCGGCGTAGCATAGGGGAAAAGCATAGATACGGTCAAACAAACTACAACCTTCTGCAAATGTCACCTGCCTGTCGATTTTGGCGCATTATTATTTCATGTTATGAATAAGATTGTTACCCAAACAAAAGATGCTAGAGCAGCTCAAAAAACACCCAAAAAGAACATTTAATGAGCGATTTTTGCGTAAAAAGCAGCGGCTTTATTAATCGTGGCTCACACCACTTCGAAGAGGTGGTACGTCTTCTTACCGAGTTTGACGAGAAAATAGCCGCCGTACATAGCGCGATTCGGAGCGAAGCACTCTCCGGGTTGGGTGTTGTGCTCCGCTGATACCGGCTGCGAATTGATAACGACTGCGCCGCGCGCTAGAGCATCTTTAATTTGTTTGCCAGACCCCGCTAAACCGCTGTCCACCAAGTGCTGAATAAATGTCTTATGCTCAAGCTCATCGCGGGCAAGGCGGGTGTAGGGCACTCCATCCTGCTTCAACTGCCGCAGATCGGCTTCGCTCAACTTTGTTGCATCTCCGGAAAACAGCGCATCGGTTATGTTTTGCGCAGCAATAAGCGCGTCTTCACCATGAACGATTCGCGTCACTTCCTCCGCGAGGATACGCTGGGCCTGCGGCCGGCCAGCGCTGGCTTTATCCCCTGCTTCGATTTGCGCGATGCGCTCAACACTTAAAAAAGTAAAGTAGCGGAGGAATTTATAGACATCCGCATCGGCGGTGTTCAACCAGAACTGGTAGAAGGAGTAAGGCGATGTACGCGCCGGATCCAGCCAAACAGTGCCGGATTCGGTTTTACCGAATTTGGTCCCGTCTGCCTTGGTTACCAGTGGCATCGTCAATCCAAATACCTGACCGCCATACAGCCGTCGCGTCAGGTCGGTACCGCCAGTGATATTGCCCCATTGATCCGAGCCGCCAATCTGCAAAGTGCAGTTATGGTGTTGATACAACTCAGCAAAGTCGTAGGACTGCAACAATATATAAGTGAATTCGGTGAATGAGATCCCTTCACCCTCGCGATCGAGCCGCTGCTTGACCGACTCTTTGTTGATCATGTTGTTAACGGAGAAATGTTTGCCCACGTTTCGCAGAAATTCCAATACATTGATCTGGCCAACCCAGTCCAAGTTGTTGACCACCATTGCGGTGTTCTCGCTGTCGTCAAATTGAATAAAGCGAGATACCTGTTGTCTGAGCTTATCAACCCAACCCGACACAACGTCGGGCGTATTGAGCTTGCGCTCCTGGGCTTTAAAACTGGGGTCGCCGATCAGTCCCGTGGCGCCTCCTACCAAGGCAATTGGCTTGTGCCCAGCTAATTGAAACCGGCGCAACATCAATAATGGAACTAAACTGCCGATATGTAGACTATCTGCAGTCGGATCGAAACCGCAGTAGAGCGTACGTGGAACGGACAGGTGTTCATAGAGTTGCTGGTCCCCGGTCATTTGGGCTATCAGGCCGCGGGCTTGAAGATCGTCGAGAAGTTGAGTATCCACCGGCATAGGTCCGCCTTAATTTGCTAACTGATTCTTTTTGGGAGTAAAAATCTGTCAAAGATACCGAAAGAATCTATAAACACAAGTAACAAAGAAATTGCATGACTTTACTTGGCATAAACAACGTCATTCAAGTGATAAAGCACGGTTTTTCTGTTATAAACAATGAGTCCTACTTTCTTCATTTTGTAATTACCTCGATGGAACCTACTCGTATCCCCAAGAGATCTGTGCCTGACGCAAACGTAGGCGCATTTTCGTTTTTCCCTAAAATGCATATTCTGATCGCCGGCGGTTTGGTTTCGGCTTTAGTGGCGATGATCTCTCTACCTTCTGAGCGCGCCGAAGCCCACCGGCATACATTTTCATTGGAATTGCCAAAGCTAGAGCACGCCCCGGCACCAGAGCTTTCCTGGACGGATTTGGAACTCGAAAAACCTTCTATTCGCCAGGTGGAGTTGACGGTTAAGCCGGGCGATACCTTGTCCAAACTATTCCAGCGCGCGGGTTTTTCGGATCGCGACATGTATGAGTTGGTCAATTCGGGCAAGGAGGCAAAAAAACTCGCAAAACTCTTCCCCGGTCGTACGCTGACTTTCAGCATCGACGATGACGGCAAGCTCATATCTCTGGTACACAGCATAAACCCTCTGACCAATGAGGTGTTTTCGGCTTCTGAAACCGGCGGCTATGAGTACACCAAAATTGAGAAAAAGCCGGACGTCAAAGTTGCGGTGCGCAGCGGTGTTATTCAGTCATCCCTTTATAAAGCCGGCCTCGATGCAGGGCTAGATGAAGATCTGATTATGTCGATGGCGGGGATCTTCGGATGGGACATCGACTTCGCCTTGGATATTCGCAAAGGCGACCGCTTCCAGATCCTCTATGAAGAGAAATTTCTGGATGGACAGCGTTTGGGCTCAGGAGCAATTCTTGCGGCCGAATTTACCAACCAGAATACGACCTTTCAGGCGGTGCGTTATGTCGATCACAACGGCGACGCGCAGTATTATTCGCCAACGGGGAAAGCCATGCGCAAAGCCTTTTTACGCGCCCCCCTGGATTTTCGCCGCATCAGCTCCAATTTCAACCCCCGCCGCCTCCACCCCATCACCAAAACGGTTCGCCCGCACCGCGGCACCGATTATGCGGCTAACCGCGGCACACCAGTATGGGCCGCGGGAGATGGCAAAGTTATCTCATCGGGTTACACCGAAGCTAACGGTAATTATGTGGTAATCCAGCACGGCTCGGATGTACAAACCAAGTACCTTCACCTTCATAAACGCTCGGTAAAATCGGGTGCACGGGTTAAACAAGGACAGGTGATTGGAACCGTTGGCTCCACCGGCTACTCTACCGCGCCACACCTTCACTATGAATTTTTGCTCAACGGCGTACATCGCGATCCTCGCACGATCCTGCAGAAATTACCCAAGGCACAATCCATTCCCGACAGTGAGATGCAGCGATTTTACGCGCAGACCCAACCGCTGGTGGCGCAGCTCGAAAAAACCACCAAGCTGGCCAGCAACTCGACCAGCGCGACGTCCCTCTAGTTTGTGGCGCTCTACATAGGGCTCATGTCCGGCACCAGCGCCGACGCAATTGATGCGGCGTTGGTGTCGATCGAAAATGATCTTTGCCAAGTGGTTTCGGCATTTCCCCTTCCCCTTCCCGAGCCCATTAGAGGCGCCGTCTTCGGCCTGTTTGATCCCAGCTCCAACGAAATTGACCGGATGGGCGAACTCGACGTCGCCCTGGGAAAATTATTTGCCGAAGCCGCACTGGGGCTTCTGGAGCAGAGCGGGTACTCCGCCGCTGATGTTGTCGCCATTGGGAGTCACGGCCAGACGATTCGCCATAGACCGCGGATTCTCGGCGGTGGGAGCTTTACGCTGCAGATTGGCGACCCCAACACCATCGCACAGATCACCGGTATTACGACGGTTGCGGATTTTCGCCGGCGCGATATCGCGGCCGGCGGACAGGGTGCCCCGCTGGTTCCCGCTTTTCACCGTGCAGTCTTTGCTCGCGCCGACCAATCTCGGATTCTGTTGAATATTGGCGGTATCGCCAACATCACGCTCTTACCCTCCAGTGGCGAAGTACGCGGTTACGACACCGGGCCCGGCAACGGTTTGATGGATGCTTGGATCAGCTACCGCACCGGTCAAAGAATCGACCGAGATGGCAAGTGGGCGGCGAGTGGGCAAGTGTGTAACGAGTTGTTTGAGGCTTTATATTCTCACCCCTATTTTTCCCTTCCAGCGCCTAAGAGCACGGGGCGGGAGGAATTTAGCCTGGGGTGGCTGACAAGTATTTTGCAAGCGTTTCCAAAGCTGCCGGACCACCACGTGCAGGCCACTTTATTGGAATTAACCGCCCGATCAATCGCGGATCAGATTCGCCGTCAGAGCGAGCAGGGCGAAGTATTGGTATGTGGCGGCGGCGCGCACAATGGGGCACTGATGCGGCGACTCAAGTTATTGCTCGCAAACTTTAGCGTACGCACTACCGACGATTTTGGTATTCCCATAGATTACGTTGAGGCCGCCGCCTTTGCATGGCTGGCAATGCGGACACTCAACCATCAGTCGGGCAACATTCCAGCGGTGACGGGCGCGTATGAAGAGGTTGTGCTGGGGGGAATTTACCCCGGCCTAGTGCCGGGGCGCAGTCAAAATTAGATGGAAAATGATGAGCCGCAACCGCAAGTGCTGCTGGCATTGGGGTTTTCGACGGTGAACCTGGAGCCTTGCAGCCCCTCCTGATAATCCACCACAGAACCTACGAGATAGGGATAACTCATGGGATCCACTACCACGGTAATGCCCTCTTTCTCAATTTTCGTATCGTCATCTTCCAGCTCTTCATCGAAGGAAAAGCCGTACTGAAAACCGGAACAACCCCCGCCGGTAACGTATACCCGCAATTTCAGCTCGGAGTTCCCCTCTTCTTCCAGCAGCGATTGAATCTTGGCCACAGCGCTGGCACTTATCTGAATAGGGGTCGGAGTGTAAGACTGTGCTACAGACATAATTACCTCATAAAAAGAAGCATCGCGATTGCGACATCCGTCAGGTCGCTGCCGTCGCTTTCTTCTTGCCTTCGCTCTCATCGACGTAAACGAGGCTGCCGTTGACCTGAGAACCTTTGACCATTTCGATTAAAGTGTAAAACACATTGCCGTTCACAATCGCAGTTGCACCTAACTCAAGGTGCTTGGTACAGCGTATATCGCCTTGTACTAAACCACGAACTATGACCTTAGGAGCCTGAATTTGTCCCTCAATCTGTCCAGATTGGCTGATCAGCAGCTCCGAGTTGTTATCGGCAATGATATTGCCCACCAGTTGACCTTCGACATTCAGCTCACCGCTGAAATGGACATCGCCAATGATGCGCGTGCCTTTGGATACCAGGGTATGGTTGGCCCCCATAAAAATCGACTCCTAAAAAATCCCATGCCCATTAGGCGTTTCGCGTCTGCCAAGTTAGGCGTTTTTCTATAACACCGGCATTGCTGCCGCTCGAGCGGGCTTCCAATTCGATGCGCTCCGGTTCAAAACCTTCTGGCAGCACCAGTTCGCCCTCCACATTCTGGAAGTATTTGAAGCGGAGCTTAATGGCATCACTATCGATGCTAGATGAAATTTCTTTCAACGCCAGCACTTTGGCTTCGTCACCCTGGCGGCCGACCACACTGAAGTTCAGCGTACCGTTCAATAATTGATGTTGGGTGGCGAGCTGCTGAACCACCACTTTGTAACGATAAGTCCGTGGACGCTCGGTTTGCACAATTTCAATCGGCCCAAAGCTCAAGCCCCGCGCGTCGCCATTGGGCGACATCAAATTGCGGTAAAACTGATTCTCTTCTTCCAAGCCCGCGATGGCAGCTTTCAGGTCGATCACTTCCTGGCGAACCTCTTCCAGGGACTTGCGATCGACCTCTGCGCCTAGTTTGGCATTTTCCTGCTGGCGCCGCAGCTGCTGCTCCGCTTTGCGGATCGTTTCCAGCTCCGCTTGCAGAGCGGCAAAGTCGCGCTGAGTGCGAGCTTCACTGTTGATGGCGAGCTGCTGACCGAGGACAAACGCGCTCACCACTGCCACTGCAACCAACGCCGACAGCACGCAAGCCTGCCAAAGACGTGTATACGGCCGGGATTTCACCACTGACCACTGGTAAACTTTGCTGCCTTTTACTATCGCCATGGCTGTATCCGTTGTAAATCTATGTCCTTCGCGCTGCGGGGTACCACAGGGGATTAAAGAACGGCGGGGGCATCCAACCCTGCTGTTTCCGCAAACCCAAACATGATATTCATGCATTGAATCGCTTGGCCAGATGCACCTTTGGTGAGGTTATCCTCCGCAACCAAAATCACAGCGGTATCTCGGTTTTGCGGGCGCACCACCGCAATTCGACACAGGTTGGTCCCACGCACAGAGCGCGTTTCGGGCAATACCCCTGGCGGCAATACATCGACGAAGGGCTCGTCGCGAAAGCGCTCTTCATAGAGCGCCTGGAGGTCGACCTCGGTATTTAGCAACGTCGCGTAGAGGGTCGAATGAATACCGCGACCGATCGGCAGAAGATGCGGCACAAAGGTGACGCTTGCCGGCTCGCCTCGCCCCTGCTGGATATCCCGCAGCCCCTGCTCGATTTCGGGTAGATGGCGATGCCCTTTGACGCCGTAGGCTTTAAAACTATCAGTAATTTCGGCGAACAGTGTATCGATCTTGGCCTGCCGGCCAGCGCCGCTGGTACCGGATGCGGCGTTCGCAATCAGCCGGGTGGGGTCCACGAGCCCCTGCTCCAGCAAAGGCAGAAAGCCGAGTTGAACGGAGGTCGGATAGCAGCCGGGGCAGGCAACCAGTTGAGCCTCGCGGATGCGGTCGCGGTTGACCTCGGGCAGACCATAAACGGCTTTCTGAACCAGCTCGGGCGCCTGGTGCGGCTGGTTGTACCACTTTTCCCAAAGCGCTGTATCACGAATGCGGAAGTCGGCTGACAAGTCGACAATGCGCGCGCCCGCTTTGATCAGGTCGGGAACCATGGATTGCGCAACGCCGTGAGGGGTGGCGAAAAAAATCAGATCGCATTCCAAGAGGCGATCTGAATCTGGAGAGGTAAAAGCCAAGTCATAATGCCCGCGCAGGTTCGCGAACAAGTCGGCAACGCTTTTGCCCTCCTCGCTCCGCGATGTGATCACGTCAACTTGTGCGTCCGGATGTTTGGCTAACAGCCGCAGAAGCTCCGCACCGGTATAGCCCGTACCGCCAACGATACCTACTCGAATCACTCATCACCTCCAACGTCAACTGTAACCTTCATCCCCGATAAGCCACGATACTTTGGCTGCGCAGAATGACGCATCGGGTGGCGTATGGTATAGGCGTTTCTGCCAAAACTGAAGTTGGACCACGGGGTTTTCATCCCCTGAGCCCCACAGACTCGACGGTGAGCGGCAGGCGAGAGTGCTGAGGCGGCGCGCGCGTATGAGTTCTACTGGCCATCGCGGCACGCCGTCTGCTACTCTCCCGATCCATAAGGCTGCGGCCTTGGACGCGTGAACAACGGCGCGCCGTCCCGAGCCGAGGCATTTTGAGCGCACCTGAATAACACGTTACACAATAAGGTGCGGGCGTTCACGGAAGACCCAAACTATTTATTGTCTTTCGTCGTTTCCCGAGCTAGGTGCGATAATGCTGCCATTGATTGTTAAATCGTTGCATATCATCTCTGTTGTCAGCTGGTTCGCCATGCTGTTCTATCTTCCTCGCCTATTTGTCTATCACGCCATGACGGAAGACGCTCCTGGACGGGAGCGCTTTAAAATCATGGAGCGCAAGCTGTATCGCGCCATAGGCACCCCTGCGATGGTGGCATCCATTGTCTTCGGTGCGTGGATGGCGCACATCTACTGGGACTATTACAGCAGCACCACTTGGTTCTGGATCAAGATGGTGTTAGTGGTGGGCTTGATCGGCTATCACCATATGTGCGGCGCGTACATCCGCAAGTTCGCCCAGGACAAGCCCGTCCCCAGTCATAAATTTTTCCGTTTCTTCAATGAAGTTCCGGTGCTGTTTCTGATCGCCATTGTGTTTCTCGTGGTGACTAAATTGCCCGCCTGACAAACGTTAAAGAGGAGTGTGCGATATGCAGAATTCCAACCCTCCCGTTGTTCTGTGCTTCTCCCCTCTGGACCCCTCCGGCGGAGGTGGTCTACAGGCGGACATAGAGTCGATGGCGAGCATGGGCTGTCATTGTGCGCCGGTTGCCACAGCACTGTGCGCCACGGCGACGGCAGACAATAGCGAAGCACTCGCCGTGGACACGACGCTGATCATCGAGCAGGCACGCTCGATTCTCGAGGATATGCCCGTCAAGGCGGTGAAAGTTGGCTTCGCCGGCTCAGTCGCCAATCTCGAGGCGATTCATTCGATTCTGCAAGACTATCCACACCTGCCGCTGATCATCCACCCTTCCTTTTGCCTTTGGGACGCGGACAGCGTGGAACAGGCGGACCTTCCCGCCGCCTTCGCGGCCCTGCTTTTACCCCTAAGCGAGGTGGCCGTCATCTCGCTTCGCGAAGCTCATATACTGGCAAAAGAAAGCGACACTATAGATGCGACTGCCCACGCCATTACCAATAAGGGCTGCCGCCATCTGTTGCTCAGCCAATCATTGGCCGACGAAAATCGCGCCACTACTGGCCTCTACGACAACAGTGGCCTGATCAAACACTATGAGTGGGAACAGTCACCGCCAACTTGCCTCGGGGCGATTAGCACCCTCGCTGCCGCCATTGCGGCTTTGCGCGGTCATGACTGCCCCATCCAGGCGGCGGTGGAGCAAGCGCAAAATTACACCTGGCAGGCACTCGCGGCAGCGCGTCAGCTCGGGTTCGGACGGCCGGTTCCCCATCGACTGTTTTGGGCGGACAAAAACTTGGATACTTCCCGCTCTGCCGCTGACTTACCGGGGAATGCAACACATTGAACCTCTTAGGCCCGATCTACGCCATCACCGACCCGCAGCTTCTGCCAGGGGAGCGGCTCTTTGAAGCAGCTGCTCAAGCGCTGGCTGCGGGGGTTAAAACCATTCAGCTGCGCAACAAAAATGCCGCCGATGCGCAACTGATGGACGAAGCTAGGCGCTTGGTCGCCCTTTGCGAGGAGTACGGTGCCAGGTGCATCATCAATGACCGGCCCGATATCGCCCTTAAATGCGGCGCCCACGGCGTCCATTTGGGCCAGGGAGACGGCTCAGTCGCCAGTGCGCGTCGACTGCTGGGGCCCGAGGCGATTATCGGCGTGTCCTGCCATTCGGATATCGAACTGGCGCGGCGCGCGCGCGACCAAGGCGCCAGCTATGTCGCCTTCGGTCGCTTCTTTTCGTCGAACACCAAACCTATGGCAGGCGCAGCCAACATAGACGTGCTGCGCCAAGCTCGCGCCGACATCGCGCTCCCTATAGTCGCCATAGGCGGCGTTCGCGCCGATAATATGGCCCCCCTGTTAGCAGCGGGTGCTCAGACCTTGGCGGTCTGTCACAGTCTGTTCGGCAGCGAGGACGTCACCGCAGCCGCAGCGGCTCTGCTGGCGGCTTACCAACAATCTCGGGGGATAACCCCACCAGAACCACGGACACAATCCAACTGACTATGAATAAACTGTTTGCAGAAGCCCAGGCGGTGATCCCGGGCGGCGTCAACTCCCCTGTGCGCGCCTTTAAAGCCGTTGGCGGAGAACCTATTTTTATTGAGCGCGCCAAGGGTGCCTACCTCTACGACAGCGACGGCAAGCGCTATGTGGACTATGTACTGTCGTGGGGGCCAATGATTCTCGGCCACGCGGATGACCAGGTGCTGGAGGCGGTCATTGCCAAGGCGCGCGCCGGATTGAGCTTCGGCGCTCCTACCGAAATCGAAACCGAGCTGGCGCGGGAGATCATCAAGGTCATCCCCAGCATTGAGCTGGTGCGCTTTGTCAGCTCCGGCACTGAAGCCACCATGAGCGCCATCCGACTGGCGCGCGGTTTTACCGGACGCGACAAAATCGTCAAGTTTGAAGGCTGCTACCACGGCCATTCCGACTCTTTACTCGTGAAAGCCGGATCGGGTGCGCTAACCCTCGGCGTCCCCAGCTCGCCCGGCGTGCCCGCCAGCTTGGCAGAGCACACGCTCACGTTGAACTACAACGACATTGAGCAGGTACGCGAGACCTTCCGCAGCCTCGGCGACCAAATTGCGTGCGTCATCGTCGAACCTGTCGCCGGCAATATGAACTGTATCCCTCCCCTGCCGGGCTTCCTCGAAGGATTGCGCGAGGTCTGCGACCAAAGCGGCGCACTGCTGATCTTCGATGAGGTGATGACGGGCTTTCGCCTGGGGCTGGCGGGTGCGCAAGGTTACTACGGCATTACTCCGGACCTGACCACCTTGGGCAAGGTGATGGGCGGTGGCATGCCGGTAGGCGCCTTTGGCGGCCGCAAAGATGTGATGAGCCATATAGCGCCGCTGGGCCCGGTCTATCAGGCCGGTACCTTATCGGGCAATCCGGTTGCTATGGCGGCGGGTCTGGCGACCCTGAAGAAGATTCAAGCCGAAGGCTTTTATCAGCCGCTATTTGATTTAACGACGCAGCTGGTGGAAGGTTTACAGCAAATCGCCGAAGAGACCGGAATTGCCTTTACCACTAATCATGTGGGCACCATGTGGGGCGGCTTTTTCACTGAGGCAACCAACGTCAGCAACTTTCAGCAGGTCATGGCGTGTGATACGGCGCGCTTCAACCGCTTCTTCCACGGCATGTTGCAGCAGGGCGTCAACCTTGCGCCGGCCTCTTATGAAGCGGCGTTTATGTCCTCGGCGCATACCCGCGACGATATCGACTTCACCCTCTCGGCGGCACGAACCGTCTTTAAAACACTGTAACGCTCACGCCGGGCGACAAGTGCCCGGCTCTACAGCCAGCCGTTTAGCATCACGCCAATGCCGATGCGCGTCGTTTTGTGGTTGTAGTCCAGCAGGCTTTCGCCATAGCCGTGAAATAGCTGGATATAACCACGCTTAGCTTTGGCGAACGGATAGCTGTAGCCGAGCTCTATCGCGCCCTTGTTGTCACTATGGAGGTTGTTGCGCAGCATGAGGCTGAGCTCGCTATCCCCATAACGGCGGAAGCCGCGCAGCTCGAAATAGCCGAGGTACTTGTAAATATCGGGGTTGTCGTCGCCGGTGGCGTCATCAGGACCGGTTTTGCGGTGCTCAGGAATGCGCCACCAGGGTTTGAAGCTGAAGTAGAACTTCTCATATTCGAGAGTTGCGCGAGCGTAAATCCGATGCCAGCTGCGAGACTGAATGCCCGACCGGCCATTGCTCTGGTGGGAGGCACCTATGCTGACCACCGGAATTTCTGCACCGAATGCCCGAAACGGCGTGGTGAACGCCAGGAACACTTCCGGCTCGTGGTTGGTATCGCGAAAGGGACTGGACTCGTCGGTGTTATAAGCCTGCCAAAATGAGCGTGCCGTGTAGGCGAAATACAGAAATCCATTGTCTCCCACCAGCGGCTGTTCATTTACCGCCACTTTAAAGCTCACCTGAAACTCCACCTCAGTGTGTTGCAGCTCTTGCTCGGTATCGGCAAAAGGCGCTTTATTGGTCCGGCTGGTGTGGGTGAGCGGCAGCACGTAATTAATGTTGTGTGGCGTAATGGCAAAGCTGCTGTTTTGTAGGCGACGCTCTTCCGCCATACGCTGTAGAACCAGGTTTTTTTCCTCCACCTGCTCCACCTGCGGATTTGGCACCCCGGGGGCGGCCGGAGGCTGGTCGATCACCAGATCTTCGGCAGCAAAAGCGGATTGCACGAGCGCGACGAGCACAAGGCTACGCAGGAAACTCATGAGGCAACCCTTCCTTTTAGCGCGCGCGAAAATCAGCAGTCACAGTTCCGGCGGCCGCGACTTCCGCCTCGTGCGCCGAGCTGCGCTCTGTTTCGGCCAACGCCGCCTGATACCACTCCACCATTGCCGGTAGCGCCAGCAGTCGGTCGCGGTATTCGGCTGCCGGGGCGGACAAGGGCAAGCCATAGGTTTGTGCGCGAAATGCAATCGGCGCAAAAAACGCATCTACTGCGGTAAATTGGCGTCCCGCCAGGAATGCCCCGCCGAAGCGCTCCAAACCTTCGCACCAAAGTTCGTTGACCCGCGCGAGATCTTTAGCCAAGTCGTCGGCAATTTGGTGCATGTCGACTCGCACTCCGCAACTCATCCCGCAGTGGTTGCGCAGCGCGGTAAAACCGGAGTGCATTTCCGCCACAGCACAGCGCGCCCACGCGCGCGCATCGCGAGTTTCCGGCCAGACCTGCGGGACGGTTTCCGCCAAGTACTCGGTAATAGCCAACGAATCCCAGATAGTCCGCCCCTCGTCGACCAAACAGGGCACGCGACCATTGGGGGAAAAGTTGCGGAAGCTTTCCCATACGCCGGTTTGCGGGAAAGGGTGTAAGCGTTCGGTGAATGGAATTTGCAGCTGGCGCATCAACAGCCAAGGGCGCAGCGACCAAGAGGAATAGTTTTTGTTGGTGATATGCAATTGATACACAGGGCAGTCCAGGGAGATAAGGAGGCGAGACAGCGTATTAAACCCTGGACCGACAGGCCGAACAACCCTTGAAGCGTCAAGGGTTGGGAAACGGCAAGCTTTTGCTTAACGCGTTAGTCTTGATATTGCGTCATAAGAGCGGCTATCTTCTGGCGCGCACCCTCCGCAATATCCATGATTTGAAATCCCGCCCAGACTTGATCACCCGTACCGGTTTCGCTGATCCACAGACACTCCGCCCCCAGTGTTATAGGCGCCTGGTCCGCGCCGACTTCAAAAGCGACCTGGTACAAGTGGTCCTCCTTCAAGCCGCCATCGCTGATCACCATAAAGCCGGCATCATGCACATTGGCCAGGGTACCGAGCTCAGCACCTGAAACCGTGTCGCGCACGCAAATCTCATCGTCAACGGGAATGCGTACTTGCATGCGTTTTTCACTACCACTGCTACTACTACGATTACTCAGACTCACGATTTGCGCCTCCGGATTGGGCTTCTGCCTGGGCATTCAGCTTTTGGAAAATATTTTCCAGTGCCCGCTCAAAGAATGGTTTAGAACTTCCAGCAATAATTTTAGCCCGTTTTGCCATCATTTCCCGGGCGATTTCCAGCCCGGACATCATTGCGACCTTTTTACCCATCTGGTCCACCAGCATGTAGTGCGACGTGCGCGCGTTATACCAGGCGATCTTCAAGCGCTTGCCGCCTTCGAATTCGAACCAAGTGCCAAACTCAATAAGCTTCAGATTTTCGACGATTTTTGCCTCTTCCTTGGAGATATCCGTCTCGTCCACCAGAGCTTGGCCGGCTTTTTCGGCGGCTATTTTTTCGAGCTTATCGCGCATGGGCGCTGGGGCGGGCTCAGCTTTTTTGCTCTGCTGGGCCATTTCGATCAGCGACGAGATGGCCTCCAGCAATTTCTTGCCTTTGCCTTGGTCGTAACCGATGGTTTCAAATCCGGTTTCGATATCGCGCAATAACACCGGCGCCAGCTCCGTCTGACGCTCTATGGCCGCCGTCTCTATTTGCGGCTCTATGATCCATAACAAGTCGTCCACTACGCTCAAAGCGTTGGCCCACCTCTCGGACTTCTCGCCGTAGCGCAACAACGCGAAAGACAGATAGTCCGACCAGGGCTGCAGCGCAAACAGCAGGACCGCAGACGGTAGTTCTTTGTCGTCGGTGCGGCGGCGCACTTCGTCATTGACGCGCAATTTGACCTCGCGCAGCCGCTCTTCGCCCTGGGCTTTCTCCGCCGCGCGCTTCTCCATCAGCTCTTGGCGGCGCACTATGTTCTTGGTATAGGCATTGAACTCCAGCAGCAGCTCGGTGATTACGCGCACGTCATTTTTGAAGTCGCGCAGTACCCGATCCACCACGCTCTTGATCTTGTTGTACATGTCGTGCTGGACGGAGCCATCGTTGCCAACCCAGCGAATACCCGCCTCGGCCAGGCTATTGATCAGCATACGCGCCGGGTGTTCGGGCTGCTCGAAGAAACCGGGATCAATAAACGCCAGCTTGAGAAAAGGGGTGTGCATGTAGCTGAGCAGCGCTTTGATCGAGTCCGGCAGGTTCTCATCCTTCAGCATGTACTCGAACACCATGCCCACCAGATCGATGGTGTGCATATCCGTTGGCGAGACTGTGCCGTCGCGGGTGGATTTTGATTGCTGAAACTGCTGCGCCAGTGACGCCAGTACTTGTCCCAGATCCACCGGCGGCAAGGGTCCGGTATCCAAGGGAGAGCCCACTACACCTGCCGCACCGCCCTGCAAGGTCTGCAAGGCAGTCATGAGTTGATCACCCGAAATGATCATCCCCGGCCCTAGAGGCCCGCTGCCTGGGATGTAGGCGGCAAACGGGTTATTCCCCGTGGCGATCTGAATCCCTTCCCCACCCGCAGCTGGAGCGGCATCGTCGCCGCGAATGCTGGTCTGTAAATTGCGAATGGCTTGCAGCAGCGCGCTTTGATATTGGGGCGAGGGTAGATTGGGGTCGGGAACGGGCACCGGACCATAGTGGGTGAGCGGCGGCCCCGATGGCTGCGCTTGATGGGCAGGGGAAGTGGAACTCGACCCGGTCGGACTGCTCTGCACCACCGGTCCGACGCGCGGCGGCGTGTAACGCAAGTTGGGCAGTACACCTGCACGCTTCAAGTAGTCATTGATATCTTCAATGACGTTTTTTGCCAATTCCGACAGGCGCTGCTCGTACACCCTATAAGCGGTGCCTTTGGTTTTCGCCGTAAGCGGAATCAGGCGCAAGGCGCGGCGCAGCGACTCGCATAACTGGATCGGCGCGGCAGGGTTACTCGCTTCGGTGACCTGTTCGCCACCATTGAGAATCGCGAAACGCTGATTCAGCGCCCAAATAGGTTCGGCGTAGAGGACGTCAATCTTCTGAACCATGGTGGAGAGCGTAATGGTTTCTTCCAGCTCGTCGTTATCCACCAGCGATAATTCTCCACCGCCGCTACTATTGCTCTGCAACTCCGTGTGCAGCTCCTTCTTTTTGAATTTGACAAACCCTTCAGCAATATAACCGCAGTAATAACGCTCTAACTCCTGGTGGTTGCGGCGGAACTGTCGCTGTATGCCGCTGATTTCCGACACCTCCTGGTTGGACTTGGCCCGGTCCATTTCCTGATTGAAGGCTTCATCCAGATTGCGCAGGTAGATCTGAAAGGCTACCTTTGCGTGCTCGCTCGCCAGCGCTTGGCATTTTTTTAAATGAGTGACGATATTCTCCGTCGTGAGCGGCACCGCCGGTGCCGAGTCATGGTCGGGCTTGCGGGTGGATGAGTCGGTTCTTATCAAACGTGACATACGCGGTATTCCGTAGGCCGCCGAAGCGTTCAGCGACAGAGCTTTGCAAATTCAAATGTCGGACGTCGCAGCGCAACGTAAAAAGAGATCGCATGCAAGACTTATGCACACCCTCACCTATAGGCGAGACAGGACCCGCTGCAGCGGGGTTATCTCGCTTAAACTTGCCAATCTTGCCTAAATGTTAGGCAGCTATCAAAGGAGTTACAAATTGCCCATTTACGATATATACGGTTTAGGAGCCGCGCTCGTCGACACTGAGATTACCGTGAGCGACGCGGACCTGACCCGCTTTGGTGTGGAAAAGGGTGTTATGACCCTGGTGGACGAAGCGCGTCAGCATGAGCTGCTGCGACTCTTAGAAGGCCACTTGTGCCACGCATCGCGCGCCAGTGGTGGCTCTGCCGCCAACAGCATCATCGCCGCGCAATACTTCGGCGCCAAGACTTTTTACAGCTGTAAAGTGGCCGATGATGATAATGGCCGCTTCTATCTTTCCGACCTCGCCAATGCCGGGGTTGCCTTCCCACCGGGGGTCGGTCGCAGCGACGGCATTACCGGAAAATGCTTGGTGATGATTACCCCGGATGCCGAACGCACTATGAATACCTTCCTCGGCATCAGCGCAACGCTCTCCATTGACGAAATTGACGAGGAGGCGCTAAAAGCGTCGAAATACGTCTATATCGAGGGATATTTAGTCACTTCTCCCACCGGCCGTCCGGCTGCGATTCGGCTGCGCGAACTGGCGCGCGAGCACGGAGTGAAAACGGCCATCAGTCTTTCGGACCCGGCGATTGTCGAGTATTTTTACGACGATCTCCAAACGATGGTGGGCAACAATATAGATCTGCTGTTCTGCAACCGCGCCGAGGCGCTACGCTTCACCCGCAGTGACAACTTGCCCGATGCCATATCCGCGCTGCGCAAAGTGGCCAAAACCTTCGCCATCACCCTCGGCAGCGAGGGAGCGATTATTTTTGACGGCCAGCAACAACTGTCGCTCCCCGCCCCCAAAGTGGACGCCGTCGATACCAACGGCGCGGGGGATATGTTTGCCGGAGCGTTTCTCTATGGCGTAACCCAGGGGTGGGATTATGCGGCGGCTGGCGCCTTGGCGGTACGCGCCGCTTCGCACGTCGTCGGCCAATTTGGTCCGCGCCTGCAGCCCGAGCAACACCTGCCGCTGCTAAACGCCTAATCAGCCACGGGAGAGCAGCTCCCGCAAATCGATCAGCGCAGCGTTGGCGCGTGAGATGTAGTTCGCCATCACCAGGGAGTGGTTGGCGAGCACACCAAAGCCGCTGCCGTTGAGAATTAACGGTGAGCGCAGCGGCTCCTGGGTTCCCTCCAGTTCACGGATGATTTGTTCAAAACTCACGCGCGCGTTTTTATTTGCCAGTACATCGGCGAAATCGATCTCGGCGGCGCGCAGGAAGTGCACCAGCGCCCAGGCGGCGCCACGCGCTTCGTAAAACACATCGTCCACCTCACCCCAAGGTGTTTTAATCTCGAACTCTGCGGGGGTCGCGGTGGCTTGGCGCGCGCCAGTCTCGCCGGCCAAGTCCACATTGAGACGGCGCTGACCGACACTGGCGCTGAGCTTTTGCGACAGACTGCCAAGCCGAGTCTCGACGGTTCCCAGCCAAAAGCGCAGATTATCGGCGCGGGCATAGAACTGCGCATTCTGTTCGTTTTCATCCACTAGACGATCGCGATAGTCTCGCAAGTAATGGATGCCACGGCGATATTCGTCTTCGGTGGAGGGCAAGATCCAGCTGTTGCGATTGAAGTTGAACTGGGCTTCTGCGTCTTTAAGTGCGGCGTCTTCGACGGACTGGGATTGGGAGCGACTGTAGGATTCGCGCATCACCCGGGCGAGGTCGCGCACCTGCACCAGCACGCCGTACTCCCAGCTGGGAATGTTATCCAGCCACACCCCTGGCGGCATTATGTCGTTAGTAAGATAACCCCCGGGCTTATCCAGTAGTGTCTCGGTCACGGTGATCAATGCCGTGGCCGTGGCCACGCCGGTCACTTGGGAGCCCACCCGCCCCTCCTCGGGGGATCGTGCCGTAATTTCCTCCAGAGTGAGCAACTCCGGCTCATTGCTCCAATAGATTCCCAGGCCGACGGTTAGCAAAAAGAGAGCGAGCGCAGCCCATAGCAGCCACTTCAGCCAAGCGCGGTCTTCGGTAAGATCGGAGCCCAGTTCCCGCCCTTCTTCCAGCAGGGACTCACTGGTATTCCGCCAGCGCTGGCGAATTCGCTTCAACATAAGCTTCTCCTATTTCAGGGTGAGCGCACTTCAGCGCGGGCGAACATCCACTTCAATATTCAGCTGCTCCGCACCATCAAACTCCAGGGTGAGCGGAAAGCGGCTGCCCGGCTCCGGCGGTTCAGCAACATCCAGCAGCATGATGTGGTAGCCACCAGGAGTGAATTCCATTACCGATTTAGCGGCGATGCGCACATGGGGTACTGCGCGCATTTTCATCATTCCGTCTTCGTGAAAGTGCCGGTGTACTTCCGCCGTGCCGGCAATCGGAGTAGACACAAGTTGAATACTACGCTCTTGCGCGGCGGTATTCTCCAAGCGCAGATACACCGCCGCCGCTGTCTGCCCGGGTGGCATAGCTTTCATGTGGGCATCCGAAACGCGCCACGTCGAGGATGATGAGTCACTACACCCACTCAAAGCCATAGCACAAACCAAGGCAATCCACCCCAAGGGGTGCCGCGAGAAGGACAGCATAAGCATTACTCCATTGGTGATAAGAGTTCGATGGCGGGTTGCGGATGAATACGGATATCGCCGCGAATCCGGTATTCGCCTACTGCATCTTTCATGGTTTTGTAGATCCAGCGACCTTCCGCATCGGTACGGGCGTAGATCATGACGGATTCGTCCGACTGGCGCACCCTCTGTGCTAATTGCACCAGCAGCTGCGCTACTTCTGCTGTTTTGTCCGTCAAGGGTTGTGCGGGCAAGGCAATGCGCTCGCGACCGTCGGCGGGAATCGGCACCTTCGCCACGGCCTCAGTCGCCTTAGCGCGTTGCTGGAGCTCCGCCCGCAATGGCTGCAGCAGCTCTGCCGCCGGAAAGAGTTGGTCCGCTTGCCGCAGCTCTGCCGCAGCGGCATGCAGGCGCCCGGCCGCTAACAAATTGCGGACCCGGTCCACATAAACCAGCAATATGCCATGCAAGCCCGCCTGCGCCTGTCGATTGTCAGGATCGAGCAACTGCACGGCACGGAACCGATCATAGGCATTGTCGTGAGCCGGCAGCGAAAACCGATTCTGCGTCATAGCGCCTTCGGCATCTTGCAGAAGCGTATTGATCGTGCGCTGCCGCGCCACCAGCGGTGGCTCGGCTGGTGCAGGATTGGGCGTCTCCGCGACTTTAACAGCGGGCTTGACGGGAGCTGCACCGCAGGCCGACAAACAAGCGGCCGCTGTTCCCAGGAGAGTACTCAGGAGTAAATTAGGCAGATTCCGCATAGGAAAATCCGAGCGTTAGCAAGTCGAGTCACGCGGCGCAGTGTAAGGATTTGAGGCGCAAGAGAAAAGAACTGGGACCGAATTCAAAGTTCCACCGCACCTCGCGCCGACAATTAGGAGGTTTTCGGAACCTGTCCGCGGCTGCAACGTCTTAACTGACACGCCCCAAAAGGCTCGGCTGCTTTTGCTCTCGCCCTCATTTTTCTTGAGGGTGAGCTGTCTATAATGCTCAGATGCTTTTAAGAGTCCCGCACCACATGAATAAATTGCTCCGCTCAATCCTGCTTCTGGTTTTTCTCGGTGGCGCCATCAATGGCCACACAACTGGTCTCGACTTGGGGTCATTGACCAACAACGGTGGCTTTCTTCCGGTGCACGAGGCCTATCGTGTAGCGGTAGTCGTCGAGCCCGAAACGGTTCATCTGGACTGGACCATAGCACCCGGCTATTACCTGTACCGGGACAAATTCAGAATTACCGTCAAAGAGGGCGCCACCAGCAAAACACTGCCCGCGCAGCTCGAAACCGGCCTTGTGCAGTATGACGAGTACGAAGATAAAGAAGTTGGCGTGTTTTACGAGGCCACTCGGGTCAGTGTTGCCTTAGGCAACCTCGGCAATGAGTTTATCTTGAGTGTGCGCTCCCAGGGCTGTGCGGATGCCGGATTGTGCTATGCGCCGGACACCCGCTCCTTTGAGATCAACCGCACATTCGCTACCGCCGTCGAAGTGGCGGCAGACGCCGGCGGCGGGCCTTCTGGCGGAGGCGCAGCCGGAGGCAGCGGCGACCCCGCCGCGCTCGCCAGCCTGGGCTCACTCGGCATGTATATGGTGTTCGCCTTGCTTGGCGGCATGATTCTCAACCTTATGCCCTGCGTCTTCCCGGTTCTTTCTCTGAAAGCGCTGAGCTTTACTGCCAATAATAACGGCGACGCACACCGCCACCATATGCACGGCTGGGCCTATACACTCGGGGTAGTGGGCTCTTTTATGGTTGCCGGACTGGTCATTCTGGTCGCCAAGACCGCAGGCGCACAGGCGGGCTGGGGGTTTCAATTGCAGTCGCCCACCTTTGTCGCGTTTATGACCTATTTATTTCTGGTGATGGGCTTGAGCTTGTCGGGAATGGTGTACTTCGGCACCGGCTTTATGGGTCTCGGACAAGGTCTAGCCAGCCAAAACGGGTTGCGCGGCTCCTTCTTTACCGGGGTGCTGGCCGCGCTGGTGGCGAGCCCCTGCACGGGTCCCTTTATGGCCACCGCTCTGGGCTTTGCCCTAACCCAGCCGGCACTCGTCTCACTTTCGATCTTTATCGCTTTAGGTTTCGGCATGGCGCTGCCCTTCCTGCTGCTCAGCTACAGCCCACGCCTGGCGAATATGCTGCCGCGACCCGGGGCGTGGATGGAGAAGTTCAAGCAGTTTTTGGCTTTCCCCATGTATGCGGCAGCCGCCTGGCTGTTGTATGTGTTCGGCCGCCAGGTCGGCGTCGCCGGAGTTTTCTATCTGCTGATGGGCGCCATTGCCTTGGTGATGGCGATTTGGATGTTTCAGAACCTGCCCAGCCAGCAGCGCTGGCGCTGGGTGGTAAAAGCCACTGGCGCCGCCGCCGTAATCGGCGCCGGAGCCGTGGCTTGGATCGGCGCCGATTTGCGCTCCGACAACAACGACTGGCAACCCTACTCGAAAAGCTTGGTGGCAGAGCTGCGCAACGGTGGCCAACCGGTGCTGGTGGACTTCACCGCCGACTGGTGTATCACCTGCAAAGCCAACGAAGCGGTGGCGCTGTCGCGTGACGGTTTTCGCGAAGCGGTGAAACAATACAACGTGGCGCTGGTAAAAGCGGACTGGACCAATCAAGATCCCGCCATCAGTACCGCCCTTGCCGAGTACAACCGCAGTGGCGTGCCGCTCTATTTAATGTATCCTGCAGATACCTCCAAGCCGGCCGAAGTGTTACCTCAGCTGCTCAGTCAAGATATGGTGATCGCCGCCATCAAGCGCGCCGCAGCCAGCCAAGAACTGGTGAGCGCAGATTAAAAGACTCGAAATTACTCGATTTTCCGCGATCTGAGCCGATGTCGATGCTTTTTCGTAGACACTCCTGCACAACTTAGGCACAATCGCGCCCTTGATCGGGGATGCTGAAGCCATTCATTCAGCCGCCAAGCGCGGCTGAGTTTCGTTTTACCCCACGCATTTATCCGCCAGGAAGGCCTAATTTAGGAAGGTTTTAGTGCCGTGTCGGTACGCGCCCGCGTTTTCTACCGACCGCCAAGTTCCAGAGTTCGACAAAACTTCGAGAAACCTTATGGCTACCATTCTGGTGTTACATGGCCCCAACTTGAATCTTTTGGGTACACGGGAGCCCCACCTATACGGCTCCACGACTCTGGCGGATATCAATCTTGCCCTTCAGGATGCTTGTAAAGCCCGCGGCCATCATCTTCAAGCGCTGCAGAGCAATGCCGAGTACGAGCTTATCGACCGTATTCATGACGCCGCCAAAGAGGGGGTTAACTTCATCATTATCAACCCCGCCGCGTTCACGCATACCAGTGTCGCGCTGCGGGACGCCCTCGCCGGGGTCGCCATTCCGTTTATTGAAGTCCATATTTCCAATGTTTTTGCGCGCGAACCTTTTCGCCATCACTCCTATCTGTCCGACATCGCCCGTGGGGTTATTTGTGGTTTGGGAGTGCAGGGGTATCAGCTCGCGTTGCAGGCCGCGATGAATATCGTCGAGGCGAACACCCCATCATCACCTTAAGAATTGATCCGTTTATCACGAGAGGCCCAAATGGATATTCGCAAAATCAAAAAATTGATCGAAATGCTGGAGGAATCCAATCTGGCAGAGCTGGAAATCAAAGAAGGTGAAGGCTCGGTGCGCATCAGCCGCAGCCCCAGTGGCGTTTATGTCCAGCCGTCAGCACCCAACTTTATTCCCGCCCAAGCAGCACCCGCGCCGGCAGCTCCCGCTGCTGCGGCCGCCCCGGCCGCGGATAAAGCCGAAGGCCCCGCCGGCCACTCCGTCAAGTCTCCCATGGTCGGCACTTTTTACCGCTCCCCCAGCCCCGGCTCACCCTCGTTTGTTGAAGTGGGCAGCCAAGTGAAAGCGGGCGATGTGGTGTGCATCATTGAAGCCATGAAAATGATGAACCAAATCCAGGCGGATAAGAGCGGCGTTATCAGCGCCATTCTCGTCGGCGACGGCGAACCTGTTGAATACGACCAACCTCTCGTCATCATCTCCTAACGGGGTTTCCGGTATGTTCGAAAAAATACTCATCGCCAACCGCGGCGAGATCGCCCTGCGGGTCATACGCGCGTGCAAAGAGATGGGCATCAAGACGGTTGCCGTCTATTCCCAAGCCGACCGCGATTTGAAACACGTGCGCCTGGCGGACGAGTCTGTGTGCATAGGCCCCAATGCATCCGCGCAGAGCTATCTGAATATTCCCGCGATTATCAGCGCCATGGAGATCACCGATTCGGTGGCCGTCCACCCAGGCTATGGCTTTCTCGCCGAGAATGCCGACTTTGCCGAGCAAATCCAGAAGAGCGGTTTCACTTTTATCGGCCCAGACCCAGATGTCATCCGCTTAATGGGCGACAAGGTGTCCGCGATTCGCGCCATGAAAGCTGCGGGTGTGCCCACAGTTCCCGGCTCCGGCGGCGCCCTGCCCAACGATCGCGATGTCTGCCTGAAAATTGCCCACGAGATCGGCTTCCCGGTGATCATCAAAGCCGCCGCCGGTGGCGGTGGGCGCGGTATGCGTGTTGTGCATACGGAATCGGCGCTAATGAACTCTATCCAGCTCACCAAATCGGAAGCCAAAGCCGCCTTTGGTGACGATACGGTCTATATGGAGAAGTTCCTGCAGAACCCGCGTCACGTGGAAGTACAGGTGCTGGCCGACGGCCAGGGTCATGCGGTTCATTTATTCGATCGCGACTGCTCGCTACAGCGCCGCCACCAGAAGGTCTTAGAAGAAGCCCCTGCTCCGCACATAGATGAGCAAGCGCGGGAAGAGGTATTCAAAGCCTGCGTGAAGGCGTGTATTGATATCAACTACCGCGGTGCCGGCACCTTCGAATTCCTCTACGAGGACGGACGCTTCTACTTCATTGAGATGAATACCCGTATCCAGGTGGAGCACCCGGTAACCGAAATGATCACCGGTGTCGACCTGATCAAAGAGCAGATCCACGTGTGCGCCGGCGAGAAACTGCGCCTCAAGCAAAGTGATATCAAAGTCACCGGCCACGCATTTGAGTGCCGCATCAATGCCGAAGATCCCAAGACGTTCATGCCCTGTCCGGGCAAAGTGGACAACTTCCACACCCCCGGCGGCCTCGGCGTACGTGTGGATTCGCACCTGTACAACGGCTACACGGTACCGCCCTATTACGACTCCATGATTGCCAAAGTCATCACCCACGCGGCAACCCGCGAAGAGGCGCTGGCCCGTATGCGCATGGCCTTGGATGAATTGGTTGTCGGCGGCATCAGGACCAATATTCCCATGCAGCAGGACTTGGTGCGCGACGCCGCCTTTGCCAAAGGTGGCGTCAATATTCATTACCTTGAGAAAAAGCTGACTCTCTAAATCCCCAGGGCACGCGCTGTGCCCTTTTTTATCCTGACAAAAGCACTCCCATCTTATGCCTTGGCTTGAATTGCGTATTGACAGCAGTCGTGAAGACGCTCCCGCTCTGGAAGACGCCCTGCTTTCCGCAGGCGCTTTATCCGTCACCTTGCAGGACAACGCGGACCAACCGATCTTCGAGCCAGCCCTTGGCGAAACACCGTTGTGGCAGGAAACCCGCGTGACTGGCCTGTTCGAGGCGGACGTGGATACCGCGACAGTGGCGCGGACCCTGCACCTCAGTCACCCCCACTGGCATGTCGTGGAAGATAAAGATTGGGAGCGCGAATGGATGCAGCACTATCAGCCGATCCAATGCGGTGAGCGCCTGTGGATTTGCCCGAGCTGGCTGGCGCCACCCGATCCCGATGCAGTCAACCTGCTGCTCGACCCAGGCTTAGCTTTCGGGACCGGCACGCATCCGACGACATTTTTATGCTTGTCCTGGCTGGCGGAGCAGGAAGTGCGCGATCTATCGGTGATCGATTACGGCTGTGGCTCCGGCATCCTCGGTATCGCCAGCTTATTGCTTGGCGCCCGCCAGGTGGTGGGGGTGGATATAGATCCGCAAGCGCTGCTGGCGACGCGGGACAACGTGCAAAGAAACGGCCTAGACCCCGCCCAATTTCCCGTGTTTTTCCCGCAGCGAGCACCGGCCCAACCGGTCGATCTGCTTTTGGCCAATATTCTCGCGGGGCCACTGGTCGAACTCGCCCCCACTCTCCTAGCCTTACTGAAACCCGGCGGACGCCTGTGTCTGTCGGGGGTACTCGCCAGCCAGGCGGAGACGGTGCAACAAGCCTACCGCGGCGCTATCGACTTCGACCCCATCCGCCAAAAAGATGAGTGGGTGTGTATGACCGGCGTCCGGCGCATCGACTCGATTTAGCCAGGACACAGATCGCCAACGCGCTGAGACCTAGCGGCGCGGTTTTACCTGCGCCACACTTACGATTAAACTTGCCCCACTTTTCACTGGCTCCAAGGATGCTTCTGAATGGCAGACATGATCACACGTTGTCCGAAATGCGGTACTGCTTTCCGCATTTCTGAGGCATTGTTGAAGTCTGCCAAAGGCGTAGTACGCTGCGGCTCCTGCCTGAGCGTGTTCAATGCGCGCGATCACCTTGAAACCGGCGGCGCTGCAGTGCCGCAGCCACCCGCTCCGACGAGCGACACGCCCCCACAGGAGTCGCCATCCGCTCCGGCTCCACCGCCCACACAACCCGAGCCCTTCTCGCCACCTTCGCCGCTAACAAGTGTCGAGGAGGACGAGGTGGACCTGCCAGATTGGCGCCGCCGCGCCGCGCCGGAAGAGGTAGAGGACCGACTTGCCGATACTGACCCGCTGCAACAGCCGACAGAGGACGACAGCGAGGAAGAGGACGACGAAGCCTGGGCATTGGAGCTGCTAAAAGAGGATGATGACGAGCCGAACATTCAGCTTAAGAAGGTAACACCGGTAGTACCGGAGCCGGCCCCAATAGCGGAGCCCAGCCTTGCGCTGGAAGATGAGACTCTGCCTCCGCCTCCCCTGGATGTCGATGATGCCCTGGCCGAAATTGATGAACAGCTGGCACCCTTAGCCCCCCCGCCCATTGCTGACGATACAGAGGAAAGCTTCGGCCCGCCGGCAGCTGAGCCAGCCAGCGGCTATGAAGAGACATTGGGGGAAGAGGCATTGAGGGAAAAGACATGGGGGCTTGAGCCAGACAACTCTGCGGACGCCGAGGCCACCTCCGAAGTGGCGAAGCCGTGGGAGGAGCCTGAAGATGAGCCTGATGAGGAGCCAAAGTCCTTAAACGAAGCGCCGCCAGAGCCTC
>CAYZVN010000031.1:10721-33640 GCA_964482025.1 uncultured Saccharophagus sp. | reverse complement strand
TTATCGACCCCGCACCCCATGGTGGCATTGCCCTGGGGATCCATATCCACCATGAGTACACGTTTTTTGGTTGCGGCCAGAGAGGCGGCGAGGTTCACGGATGTGGTGGTTTTGCCAACACCACCCTTTTGGTTGGTAATCGCGTAAATTTTCGCCACGGATGCACTCTCGCTGAGACGGATCAACTGTTGGGTTCACAGGTGAGGGATCGTATCACCAGAAGGCACCTCTGTGCCTCTACTCCCGGAACCTGCAGGCTGTGGCAGTGCTCCAGCGCATAGTTTGCTTCGATTTCCTTGAGCTCTTCCACAGGAACTTGCCCTTTCATCGCCCAAAATCGCCCCCCTTTTGTGAGCAAATGAGCGCAGTTTTTCACCATATCCGGGAGGGAGGCGAAAGCTCGGCTGATGACTCCGTCATAGCCTTGCACTGGTTGGTAATGCTCAACCCGGCGATTCTCCACCGTCACGTTATCCAGCCCTAACTCCTGCTTGACTTGAAACAGAAAGCGGGTTTTTTTGCCCGCGCTGTCGAGCAACGTAAAGGTTTTTTCCGGAAACGTGATGGCCAGAGGTATGCCGGGCAAACCGCCGCCGCTGCCCACATCGATCAAGCGCTCCCCCTGCAACAGCGGCACTATGCTCAGACTGTCCAGCAGATGCAACTTGACCATGGCCGCCGGCTCGCGAATGGCGGACAAGTTGAAGGCGTGATTCCACTTGTCGAACAGGCGCAGATACGCCAGGAGCTGATCGACCTGCTGCAGTTTCAACTCCACACCCAGCTGCTGGGCTCCTGACATCAGGAGTTGATGTTCCTCCGAGAGCATCACTATTGATTGACCACCGTTTTCTTCTGCAGCAAGCCGCGCTTTTTAAGCGTGATTAATAACAGCGACACCGCCGCCGGGGTGACACCGGGTATTCTGGATGCGCGCGCCAAGGTTTCCGGGCGCGCCTCGGTCAACTTCTGCTTTACCTCGTTGGAAAGCCCGTCTACTACGGAATAATCGAAATCCGCTGGAATCCGCGTTTGCTCATTCGCCTTAAGGCGCGCTATGTCGTCCTGCTGCCGGTCGATGTATCCGGCATATTTGGCGATAATCTCCACCTGTTCCGCTACTTCTGCGTCATCCACGCCCTGGCCCTTCAGCTGGCCGAGGTCGGTATATGTCAATTCGGGACGCTTGAGCAACTCAAACAGATTGTATTCGCGTGTCAGCGGCGACGTCAGCTTGGGGGCTAACCGATCCGCTTCGACACTGTTTGCCTGGACCCACGTGGTGCGCATGCGCTGTTCTTCTCGGGCGACCGCTTCACGCTTTTCACAAAAGCGCTGCCAGCGCACATCATCCACCAAACCCAGCTCGCGGCCTTTTTCTGTCAGCCGCATATCGGCGTTGTCCTCGCGCAGTAACAAGCGGTATTCGGCGCGACTGGTGAACATGCGATAGGGCTCCCGGGTGCCCATAGTAATCAAATCGTCGGCTAGTACCCCTATGTAGGCTTGGTCGCGAGTGGGGCACCAAGGCTCCTTCTCTTGCACTTGCAGCGCGGCATTCAGCCCCGCCAACAATCCTTGTGCGCCGGCTTCTTCGTAACCGGTAGTGCCGTTAATTTGGCCGGCAAAATACAGCCCCTTAATCACTTTGGTTTCAAAGCTGTAATGCAAATCTCGCGGGTCAAAGAAGTCGTATTCGATGGCGTAACCCGGCCGGATGATATGGGCGTTCTCAAATCCTTTGATCGAGCGTACGAGTTCTAGTTGAACGTCGAATGGCAAGCTGGTGGAAATCCCGTTGGGGTACAGCTCGTGGGTATCAAGCCCTTCAGGCTCGATAAAAACCTGGTGCCCGGTCTTGTCGGCAAAGCGGTGAACCTTGTCTTCAATGGATGGGCAGTAGCGCGGGCCCACCCCTTCAATTACCCCGGAATACATAGGCGAGCGATCCAAACCACCGCGAATAATCTCATGGGTCCGTTCATTGGTGTGGGTTATCCAGCAGCATACCTGCCGAGGGTGATCTTCCACTTTACCCAAAAAGCTCATAACCGGCAGTGGGCTGTCCCCCCATTGCGCTTCCAGGCCGCTGAAATCCACCGTGCGGGCATCGATGCGTGGCGGGGTACCCGTTTTTAAACGGTCGACGCGCAGGGGCAGCTCACGCAAACGTTGCGCCAGGGCGATAGACGGCGGATCGCCCGCGCGGCCGCCGGCGTAATTTTGCAAACCTATATGGATTTTGCCGCCAAGGAAGGTGCCGGTGGTCAGCACCACCGTTTGCGCCAAAAAGCGCACACCCATTTGGGTAACAACCCCTTTAACGGTCTCTCCTTCGACAATCAGATCTTCGGCCGCTTGCTGAAAAATGGTGAGATTGGGCTGGTTTTCCAGTACTTGGCGAATGGCTGCTTTGTAGAGCACACGATCCGCCTGCGCCCGGGTTGCGCGCACCGCCGGTCCTTTGCGGTTATTCAGCACGCGAAATTGAATGCCGGCTTTATCGGTCGCCAATGCCATAGCGCCACCGAGGGCATCGACTTCTCTCACCAAATGGCTTTTGCCTATGCCGCCAATGGCCGGATTGCAACTCATCTGCCCCAAAGTTTCGATGTTGTGTGTCAAAAGCAGGGTCGCACAGCCCATGCGGGCGGCCGCCAGGCACGCTTCCGCACCAGCGTGGCCGCCACCTATGACAATCACATCGAAGGTTTTGGGATAAATCATGGGATATCCGTCGGAGAAAAGTGGCCATCTTAATCGAAGGGGGCCGGGGATTATAGGGAAATTTAGAGAGGCGATCAAAAAACGAACTCTCAAAAAAAAGAGTTTTTCAGAGAAGTTAAATAAATAAGTAAGTAAGTAAGGAAAAATGATGTTAGATGAAGAGAAGGTTTGAATTTATAGTGACTGTTATGCTCGGCCTTGCCTGTGGGAAAGCGATATTTACCTTTTAAAATCAATACGATGGCGGCATAACAAACCTTGGTCAGACAGCGGGTTTTGTAGCTCAAAGGAGGTGCACCGCCTGTGGAGCGAAATGCGAGTTCTGCACCTGGTTAAAAAACATCCAGATTTTCTGTGGATAGAACGGCATCTTGTACCCATGTTTTTCTCAGGTTTACCGCGATTTATCCACAACCTGTGCATTAGTTTGTGTGCAAGGTGTTAGTGCTCTGTGTTTAAGAGGCGGCAGTTTAAGGGCCTGTGTATGACTCTGTGGGTTGTGTGGGCAACTTACGGTAGGAATCGGTGGAGAAGCCGGTACAGCAGGGGACAGGCTGGGGCGTGGAGTGATGATGGAGCTGAGGAAGTGCGGTGTTATTTGCCGATACAAAAATCGGAAAAGATGCGGCCGAGTAGATCGTCCGGGGTGAATTCGCCGGTAATTTCACTGAGGCAGTCCTGGGCGCGGCGCAAATCCTCGGCGAGCAGCTCGCCGGCGGCGTAATCGGACAACTGAATCTGACCCGCTTGCAAGTAGGCGCGGGCTTGCTCCAGCGCCTGCAAATGCCGGCGGCGGGCACTGAAGCCGCCCTCCAGTGTGCCACTTAGGGCGAGATTTTGTTTGAGGTGGTCTTTGAGGGCGCGCAAGCCTTGGCCGGTCTTCGCGGAAATCAGCAGTATCGGCAGATCGCCAAGGGTGCTGGGGTCGAACTCGCGGTCCAGTTGATCGCATTTGTTAAAAACCAGCGTCAGCTTGCTTCGGTAAGGCTCGCGAAAGAACTGCTGCCAGTGCGCTTGCACGGCAATTTGGCTCGGGTCCGTCACATCCACTAGCAATAGAATTCGGTCCGCGTTATCGATGTGCTGCCAGGCGCGCCCTATACCAATCTGTTCGACAGGATCGTCGCTATCGCGCAGGCCGGCGGTATCAAAGATGTGGAGGGGAATTCCGTCGATGTGGATGTGCTCTTTGAGCACATCGCGGGTGGTGCCAGCGATGTCGGTGACAATGGCGATTTCGCGCTCCGCCAGCGCGTTGAGCAAGCTGGATTTACCGGCGTTGGGGCGGCCAGCGATAACCACCTTCATACCTTCGCGCATCACCACCCCCTGGCGCGCCGTTTGGAAGACGCTGTCCAGGCGAGCGAGGATGGCTTGTAGATCTGTGGCTATGCGGCCATCGCTGAGAAAATCCACTTCTTCTTCAGGGAAATCAATGGCGGCTTCCACGTACATGCGCAGATGGATCAGGGCTTCTACCAGTTGATGGATCTCTTGGGAAAAGGCGCCTTGGAGGGAATTCATCGCTTGGCGAGCCGCTTCGGTGGAAGAGGCTTCGATCAGATCGGCAATAGCTTCCGCTTGGGTGAGGTCGATTTTATCGTTGAGATAGGCGCGCTCGGTAAACTCGCCGGGGCGCGCGTGCTGCGCGCCGCATGCCAAGACCGCTTGGAGAATCATATCGAGCACCACAGGGCCGCCGTGGCCTTGGAGTTCGAGAACATCCTCGCCGGTGAACGAATGGGGGTTGGGGAAAAACAGCGCTATGCCATGATCCAGCACATTGCCGTGGCTATCGCGAAAGGGGCCGTAGTGAGCATAGCGAGGGGCTGGCGTGCTGCCCAGAAGACGCGCCGCTATCACCGCGGCCTTGTCGCCGGAAACACGCACTATGCCGACACCACCGCGACCGGGCGCGGTGGCAATGGCAGCGATGGTGGGCCTGCTCATATGACAAGATTCGGGCCGACGATCAATCGGCCCTTTCGATTCGTTTGGTGATGATGTACTGCTGGGTGATGGACAGCGTGTTGTTGACCACCCAGTACAGCACCAATCCCGCCGGGAAGAACAAAAACAGTAAGGTGAACATCACCGGCATGATTTGCATGATCTTCGCCTGAGTGGGATCGGGCGGGGTGGGATTCAGTTTTTGCTGAATCCACATAGTGGCACCCATGATCAACGGCAGCACGTAGTAGGGATCCTTTACCGAAAGGTCTTCAATCCACAAGAAGAAGGGCGCCTGGCGCAGCTCCACGCTTTCCATCAACACCCAATAGAGCGCGAGGAACACCGGCATCTGAATCAAAATGGGGAGACAACCGCCAAAGGGGTTCACTTTTTCGGTGCGGTAGAGTTTCATCATTTCCGCCGAGAACTTCTGTCGGTCTTCACCGTAGCGCTCCTTCAGCTCAAGCATTTTGGGCTGGATCTTGCGCATCTTCGCCATGGACTTATAGCTGGCGGCGGAAGGGTAGAAGAAAATAATTTTGATACAGATGGTCAGCAAAATAATCGCGACACCCCAGTTACCCACCAGGCTGTGGATACCGTCAAGTGCAAAAAACAGCGGCTTGGCGATCCACCAAAGGAAGCTGTAGTCCACGGTGAGGTCGAGATAGGGCGATATTTTTTCCAGGGTTTTTATGTCTTTCGGACCGGCGTAAAAGCCGGCACCGATTTCTCCCTGGGAACCGGCTTCTACCCGCAGAGGTTGGGCGGTGAACTGCAGATAATACATGGCGGCATTTTTGGATTGAAAAATGCGGAATTCATTCATCATGTCCTGCGGCGGCACCCAGGCGCTGAGAAAATAATGCTGCACCATAGCGACCCAGCCGCCTTCTTTTTTATGGGTCAGGGGCTCATCGGCAATATCGCCGAAATCCATTTTCAGATAATTCGTTTCGGTGGTGCTGGTGGCGGCGCCGAGAAAAGGCTTCATGCCCATGGTGCCGGAGGGATTGGGGTTGTAGTTGTCGCGCTTGATTTGACCGTAGAGGGTGGCCTGCCAGGGTTTGTCGGCGGCGTTATTGATGAGATAGCGCACGTCAATCAAGTGGCTGCCGGCGGTAAAAAGAAAGCGCTTGGTGATTGTGACCTCGGCGCTTTGCTGGAAGACGAGATCCACGGCGAGCTGTTCCTGTCCATCGGCCATGGAATAGTGCTGTTTAGCGCTGTTAAACAAGGGCCGTGAGTCGTTGCTGTCGGTGCCATCCGGCCCAACCAAGCCGCTGCGCGCAACGTAGGTATGAGAATCGGTGTGATTGAGCAGTATAAACGGCATATCCGGGCGGTTGAGCTTGGCGTAAAAGGTCGGCAAAGCCACTTTCACTATGTCGCCACCCTGAGGATCGATCAGCACATCCAACAAATCTGTCTCAACGCGAATCCACTCAGTATTTGCAGGTCCTGCCGGATCGGCCACACCGGGGATTGTATTATCGCTGGCCGCGGCGGGGGTATTCACACTGGGCACTTCCGTTATGTCGCTGACATCATTGGCGTTACCGGCAATGGTAGTCTGACTGAGCTCTGGTTGATTGCGCTCCTGAAATTCGCCCCAGCGAATCATCAACAGGAAACAAACCAGGGCAATGCCCACAATTAAGGATGTGCGTAGCCAATCCATCTTCATCTATTAACCATCTTCTTCAGTGTGTTGAATGTTGGGATTTTGCGGGGTTGGTAGCTTCGGTACCGGGCACCGGATCATACCCCCCCTTGCACCAGGGGTGACATTTGCTTAAACGCCGCAGTGCGAGCGCCAGACCTTTGCAGGGGCCGTGGTAATCGAGTGCTGCTATGGCGTAGTGGGAACAGGTGGGTTGGAAGCGACAGTGGTGGCCCAACCAAGGACTCAGCAGGTACTGATAACACCTGATGGGCGCGATCAGTAATCGTACACTCAGTCGGTTTATGGTGCGGGCGCACTGGCACGTTTGGTGATGCGTTTCCATAAACCGGTAAAAAGAGAAGTCAGTTGCTGTTGGGGGACGATCTCGGCTCCGCGCCGGGCGAGAACTATAGCATCTATCGCTGGAAGTTTGTGCTGCTCCTTGCGAAAGGTTTCCCGCGCTATGCGCTTGATTTGATTGCGTTGATGCGCTTTGCGGACATGCTTTTTGGGGATCACCAAACCGAGCCGGGCAACACCCACATTGTTGGGGCGGGCGAGAATCAGAAAATTGGGATGAGAGGCGCGAATGGGAGCATCGGCGAAGACAGCAGAAAAGAGCGCCTGCGTGAGGAGGCGCTGATTCTTGCGAAATTGATACCGCTGGGAAGTTAAGGTGTCAGCTTCGTTTGGTTCGGAGTCCGCTGGACTCTGGTGGGACACAGTCAAAGCCGAACACCTCGGCGAACGCGATTAAGCGCTCAGACGCTTGCGGCCTTTAGCTCGACGACGAGCCAAAATTTGACGACCACTTTTGGTGGCCATGCGAGCACGGAAGCCATGATTGCGCTTGCGCTTCAGAATGCTGGGTTGGAATGTTCTTTTCATGACATCACTACCTGAGGGTTTTGCGGATTGTGTACTTGTCTGCCCTGGCAACCCAGGTCGAATTAAGGACGCGGAATGATATAGAAGAAGACCCTGTGACGCAACGTAAAAATTCGCCATTTGTGCGTCGCGCAAGGACCTTGGCGCAGTGCTGTCGCGACGCGGTGTTCGGTGATCTTTGTACAGTTTTTGTTCAGGTTATCAACAGGTTTATCCACAGTTTATGCCCGGAGGCACAGCGTCGCGGAAAAGGCTATTCCTTTGCTACTAGGGGATTTTTTTGGTGTTATCGAGCGTTATTCACAAAAATCAAGGGTTTTGCCGGAGCGCGGTTTTGTTTGCGCAGATCTGTGGATAACTTTAGGGAAAGCCGGTAGAATGGCCAACCATTTCTAATGTAGTGGCGCACGCGTCATAGAATGTTGTGGCGATAGACGCTGTATCGCTCCGCCCCGAGTGGCGGGGGCGACGCTTTAAGATCCACCTTCCGCCGATAAAATAAACAGGAGTCCTCCATTGCCTGATTCACTATGGGACCGCTGTCTGCAGCGGTTGCAGGGCGAATTACCAGCTCAACAATTTAATACTTGGATTAGGCCTCTCAGAGCGGATCAAGATGGCGGGAGTCTGCGCTTGTTCGCGCCCAATCGGTTTGTGTTGGATTGGGTCAACGATAAGTTTCTACACCGCATCCGCGAAATTGCTGCCGAAACCGGTCACAACTCGGTGGAGCTAGGCGTAATGGCGCGACAAGAAGCGGCATTTTTGCGCAATAACAATCCAGCTCCCGCACCACCGCAACCATCAACACCCGCTACTTCTTTTTATAACTCCGATTCACACGCGCAGCGCGATCAACAGTGGTCGCAGCAGCGCTCATCCTTTGACTCCGCCGCGACGGACGGGGCGGATGCGACCTCGGGCGCCTACCGCGATATGGTGGGCGAGATTCCCGCTGAAGAACAAGATGTGATGTTGTCACGCCCCGGAAGTTATAGCGAAATCGTGCAGGCGGATGCACCGCGTCGGCGGATTGCCAAAGAGGATATCGAAGGTGGGCTCGTCCACCGCAACTATCTGAATACCAGTTTTACCTTCGCCAATTTTGTCGAAGGTAAATCCAACCAATTGGGGTTGGCTGCGGCCACCCAGGTTGCCGAAAACCCCGGCGGTTCGTACAACCCGCTCTTTATCTATGGCGGCGTGGGTCTTGGCAAAACGCACCTGATGCACGCGGTCGGCAACGCGCTAATCAATCGTCGTCCCAATGCAAAGGTGGTGTATTTGCATTCCGAACGTTTCGTCGCGGATATGGTAAAAGCGCTGCAGTTGAACGCCATCAATGACTTTAAACGCTACTATCGCTCGGTCGATGCCTTGCTGATTGACGATATCCAGTTTTTCGCCGGCAAGGAGCGCTCCCAAGAAGAGTTCTTTCACACCTTCAATGCGCTGCTAGAGGGCGGCCAGCAAATTATTCTGACCTGTGATCGCTACCCCAAAGAGATCAACGGCCTTGAGGAGCGCCTTAAGTCGCGCTTTGGTTGGGGGTTAACCGTCGCGATAGAGCCGCCCGAGCTGGAAACCCGTGTCGCCATCTTGATGAAGAAGGCCCAGCAGGCCGCTATGGACTTACCTAACGATGCCGCCTTTTTTATTGCCCAGAGAATTCGCTCAAACGTGCGCGAATTGGAAGGTGCGCTGAAGCGGGTTATCGCCAACGCCCACTTTACTGGCCGCCCGATCTCGATTGACTTGGTGCGCGAAGCGCTGAAGGATCTGCTGGCACTTCAGGATCGCCTGGTGAGTATCGATAACATTCAGCGCGTGGTGGCGGAGTACTACAAGATCAAAGTGTCGGATCTGCATTCCAAGCGTCGCAGCCGGTCGGTTGCCAGGCCGCGCCAGGTCGCCATGTATATGGCGAAGGAGCTGACTAACCACAGCTTGCCAGAGATCGGCGATGCTTTCGGTGGACGCGACCACACCACGGTGCTGCATGCGTGTCGCAAGATCAAAGAGTTATTGGATTCTGATGCCGATATTCGCGAGGACGTTAAAAATCTGTTGCGTACCCTCACGACCTAATTTATTAACAACGACGTCCCGTCTTTCTTATTGATCAAACACAGAGACTGCACGATGAAATTTTCAGTATCACGCGATGCCTTGTTACGACCTTTGCAGCTGGTTGCTGGGGTTGTTGAAAAACGCCAGACCTTGCCAGCGCTGGCCAACGTTCTAGTGGTATTGGACGGGCAGCAACTGTCGTTAACCGGCACCGACCTTGAGGTCGAAATCATTGGCCGTTTGGCTTTGGAGTCGGCGGGAACAGACGGGGAAGTTACGGTTCCGGCCAAGAAGTTTCTGGATATCTGCCGAAGCTTGCCCGAAGGCGCGATTATTGAGTTTGTTTATCAAGATCAGAAAGTGACGGTGAAAAGCGGTCGCAGTCGCTTCACGCTCTCCACCTTGCCGGCTAGCGAGTTTCCGGCCATCGAATTGGGCGATAACGATTTGAGTTTCCGTTGTGATCAAAGCGAGATTAGGCGATTGATCGACCGCACCAGCTTCGCGATGGCCCAGCAAGATGTGCGCTATTACCTAAACGGCATGCTGTGGGAGTTGCACGATGATGCGTTGCGTGTTGTGGCGACCGATGGCCACCGCCTGGCCATGTGCACTCGACCGGTAAATATCGCCGTAAATGGCGAAGTGAAACAAGCCATTTTGCCGCGCAAAGGGGTAATTGAGCTGGCGCGTTTACTGTCGGAACCGGAAAAATCGGTAGAGCTGATAATGGGTAACAACCATATTCGCGCGGTGACCGAATCCTTTGTTTTCACCTCGAAGCTGGTCGATGGCAAATTCCCCGATTACGAGCGAGTGTTGCCGCGCAATGGCGATAAGGTTGTGCTCGGCAATCGCGAAGAGTTGCGCCAGGCGTTTGCGCGCACATCGATTCTTTCCAATGAGAAGTATCGCGGAGTCCGCTTTGTGTTGACGGATGGTCTGGTGACGATTACCGCTAATAACCCCGAGCAAGAAGAAGCGGAAGAGCAGGTAGCCGTTGATTATGAAGGATCGCCGATTGAAGTGGGCTTCAACGTGAGCTATTTGCAAGATGTGGCGAATGTAATCAGCTCCGAGTTTTTGCGCATCACCTTAGCGGATTCCAATAGCAGCGCCTTAGTTGAAGACCCGGATAACGGCGATTCGCTGTACGTTGTTATGCCGATGCGCCTTTAATTCGAGGCGCCAGTGCCAATCACACGACTGGTTGCGGAAGATTTCCGCAATCTCCAATCCGTTGATGTCGCCCCGGGCAGTCAGCTGAATTTGATTTCGGGGGAGAACGGATCAGGCAAGACTTCCTTGCTGGAAGTTATTTATACCTTGGCGGTGGGCCGCTCTTTTCGTACCCGAAAGTTTAAGAACCTGATTGCCTACCAAAGCTCTTCCTTCCAACTCTTTGCAGAGCTGATGCTTGAAGGCGTACCTCGGAGGCTTGGTGTGGCGCGAGCGAAAGACGGTTCGAGCATCTTTAAGTTGGATAATGAGTCGGTTGCAAGCGCGGTGGAGCTAGCGACCTTACTGCCGTGTCAGGTGATAAACAGCCGATCTTTTGGGTTATTAGAAGGGGGGCCGGCGGAGCGACGGGCGTTTATTGACTGGTTAGTGTTTCACGTGAAACCAAAGTTTAAGAAAGCCTGGAGTGAATATGCCCGCTGCCTTAAGCACCGTAACGCCATGCTACGGTCTGATAAAATGGCAGCCTCCGAGTTCGCTATCTGGAATAAGACACTAGCGGCGCTCGGCGAAGAGATTGACGATTATCGGCAGCAGATGATTTTAGAGTTTGTGCCGGTTAGCCGAGAATATTTAGCAGAGTGTAATTTTGTCGAAAGCGGCAACTTTGAAATGCACTATGCACCCGGTTGGGACAAGGGAAGGCCCTTGTTGGAGCAGCTAGAGGAACATTACCAGCGAGATGTTGCCTTGGGTTATACCAATATTGGCCCACATAAGAGCGATATACGTTTTCTCTTCAACAAAAAGCCCCTCGTCGAAGTGTTTTCAAGGGGCCAGCAAAAAGCAGTGGTAGCCGCCTTGCATTTGGCTCAACTGAAAGTTTTTCATTCCAGTGGTGCCCGCGATTGTCTGCTGTTGTTAGATGATCTTCCAGCGGAACTTGATGAAGGTAATCTCCAGCGTCTCTGCCGCTGGATTCGGGGTTTATCCAACGTGCAAACCTTTATTACCGGCATCGAACTGGACGCTTTAGCAAAACTCTGGCATTCCGACGTCGCCAATAACGATGGGATCAATAAGATGTTTCACGTGAAACAAGGCCAGATACAAGAACAATCATGTCAGTGGAGCAAATCATGACTGAGAACAAAGATTACGATTCGTCGAGTATTAAAGTACTTAAGGGCCTGGATGCCGTGCGTAAGCGACCTGGAATGTACATCGGAGATACCGACGACGGCACAGGTTTGCACCATATGGTCTTTGAAGTGGTGGATAACTCCATTGATGAATCACTGGCCGGCCACTGTACCGAAATCAAGGTGATTATCCATCCGGATGAGTCCATAACCGTCACCGATAATGGCCGAGGCATTCCCACCGAAATGCACGAAGAGGGTGTATCGGCGGCGGAAGTTATTATGACCGTGCTGCACGCGGGCGGAAAGTTTGATGACAACACCTATAAAGTGTCAGGCGGCCTGCATGGCGTGGGCGTATCGGTTGTGAACGCGCTCTCCGAAATGCTTCAATTGACCATTCGCCGAAAAGGGCAGGTGTACGAGCAAATCTATCGCCACGGTGTGCCTGAGAAGCCGCTGGAAGTCATTGGCAAAACGGATTCTCAAGGAACAGAAATTCGCTTCAAGCCGTCGTCGGAGACCTTTACCAATATCCAATATCACTACGATATTCTCGCTAAACGCTTGAGGGAGCTGTCGTTTCTCAATTCCGGTGTTCGTATTGTGTTGCAGGACGAGCGTTCAGGGAAAAAGGATGTGTTCCAGTATGAAGGCGGCCTGCATGCGTTTGTGGAATACCTTAACGTCAACAAAAGCACCCTGAATAAGGTAATGCATTTCACCACTCACCGGGATGATGGCGTGATTGTGGAAGTGGCCATGCAGTGGAACGATGGCTTTCAGGAAAATATCTTCTGTTACACCAATAATATTCCTCAGCGTGACGGCGGTACGCACTTGGCGGGATTCCGCGCCGCATTAACCCGCAGCCTCAATACCTATATCGAAAAGGAAGGTTTAGCGAAGAAGGAAAAAGTCTCCACCACCGGTGACGACGCCCGCGAAGGCCTTACCGCCATCATCTCGGTAAAAGTTCCCGATCCAAAGTTTTCCTCGCAAACCAAGGACAAGTTGGTCTCCTCTGAGGTTAAAACCGCAGTGGAACAGGAGATGGGCACCGCCCTTAATGACTATCTGCTGGAGAACCCGCAGGACGCCAAAGCCATCGTCAGCAAAATGATCGACGCCGCCCGCGCTCGCGAAGCCGCGCGCAAGGCTCGCGAAATGACCCGTCGCAAAGGAGCGCTCGATATCGCCGGCTTGCCCGGCAAATTGGCGGACTGCCAGGAAAAAGACCCTTCGCTCTCCGAACTCTATCTAGTGGAGGGTGATTCGGCGGGTGGATCGGCCAAGCAAGGTCGCGACCGCCGAACCCAAGCCATCTTGCCGTTGAAGGGTAAGATTCTAAACGTTGAAAAGGCCCGCTTTGACAAAATGCTGTCCTCGGCGGAGGTGGGAACCTTAATCACCGCGCTTGGTTGCGGCATAGGTAATGCCGAATTTAACCCCGATAAGCTCCGCTATCACAGCATCATCATCATGACCGATGCCGATGTGGACGGTTCGCACATCCGCACCTTGTTGCTGACCTTCTTTTTCCGTCAAATGCGCGAGCTGGTGGAGCGCGGTCATATCTATATCGCTCAGCCCCCGCTGTACAAAATCAGCAAGGGCAAGCAAGAGCAATATCTAAAGGATGACGAAGCCTTAACCCAGTTTCTCACCAATACGGCCCTGGACTCCTGCGCGCTGCATGTCAACGAAAATGCTCCACCAATTTCTGGCAGCCAGTTGGAAAGTTTGGTAGACGAATTCCGCAAAGGTATGGCGATTGTCGATAAATTATCGCGACTTTACCCGCGAGAACTGCTGGAAGAGCTGATTTACTTACCCACCATAAGTAAGCAATCACTTTCCTCAGAGGAGGCGGTATCGCAGTGGAATCAACAGCTCGGCGAGCGCTTGAAGGCCTTAGCCGAAACTTCTAAAACCCACCGGTACGAAGACAACATCCACTACGATGCCGAGCGCAGCCTCTACTTGCCGGAATTAAAAATCACGGCCCACGGAGTGCCGACTGTTGTGCGCATCGGTCCTGAGTTTGTTGAATCGACGGATTACCGCAATTTGCGCATCCTCGGCGAAAAGCTAGAAGGCTTGCTCGAACCGGGCGCCTATGTTGCCAAAGGTGAGCGTAAGCAACCGGTGAGTAGCTTTAAAGAAGCCTTAGACTGGATCATGGCGGAGTCGAAGAAGGGCTACAACATTCAGCGCTACAAAGGCCTGGGCGAAATGAACCCCGAACAACTCTGGGAAACCACCATGGACCCCAACACGCGCCGCATGCTACGCGTCACCATCGAGGACACCATAGCAGCAGACCAAATCTTCACCTGCTTAATGGGCGACCACGTGGAGCCACGCCGGGAGTTTATCGAGACCAACGCGCTGTTTGTTTCAAATTTGGATGTGTAATCAAGAGCATTTCTTCTATTCGATACAGCAACATATCGATTTAAGCGAAAGAGCAAAAACCCGCAGCTGATGCGGGTTTTTTGTTTTAGAGCGGGCGGTTATATCAGGGAGTGGCGGGCTCACAAATTGTCTTAAATAATATAAGTATCCAAATTAATGCTATGAAGTTCGCGGATTTAATAACACTTGCTAACTAAACTGTGCTCAACGCAGCTGAAACAGTTGGACTAAGCTGTAAGTAGTGGCAAGGCTGACGGTTTGCCAGTGCGACATCCAATGGAATCAGAGGAGGCAAGAAAGGCTTTTAGCATTCTTGTTTCGGTGGATATACACCTACGTAGATTCCGCCCGCTCCTTATACTGAATAATAATGACGAACATCATGACCCACTTTTATCGAACCGTGGCACTTTGGCTGCTAGGGCTATTGTGTCTTAGCCTCGTTATTATGGGTGTGGCAGTTTGGCTTTCGACTCACAAAACCGCTTTTCTCCCGAGTAGTGAAAGCGAAATCGATTGGTACCCGCGCACCGAGCCACCAGATTTATCACGTGAGAACAAAGTGATTGTGGTGGACAACGGCCAGCGATCGGAACAGGTGGCCTTTAATTTTCTTCTGGCACCGGATCAGGCTCTACCTTACGCGTCCTTTATTTTCTATCTAGCCGATCCTAAAACCGTTGAGGATTTGGTCGATCTAACTTCCTATTCGGCAATTCGCTTTCACGTTCGTTGTGAGCCGCAAAACGTGCTGGTTTTTGCGCTTTATACCTATGTGGAAGGGGTGACAGATTTGGAGCGGCCGGAAACCTATCGGGTGAGTTTGGACTTTTTGCAATGCACGTCGGAAGGCAATTATGTGACCTTTAGACTGCGGGATTTGGATTCTGTGGATTGGTGGTTAGAGCGCTACGGTGTCGAGTACACCAACCGAATCAGCGATCTGCAAAAAGTCCATGGTTTTGCCTTTAACAACTCGTTGCAAAGCCCGAAAGGTACGCAGATCCAGGTGGAAGTATCGGATTTGGTGCTGATCACCGAGCGCCAACATTACATTACGGTGGGAGGGATTCTGGTGCTCTTGGCGTGGCTTAGCGCAGCCTATTTTTTGGTAAAAGCGTATGTGCGCGAGCAGATTCGTTTTGCCAAAGCGCAGGTGGACGCCAACCGCCCCCTGGTGGCCTACCAAAAATTATCGCTGTCTCAAGAGTCGGACAGCCTGGAGACCAAGTTGTTGCGTCACATCGCGATTGAATATGTCAATCCCGATATTAATATTGAAAGTACGGCTGCTAGCTTAGCCACCACCCGAACCCAAATTAACAAAATTCTAAAGTCCGAATTGGGCCTTACCTATACGGCCTATATTAATAAGTTGCGGCTCACTGAAGCGGCGCGCTTACTGACGGAAGAACCTAATTTAAGCGTTAAACAAATTGCACTCGGGGTCGGCTTTTCGAACGTCACTTATTTCAATATGTTGTTTAAAAAAGAATACGGCTGTACCCCCAAAAGTTTTCGGGATAGCTCCTACGAAGACGAGTCGGATACTTAAAAAATTAAGGGGCATTGCGCCCCTTTTAATTCCGCAAAAAATGCTTTAGAACTTTTTCCTAAACGGCTCCGCCGGCAACCCTTCGGCATCCATCAAATTCGCCGATTCCGGATTGTCGCTCCAAGCGTAACGAACAGCGGTGGCGTTAGTTCTCAGTGGTAATAACACCTGTTTATTTTTAATTGTGCCTTCTACTGAATAAAACCGTCCATTTTCATCGGCCACTTCAAAGCCGTGAACAGTGCTGGATGCATCCTTTGTTGCTAATTTATGGTTTGCATTAAAATTCAGCACCAAGTGATCTTTCTTCCGTTTTACCGAACGCACTACGGGTCCGCGAAATGCGGTTTTCTTTTGTCCATAGGTTTTATTTAAGGCAATTAACGCCAGTCGCTCGCCCACGGTTGTTTTGTCGGTGGGATGAATATCGTGGGGGTTGCCTATATCAATGGTAATCGCTTGGCCGCTATTCTTAAGTGCCAGCGCGGCAGTTTGCGACTCGCGCAGAACAGCCCAAGGACTGCTCTGCTCGGTGTCGTGACCGGAAATAAAGTTGGCCAGTTGCACCCAGTAAAACGGCATATTTGGCTTATTCCAGCTTGCCCGCCAGTCGTTGATTAAGACGGGAAACTGCTGCTTGTAGGCCGTGGCTTCGGGTTCACTGTTAGCGTTGGACTCACCCTGATACCAGAGCACACCCTTAACCGGAATATTAAATAACGGGTGCAGCATTTTGTTGTACAAAGCGGTATCCACGTGGTGCATATTATCCTGAATTTCAACAGTGGCTTTATCGACTTTAATATTCCACTGCCCCACCAGCGATCGGCGGGTGCCCCCGAGGGTTTCGATATAGATAAGATCGTCGGACGCATAAATACCACCGCCGCCACCGGTATCTTCAACACGAATGGCGATTTGGTTTTTTCCGGGTTTTAAATAACGTGCGGGTACTTTATATGTGCGCAGGGCATCGTAGGCGTTAGTCGCGCCCACTTGGTGGCCATTCACCCAAGTGATGTCATTATCGTCGATACGGCCTAAGCTCAAGGTAATATCTGCTTTGGCTTCTTCTTGTGTCAAAGTGAAGGTTGTTCGGTACCAAACAATACCGTCGACACCGGCAAATTGCTGCGACTCCCAAAGCCCAGGAACCTGAATTTTTAACCAATCACTTTCGTCAATTTGTATTGCACTCCAATCCGCCGCTCCTTGGTCAATTTTCTCAACGATTGCGCCCGGCCAGCGGCTGAGTAACTGTTTTACTTGAGCCGCTCGCGCCTCTCCATCGGTCCGCAATTTTGTTAAGGTATTTTGGCTCGCCTCTGGTGCTACACCCAAGGCGTTGGGACTCATCCAGGCTTCGATTCTACTGCCGCCCCAAGTGGTATTAAGCAAACCTATGGGCACGCCGGTGGCACTGTGGATGCGTTTGGCAAAATACCAGCCGACCGCGGTAAAGTCGCCGAGGTGCTCGGGTGTTGCCGCTTGCCAATCGCCGCCAGCAAGACGTGTTGCCGGCTCTGCCGACCAGCTGCGGGGTACTTTAAAGTGACGAATCTGTGGGTGGTTGGCGGCGGTAATTTCGCTCTCGGCGCCATCGCTATCGCGCACCACCCATTCCATATTGGACTGGCCGGAGCACACCCAAACATCCCCCAGTAAAAGGTCATGAACGGTGCGCGAATAATTCTCGCTGGCAATGTCCAGCTGATAAGGCCCACCCGCCTTGCGCGGTGAAAAAAATGTTTGCCAATGGCCACCGCTGTCGGCTTTCACCTCGCGACTTTCTCCGGCAAAGGTAACCTTAAGGGTGCTGTTGGCCGGCGCGCTGCCCCAAATGGGAATGGGTTCATTACGCTGCAGTACTGCACCGTCGCTGAGCAGCCAGGGCAGCTCGATATTGGCGTGTGCCTGAGCGGCAACAATTAAGACCAACAAACTAGTCGCAATCGTTTTTAGCGTTGTCATAACAGCTCCAAAGGTTGGCAAAATAATGGCCGTATAAAATGCGTCGGAGTGGCGAAATATTCCGCGATCATCTCAAGTAATGGCTTATTCAATCGGCCGCAAACCACCATAAAGACGAGCTTCTACGATGGTCGCTACAGCCACTGGATGACCAGCAACTTCCATAACCACACCGTCAAAAATGCCAGCGCTAGGCTGTAACCGATAATAGTCGACACTAATCGCGGTGCGAGTTGGTACATCAATGCCAGCGCGCTGGTGGAAATCATAGCCGGCATTGCTGCCGAGAGCACAATTGTCCTGGCGATCGGTGGATCTATATCCAAGGGTTGCAAGAGCAGTAGCGTGAAAAAGGGTTTGACCAGCAGAATGAAAATCAGCGCAAAGACAATATAGGGGTATTCTTTACGCTCTATTCGCAATTTCCATTGCAGACCCACCGCGAGCATTACCACAGGCACCAACGTGGCCGCTAATTTTTGTAGCATCTCTTCGATATACCAAGGTAGCGCAACAGAATGTAAGGCAAAGCCGACAAGCAATGCGCAAAAGGGTGGGAAGCGCAGAACCGTTTGCCAAAACGACGCCCGTTTGGGGGACTGACCCGCCGCCTGATGATTGGCCGCACTCGAGTAGTGGCCGGCGATGGCAATTCCCAGCGTGTTGAGCGCAATAAAGGTACCGAGCTGGTCGTAAAGAATGGCGTAGGGCAGGGCATCGGGCCCCAAGTGGGCCTCTATCAGCGGCAAGCCGATAAAGCTGGTATTGCCGAGCACGGTCACTAATAGCAGAGCCCCGGTAATGGCGGGCGGCCAGCGCAGCAGACGGGCACAGGTCCAGGTAATCGCGGTACTAAAACCCATAATGACCCAGGCAAATAACACCGGTACCAGCACCTCCGAGCTCAGGGGCACTTTGGGGATTTGCAGCAGAATCAGTGCGGGCAGGGCAAGGTAAATCACATAGGCATTAAGCGTTTGTGCCGAGGATTCGGGAAATTGGCGAACGCCTTGGAGCAATTTGCCCAGCGCCAAACACAGGACCGCCAGAAGCAGACTAGACATAAGAAAGAGGTTGCAGGTGATGAAAAATGGGATGCGTCGCCTGCGGAAGCGCTAAGCGCCCGTTACGGCTGCGCCGAATCCGCGAAACATGCCCATTATAAATGAGAGCGGCATATCGCGTGGTTATAGCGCAAACCGCCGAGCATTATGAAAAGTTTAGGCTGTAAACAAAGGCAAATGACAAGCAAGAGCCGTTATAAAAAAAGCGCATAAAAAATGCGTAAAACTGAGATGTGTATCCGCAAGGCTCGTCTATACTTTTTTTGTACTCGCCGTTTTGGGAATTTGCGCGACACAGAATGTTAGCTATGAAACGCTAAACATGTGTTCAACCGAGTGCGAGGGAAACATAGAGAGATGCAGTGCAATGAAGAATAAACCCATTCTCCCCGCTAATATGTTGTTAAATCAGCTTGAGGAGGCTTTGGAGGAGCGCCAGAGCGACCGTCGTCAGTCACATCGGGAGCTGCCCGAAGGCATTCGCCAGGATCGCCGTAAAACTGATCGCCGGGCGCAAAAACAGCGAAAGCATTAACCTTTGCCTATCATCGGCCGCAGCTCGGCGGCCGACACCTCTCATTCCTGCTGAGATACTTTCTGTAAAGCCACTTCTGAGCCGGCAATAACCAGGCGCACCAAAGGCGCTTCAGGTTCGTAGATAAACTCAAAATCTGCGTCGCTATTACACACTCCCTGTTCGTTATATAGAAAAATGAGATACCGGTCTTCGAAAGGTTCATAGCGGCACCGGCGGTCGGTGCGTTTGCCCAGCGCACGCTCAAGGTAGAGGTTGCAGTTCTCGGTGTCTTTCAGCTCCAACCCAACCAAGTCGCCACGAGTAAGGTTTTCCCAGGCCCCTATAGGATGATCCTGCGCGTGTAATGTCGCGCTCGCGCCAACAAGCGCTGCTATTAGCAAAAAAGTACGCAACAACATGGTGTTCACCTGACGATAAGTAGACTTTTATGTTACTCGCTGCCTGCTCGAACAGCGAAATATGTCGGTAGCGGGTCCCCAGGAGTTGAAGGAGGCGGCCTTTTGTGTGTGATATGGTCGACAAAACTCTTTGGCTCCGCTAGGGCAACCTAACCTAGCTTTCCCGGTTTTTGTGACGCATCCCGCGAATTCGTTAACCTGGTGGGCGAACCCATACATTTGTGTGATGCATTTTTCTCCCTCCAGATCATGCTTAATTAAAATCCCTGGGCAATCGGAGGGGAAAGGATTTCGCCGTACCTTATCCTCCCAACAATAAATGCACACCTGGGTTCTCAGTTCTTTCGTTTCAGCATCTCCACACGTTGCGGTTTCCGCGCGACTCGGTGTGGTGTTGGCGGCTGAACCTAGCGTTATTTCGGGCAGCGCTGTCGTCCCATCTGGTGTGCAATCACTTAAATACGAATGGGGAGTGTTCCTTCATGTCCTTTAATGTGCTTCACGGTGCCGCCGGCAAAACCCTGCGGAACCTCACATTGTCCCTGGTGGTCGCCGGATTGTCCGCTTGCGGAGGTGATGGGCTATTCGTCACCCATGGCGGCGAAGTGGAGGATTCGTCCTCCAGTTCTAGCAGTTCCAGTTCTTCGAGTAGCAGTTCCAGCGCTTCGTCGTCTACGAGTGGCGAAGCCAGTAGCAGCTCGTCAAGCACGTCTTCATCATCCAGCTCGTCTTCCTCTTCTTCGAGCGGCGGTATGATTTCCAGTTCCTCCAGCTCGAGCTCTTCCAGTTCCTCCTCTAGCTCCAGCTCTTCCTCGTCTTCCAGCTCCAGCGGTGAAGCGCAGAGCTTGCCTTTGACCGTGGAGTCGGAGGATTTTGTCCGTTTCAACGACACCACGGACGAGCAGGAAGGTACCTGTGACAGCGATAGCCCAGTGGATATGGGACCGGCCAAACCCAACGGTAGCGGCACCTGTGATATCGGCTGGACCGACACCGGCGAATGGCTGGAGTACGACATTAACATCGACACGGCCGGCAACCACAGCCTCTATCTCTCGGTAGGTGCAGGGGTCGATAATCAGACAATCCGCGTTTTGTTGGATGGTACTGAGGCCGGTGTAATCGATGTGCCCAATATCGGCTATGACTCTTTTACCGAAGTGAAACTGGCGCCGGTGGCTTTCAACTCTGGTCCCGCGACCCTGCGCGTGGAGTTCTCCGGCGGCGGCATCAATTTTGACTACTTCCGCATTGGCGATGCAGAGCCCCTGGCCGAGGTCGATCCGGAAGCGCCCTTAGTCCTGGCGATTCGCGCCGGCAGTGTGGCCTATGAATCGGACGCACGCCTCTACCAGTCGGACCTGCCCTTTGCTCTGGGCGGCAACCTGTCCGGCATTCCCGTCACTGTTCTAGACACCGATGACAGCGCGCTTTACCAAGGCTGGCGCTGGGGTGCTTTTACTTATGAGCTGCCCATTGCCAATGGCACTTACGACGTCACCTTGAAGATGGCGGAGTTGCGCTGGGAAGAGGAGGGCGCACGGGTATTTGATGTGGCGATTGAAGGCAAACCGGTTATCGAAGATCTCGACATCTTCTACATGGTCGGTGGCAACACAGCGTTTGATATGACCGCCAGAGATGTTGAAGTGACCGACGGCGGCTTGACCATCGACTTCACCGCCAGCGTCGACCATGCAACGGTTTCTGCGGTTGTGGTGGAAAAGGCGGGGACCTCCGCGTCCAGCTCGTCCTCAAGCTCTTCCTCTTCTTCGAGCTCTTCCTCCTCCAGCTCCAGTAGCAGCTCGTCCGGCGAACCCAGCAGCAGTTCATCCAGTTCGTCGTCTTCAAGCTCATCGAGCAGTTCCAGTTCATCGGCCGCGTCGAGCAGCTCAAGCTCATCGTCTTCGAGCAGTAGCTCCAGCTCTTCCAGCAGCAGTTCCAGCTCGTCCAGTGGCGGCATAGTGGACAGCGATGAGGACGGTGTGCCCGACGACGAAGATGCCTTCCCGAATGACCCAACGGAGTCTGCCGACAGCGATAACGATGGCGTGGGCGACAACGCCGATCAGTGCCCCAATACTCCGGCCGGTGCCGAAGTGGATGCCCAGGGCTGCTCTGCCGGTCAGTTGGATGAGGACGGCGACGGCGTCAGTGACGCGATCGACCAGTGCCCCGCCACCCCGGCTAGCGAAACGGCTGATGCCCAGGGTTGCTCCGCCAGTCAGCGCGATAGCGATGGCGACGGCGTTAATGACGCGGAAGATGCCTTCCCCCACGATCCCAATGAAACCGTGGACACCGATGGTGACGGCGTGGGCGACAACGCCGACCGCTTCCCCAACGATCCCAACGAAAGTGCCGATAGTGACAACGACGGCGTCGGCGATAACAGCGACGACTGCCCGGCGACACCCGCTGGCGAAACGGTGGATATGAACGGTTGCTCCGCCAGTCAGCGCGATAGCGATGGCGACGGTGTAAGCGACGCGGAAGACGCCTTCCCCTTCGATCCGACCGAAACCACGGACACTGATGGCGACGGCGTGGGCGACAATGCCGACCGCTTTCCCAACGACCCCACTGAAAGTGCGGATGCGGATGGTGACGGTGTTGGTGACAATGCCGACCAGTGCCCCAACACTCCAGCGGGCGCCAGCGTTAACGCAGTCGGTTGCGCCGCATCTCAGTTGGACAGTGACGGCGACGGTGTCGGCGATGCCGCTGACCAGTGTCCTAACACTCCGGCCGGTGCCAGTGTTGACGCCGACGGTTGTTCTGCTGCCCAGTTGGATGCGGACAACGACGGTGTAAGTGACGCTGTTGATCAGTGCCCAGCGACTCCGGCCGATGAAACCGCCGATGCGGACGGCTGCTCCATAAGCCAGTTGGAAGGTGATGCCCAAGCGGGTGCAACCATCTGGGCCGCTCAGTGCTCGACGTGCCACGGCAACTACGTCAATGACGGCCTGCTGGAGAGCATGAACATAGATCCTGACAATTTGCAGGTAACCACCGTCGACCAACTGGCGAGCTACATCGAAGCCAATATGCCCTCCGGTCGCGCAGCTGAATGTGTCGGTCAGTGTGCGGCCGATACGGCAGCGTTTGTATTGACCTTGGAAGCTGAGCCGGTAGCCGAGGCAGATCCGGTGAATGGCGCGGCCTTGTACGAGGCTACGTGCGCAGGCTGTCACGGTGCAGAAGGGCAAGGACTGCCTCCGTTATTCCCGTCAGTGCAAGGTGCAACAGCAGATGATCTCATCGCGGCAATTGCTGGCGGCGGCACTATGGGGACTGTGGGCGCCAACTTGACCTCGGCAGAGATTCAGGATCTCGGTGCATTTATG
>CAYZVN010000031.1:0-10621 GCA_964482025.1 uncultured Saccharophagus sp. | reverse complement strand
GGCCATTCTTGATCGGAAGGCTCACGCTGCTGCCCAACAGACTGGCTTTAATATGCGCCGGCAAATCGTCGCTGCCCTCATCGTTGTGCAAATAGTAGGGCTGATCTTCGGGCACCGCGCGATTAAAGTGGCTCTCAAAATCTTGCCGCACCGTGGGGTCAGCATTCTCGTTGATTGTGAGGGAGGCAGAGGTGTGCTGGATAAATACGTGCAACAGCCCAACGGAAACCTGGCGCAACTCCGGCAACTCCGCCAACACGTCTTGAGTAATCAAATGAAACCCGCGCGAGCGCGGCTTGAGTTGGATGTCTTTTTGTAACCACATAAGCGGCTCCCCGGTATCAGATGGACTAGGTGTCAATGGATTAGACGAACGAGCGAGCTATTTCGTCCAGGGGCGATTCGGGCTATCGCGATTGGTACCGCCGCGGCCCACCAGGCGGGACTTTTTTGAAGCGTTTGTATTCCCATTGATACTGCTCGGGCGCTTCCATCACCAGTTGTTCCACACCGCGATTCAAGGCGGCCAAAGAGGTTTGCTGGTCGTCGCTGTAGATCTCCTCTGGGGCGGCGCGGTAGATCAACTCGAAGCCCTGGTCGCGGCGCTTGGCAAAGGCAAACACCGCCACGCAGCCGGTGCGCTGAATCAGTTTGTGTACCAATGTCATAGTAAAGGCCGGATGACCGAAGAAGGGAGCGAAGTCGCCGCTGCTGTCGTCGTTGGGGTTTTGATCCGGCAATATGCCGCAAATGCCGCCGCTTTTGAGGTTTTTCAGCAGTGCGGCTACGCCTTTGGCATTGGTGGGCACGAGGTGCGCGCCGGATTTTTCCCGACCTTTACGGATCACCTCATCGAGGCCGGCCAGCTTGGGTGGTTGATAGAGGTTGGTGACTTTGCCCAGGCTCGCCAGGTGCAGGCCGAGCACCTCCCAGTTACCCAAGTGCGGCGCCAGGATCAGCAGCCCTTTACCCTCCGCCAGGGGTCGGCGCGCCAGTTCTTCGCCTTGAATCTGGCGAATGTAGTGTTTCACCGGGACATGGTTGTTACGCCAGATAACACACACTTCGGTGGCGACCTTGCCGGTCTCTTTCAAGCTGGCGTGAACTGTGCGCTCGCGCTCAGCGGCGGTTAAGTGGGGTAGGCACAGCGCCAGATTTTCGCGGGTGACTTGAGTGCCGCGACCGTTAAAACGATAGGCACAAGCGCCCATCAATGCGCCGAGCCGGCGGGCAGCGGAAAGGGGCAGTAAACCCACTAGGCGTAATGCGGCAACCGCGAGTGTCGATTTAGAAAAAGCCATGGGCATCTCATTTGCGTAGCGTGTGCGCATTCTGCCAAAAATTCGCACGCTTCTCAGCGTCAAACCAAACACTCGCTCGAAAATCCCTCTTGGCGCGGGGGTTGTTCACCATGGTCGAAGCGCAGGCCAATCGTTATAATTGCCCACCTTCGACCACTTTTGGCGAGCAATTTGCTCCCGCACTCGGGAAATTCCAGCCGTGACTTCCGCAAAACATCATCAGACAAGCACGCCCGCATCCACCATGGATGTCAGCACGTTTCAGGGTTTGATCTTCGCGCTTCAGCAATATTGGGCAGAGCAGGGTTGTGTGATTTTGCAGCCCCTGGATATGGAGGTAGGGGCGGGCACTTTTCACCCGGGTACGTTTCTGCGCTCTATAGGCCCGGAGAGTTGGAGTACCGCTTATGTGCAGCCCTGCCGTCGCCCCACCGATGGCCGCTATGGTGAAAACCCCAACCGCTTGCAGCACTACTATCAATTTCAGGTGCTGTTGAAGCCCTCGCCGGACAATATTCAGGAGTTGTACCTCCAATCCCTGCAGCACCTTGGCATCGACACCCGCATTCACGACATCCGCTTTGTCGAAGACAACTGGGAATCGCCGACACTCGGCGCCTGGGGGCTCGGTTGGGAGGTGTGGTTAAACGGCATGGAGGTTACTCAATTCACCTATTTTCAGCAGGTGGGCGGGCTCGAATGCCACCCGGTATCGGGGGAAATCACCTACGGCCTTGAGCGCATTGCCATGTATTTGCAAAACAAAGAGTCGATTTACGACTTGGTGTGGACGCGCAATCCCGCCGGTGAGGTGGTGACCTACGGCGACGTGTTCCTGCAAAACGAAGTGGAGATGAGCCATTTCAACTTCACCCACGCCAATGTGGAGTTTCTCTTTAAGACCTTCGACGAGTGCGAAGCCGCATGCCAGCGCTTGATTGAGTGGCGCTTGCCCCTGCCGGCATATGAAATGGTGATGAAAGCTTCCCATGCATTTAACTTGCTCGATGCGCGCTCCGCCATCTCCGTCACCGAACGGCAGCGCTATATTTTGCGGGTGCGAGCGCTGGCTCGCGCGTGCGCTCAGGCCTATTTCGATAAGCGCTTGGAGCTGGGTTTCCCCTTGGCGCCCCCCGCGCTGCGCGAGGAAGCCATCAACAAAGCGAAAGCGGCAACGGGAGGCAAAGCATGAGCGCGAACACCCATAGTTTCTTGGTGGAGTTGGGGACGGAGGAGCTGCCGCCAAAATCGCTGCTCTCCCTGAGTACGGAATTTCGCAATCAGCTGGAAGCCGGCCTCAAGGGATTAGATGTTAGTTTTACCTCAATCTCGCCCTTTGCCTCGCCACGTCGGCTGGCGCTGCTGGTGGAGGGACTGCCCGAGGCGACGCCGGTCAAAACCTTAACCGTCTGGGGGCCGCCCGCCAATGTCGCCTTTGATGCGCAGGGCAACCCCACTAAAGCAGCGGAAGCCTTTGCCGCGAAAAATGGCGTTGCGATTGCCAATCTTACCGTCGCCAGCGACGGTAAAGTGGAAAAGCTCAAATGCGAAAACAAAGCCGGCGGCGAAGCCTTAATAACGTTGTTGCCGGGCTTGGTCGAGCATGCGCTCGCCCAATTACCCATCGCTAAGCGCATGCGCTGGGGCGCCAAACGCGATGAATTCGTGCGCCCGGTTAAGTGGCTGGTGATGTTATTGGACGATGAGGTGATTCCCTGCACTCTGCTGGGGGTCACGGCGGGCAATCAAACTCAGGGGCACCGCTTTCACTGCGGCCGCAGCCTGACGATTAGCTCCACTAATGAATATAAAAAGCTGCTGCTGGAAGAAGGCAAGGTCATCGCCGATTTTGTCGAGCGCCGCGAAAACGTGCGTGAGCAAGTGGCGGCAACTGGGAAAAAGCTCGGTGGCGAAGCGGTCATCGACCCGGAGCTGCTGGACGAAGTCACCGCCCTGGTGGAGTGGCCGGTGGCGCTGGCCGGGCGCTTCGAGGAGCGGTTTCTCCGCGTGCCGGCGGAGGCCTTGATCTCCTCCATGAAAGAACATCAAAAATACTTCCACGTAGTGGATAAAAAGGGCACGCTGCTGCCGCACTTTATTACCCTCTCCAATATCGAAAGTACCGATCCTGCCCAAGTCATTGCCGGTAACGAAAAAGTGATTCGCCCGCGTCTTGCCGATGCGGCGTTTTTCTTTGAGACCGATAAAAAGCAGGCGCTGACCGATCACCGGGAAAAGCTGCGCAATGTGGTGTTTCAGGCTCAGCTGGGCACTATGTACGACAAAACCGAGCGCGTTTCCGTCCTGGCTGGTTTTATCGCGCGTAAATTGAATGCCGATGACCGCTGGGCCGAGCGGGCAGGCTCTCTGAGTAAAGCCGACTTGGCGACCGCCATGGTCTACGAGTTTGCCGATATGCAGGGCATCGCCGGCTTTTATTACGGCCAGGAAGATGGCGAAGAAAAAGAAGTTTACTGGGCGTTAAAAGAGCAGTACCTGCCGAAATTTGCCCGCGATGAACTGCCTTCCACTACCACAGGTGCCATAGTGGCGCTGGCCGACCGAGTGGATACCTTGGCGGGTATTTTTGGCTTAGGCCAAGTGCCCACCGGCTCGAAAGACCCCTTCGGCTTGCGTCGCGCATCCGTTGCGGTACTGCGCATTTTGGTAGAAAAGCATTACGACTTGGATTTGCGCGATTTGCTGGAAGAAGCGATGGAGCTTTACCCGGCACTGCCCCAGGGCAAAAAGTGCTTGGATGTGGCGCTCGGCTATATGCTCGAGCGCTTCCACGCCTGGTATGAAGAGCAGGGCATCCCCGGAGTGGTGTACCAGGCGGTAGCGGCCAAAGGTATTACCAATCCGCTGGATATCGACAACCGCGTGCAAGCGGTAGCGGCGTTTTATCAATTGCCGGAGGCAGAAGCTCTGGCGGCGGCCAACAAGCGGGTTACCAATATTCTCGCCAAGCAGCCGGTGGCCGATACCACAGTCAGAGAAGCCTTGCTGCAAGAGCCCGCCGAACAAGAGTTAGCCCGCCAAGTGGCGGCGATGACACAAAAGGTCAAACCTTTGTTCGCCAACCATCAATACAAAGAGGCCCTGGCCGCTCTGGCAGGGTTGCGCGCGGCGGTGGATCCGTTCTTCGATCAGGTGATGGTGATGGTGGAAGACCCGAAGCTGCGTGCCAACCGCCTCGCCCTGCTGGCGAATTTGCGTGAACTCTTCTGGGAGGTGGCCGATATCTCCCAGCTCGCGGTGAGTCAATGAACCCATGGGTGGTTCTCGACAGGGACGGCGTCATCAATTACCAGCGGGACGGATGTGTGCGTTCAGTGGCCGAGTGGGAACCTATCCCCGGCAGCCTGGAGGCCATAGTAAAACTGAGCCGAGAGGGCTTCAAAGTGGCCGTTGCCACCAACCAATCGGGGCTCGCCAAGGGCCTGCTGACGGTGGCAGAGCTGGAACAGATTCACCAAAAAATGTGCGATGAAGTAGAGCGCCTGGGCGGGCGTGTTCACGGCGTTTTCTACTGTCCGCACGACAGCCATTCCGGCTGTGATTGCCGCAAACCGCGCACCGGTTTGCTCGATGCTATAGAAGCGCATCTCGGCGCGGATCTCACGGGTGCCGCCATGGTAGGCGACAGCTTGAAGGATATTCAGGCCGCTAAAGCCAAAGGCTGCCGGTCGCTTCTGGTGCGCACGGGCAAAGGCACTCAAACTGAAACCACCACGCTCCTGTGGCCCCATTACGGTGTCGATACGCGGATCTTTGACGATCTGGCGGCGGTTGCTGACTACCTTATTCGAAACCATTGACTCATGCTGCTTCGACTGCGCTCCACCCTGTTTGCGATCGGTTACATGCTGACCGGTTTTATCTATGGCCTATTGTCGCTGTTTCTCTGGCTCTTGCCGCCGATGGTGCGCCATCGCATCTTGATTTCCTGGTGCTGGCTGATCGTCAATTGGGCGCGCATTAGCTGCGGCGTGCGCTACGAGATTCACGGTTTGGACAATCTGAGTAAAGCGGCGGGGCCGAAGGTGATTCTCTCTAAACACCAAAGCACCTGGGAGACCCTCGCGCTGCAATACCTGTGCTTCCCCGCCTCCACCATCCTTAAGCGCGAGCTGCTCAACATTCCGTTTTTCGGTTGGGGTCTGCGCTGCCTACAGCCCATCGCCATCGACCGGGAGAACCCCCGCGATGCCCTGCGACAGGTGAAAATTCAAGGGGTGCAACGTTTGCAAGCGGGGTTGAACGTGTTGCTATTTCCCGAGGGCACTCGAGTGGCGCCCGGCACCCGCGGAAAATACGCCCGCAGCGGCCCGGAAATCGCCCTGGAATCGGGCGCACTTATAGTGCCGGTGGCCGTCAACGCAGGCTATTGCTGGCCGCCAAAAAGCTGGATGCGCTATCCCGGTACGGTGACGGTGTCTTTCGGCGAGCCAATCGACCCGGCAGGGCGCACCAGCCGGGAATTGATTATCCAGGTGGAAAACTGGATCGAAGGGGAATTGGAGCGCATCGCCGAGGGCTCGGAGGCAGGAAAGGGAGCGGCCTCAATGCGAACACAGGGCTCGTAAGCGCGAGTGAGGTGCCAAAAAAAGTCCGCTGTTGCGGACTTTTTTGCTTTTAGAGCCTACTTCTGCAAAAACCCATTCACATCCAGCCAATGGATAAACGTGTCAAACCACTGGTTGCTGGTGCGATCCGGATTGCCTAGACCAAAGCCGTGTCCGCCGTTTTGGTACAGGTGAAATTCCACCGGAATATTGGCCTCGTACCAGGACTTGATCAAGCCAAATTCACCGTGAAATAGGAAGTCATCAACCGCAATGGCGGCGAACATGGGCGGAGCATTTTTGGGCACTTTAACGGCGTCCATAGTGCCGTAAATGGGCGCAATAAACGCCAGCTCCGCTTTTTTGGATTCCAGCGCGGTTTCCATGGTCAGGCGCGCGCCGGCGGAAAAGCCCATCATGCCGAGTTTTTTCATATCGACGTTCCACTCTTTGGCGCGGCTTTTAATCAAGGCGTAAGCCGCTTCGGCGTCGGCCAGTGGGTTGGACAGATCCCAGCGCGGTCGCTGGTGTGGCTCGCCGGTCTTGGCGGCGGTTGTCTCCGCATCGGCAAACAGCTGCTTCATCTGCGCATCAAAGGCGTCCAGGTTGTCGGCGGTGGGACGCAGGCGGTACTTCAGCACAAAAGCATTGATGCCGCGCGCGGCCAGGGCTTCGGCGACTTCCCAGCCTTCGTTGCCCATGGACAACCACATAAAGCCGCCGCCGGGGGCGACGAGCACACTGGTGCCGTTGGCGATTTTAGGGTCGGCGAGGAATGGCGTCAGGGTAGCTTTGGAGATGTTTCGTGCCATAGGGTCGCCCCACTGACGAAACCACGATTCCTCTGCCGGCTGGTCGGCGACACCACCGGTGTTCAGCGGTATGGCGTTTGGCTCTTGCGGCGCATCCATGGGGTACATCTTGCCGTCTTCCTCGGCGAAGCTGGCTGTGCTGATCGCCCAAAATGAGCCGAGAAGCAGAAGCTTTAACAGGGTGGTTACTCGCATAGATCTCTCCAAAAGATGCTGCGGACTGCGCAGATCTGAGGTTGGTGTGGTCAGAGGAGGCTTTAATGAACCTCAAAGAGCTTAGCGGGCTTTCGACAGAGCGCGGCCCACAGCTCCACAAACAAGCGTATGCTTGTGGGCTGACGTTATATCATATTACGATTGTCGATCAAGAAACGCCCTCGGGGAGATCTGAGCTGCCCGCTAGGCTGGGGGCGAACGCTAGCGGGTCTGATAATAGCTAGCGGGTCTGATAATAATAGTGCTCGCTGATTCTGTGATATTCACTCGCATCTTCAAGAAATGTTCGATAGGACTCCCACACGCGGGCGAAAGTGGCATCTTTTGCTGCTGTCTCGTCGTAAACCTCCCAACTGATTTGCTTTAGGGTACGCAATACATCATCGGGAAACGGCCGCAGGTCGACTTTGTGATGCTCGACTAATTCTTTTAATGCACTGTTATTGCGCGCGGTATATTCGTCGAGCATATCTTGATTAATCGCTCTTGCGGCGGCGGTGATCATGGTTTGTAAATCTTGTGGCAAGGCGTCGTAAACCGCTTTATTAATAATAAATTCCAAGCCAGGGCCGGGTTCGTGCCAGCCCGGATAGTAATAATATTTGGCGATTTGCTGGAAACCGAACGCGCGATCGTTATAGGGGCTGACCCACTCGGTCGCATCGATCACGCCGGATTGCAAAGAGGTGTAAAGCTCGCCGCCGGGAATATTCACCGCGGTTCCGCCCGCGCGAGCAAAGACTTCACCGGCATAACCGGGGATGCGCATTTTTAATCCTTTAAAATCTGCAATCGATTTAATCTCGCGATTAAACCAGCCGCCCATTTGCACACCGGTATTGCCGCCGGCAAATGGCACCAAATTAAAGGGCGCATAAATCTCGCGCCACAGCTCCAAGCCGCCACCGTAGTGCAGCCAGCTGTTGAATTCGGTGGCATTCATCCCAAAAGGTACAGAGGCAAAAAAAGAAGATGCGGGAATTTTCCCCTTCCAGTAATAGGCAGCCCCGTGTCCCATTTCCACGCTGCCACCGGAGACGGCATCAAAAACCCCCATCGCCGGCACAATCTCATTGGCGCCATAAACGGTAATTTGAATTCGTCCATTGCTCATTTTCCGCAACAATTCTGCGAAATTTTCCGGCGCCAAACCAATACCCGGAAATTTTTTGGGCCAAGTGGTCACCAATCGCCAGTGATGGGTTTCCGTCGCTACGCCGCCGTCGGCCAATTGTGCAGACGAAATCGCTTTCGGCGTACGCAGCACTAATAAGCTAAATAAAACGACACATAACGCCAGTGATATCAGTAAAGCGAGAGGCAACCACCAAGGGTTATACCGATAAATCATAAAAATTGGTTTGTCAGATAAAAAAGTTCGCATAAGATACGCCCCGCCGCGAACAAATTAAAGCGGCAGGTGAGGGGCCGTTGATTTGCTCAATCGCCCATCACCTTCTAGTCTTATTCCAAAACCATAAATAGCTAACCCGTATGCGTTTGGGTGGCATAGCGCTCTTTCTGGGATAACCCTAACCGAGCGATGGGGGCGTGCAGACATTTCCATAGTTGTACAAACGCTTCACGTTATTAACGATTTCCCCGCTCTTTTGCTTTTCATAACACCATCAGCAGCCGGCGAAGCCGCTGGCATAACGCTGGTTTTTGGAGAAATGCATGAACACAAAACCATTGATTCCCGGTCGACTGCTTGGCGGCAAATCCTGGCTGGCTGCGGCGCTGATTTTGTTACAGTTTGCCTGCTCTGCCAATAATGACCCCGCGCTTGGATACGATGCGAATTCCAGCGTGAATCCCATAGGTCCGGCGGCGCCGGACAATGACTCCCTGGCACCGCCGGACCCAAGAAACCCGGCGAATTGGTATAGCGATGGAGATCTGGAATCGGGCATTGGCCCCTGGTATGCGCAGGAGGGTGTAACCATCACTCGCAGCTCCGCACAGAGCCGCAGCGGCAGTTACAGCTTATTGGTGGAAGGCCGATCCGACAGCGGACACGGCCCGGTAATGCCCTTGCTCACGACTCTGCCCAGTGGCCAATATGAAGCCTCGGTCTGGGTTCTTCTCGCAGAAGGCGAGGAGACGGCAGAATTAAGTCTCGTGTTGAAGGCCGATGGGGGCGGCGCAGACGGTAGTGCTACCGTGACCGGCGTGGACGGCTCTCAGAAAGCCGGCACCGACAACGAAATTCTGGTGAGAAGTGCAGAAGTCGCCGCTGGGGAGTGGAAGCAGCTATCGGGCACCTTCAATCTCGACACACCTGGCCGCTGGGAAAATCTGGCGCTTACAATCGTGTCCCCCAACGAAACCCTCAGTTACTACGTAGATGACTTGTCCTTGGTGTCACTCAGCAATCTGATCGTTAACGGTGGCGTCGAGGATGGTATCCAACCCTGGCGCTCTCAAGGCGCGCCAGTGATGATCATCCAGTCATCGGAGCAGAGCAATACCGGTGACCACAGCCTTTTAGTCTCCGGGCGCACCGAAAACTGGAACGGTCCAGTTATGGATTTGCCGCCGCTCTCACCCGGTCGTACTTACGCTGCATCCGTATGGGTGCGCCTCGCACCCAGTACCCCCGCGACTCAGCTCAACCTCACCTTGAAGCGCACCGTCACCGGCGGTCCCGAGGAGTACATCCAGCTCGGCACGGCAGAGGTCACGTCCGCGAGCTGGGTAGAGTTGGCCGGCAGCTTTACCCATGCGGCAGAGGGGACACTACAGGAGCACTTCCTCTATATCGAGTCTTCTCCAGAGGGCGCCGCCGCTAGTTTTTATGTGGACGATTTGGAGCTGGCGCTGCCCTCGCAATTAATTCTTAACGGCGATGTGGAATCGAGCTTAGCCGGCTGGGGGCCATTTGGTCCTGTCACGCTTGAGCGCACTTCAATGGACGCTTATAGCGGGGATTACAGTGTGCTGGTAACGAAGCGGGACGCAGAGTGGCAGGGTGCAAGTTTTAGCGTAATGGAACCGCAAGCTGGGGACGTTTACCTGCTGTCTTGCTATGTGCGCATGGCGCCGGAAAATCCCCCTGCCGATGTATCAATGACGATCAAACTAAATGACGAGACCTTTATTTATGTCGCCGGCATAGCCGCCACAGAAAGCTGGGTGCAGTTGATGGGTTATTACCAACACGACCCGAACGGCACAGAAACCGAATTTACACCCTATATCCAGGCTTCTGAGGCCACCGCCGAATATCTGATCGACAGTTGTAGTGCAACCCGTCCGTGATCCGTTGCTAACTGAATTCAGGAGACAAAAAAATGAAAAAGCTTCAACCTATTTTCACGCGTCGGTCACTGTATTTGGCGTTATGTGCCGCACTCGCGGCCCCGGCAACGGGTGCCGCACAGGACCTGGAAAATGACGACGTTGGCGGTGTAGTGCTCACCGAAATTGTTGTCACCGGCCTGCGCAAATCTTTGGAAGACGCCTCGTTATTCAAGCGCGAGTCGGTCAACTTTTCCGATGCGGTATTTTCGGAAGATGTAGGTAAATTCCCCGACCTCAATATCGCCGAAGCCATTAACCGTGTACCGGGCATTCAGTTGAGCCGAGAGATCGACGGCTCCGGGGTGAACGTGGCCATTCGCGGTCTCAATACGAACTTCACCAAAGTGACGCTTAACGGCTCGCAGATCGCGGTGGCCTCCAGCGGTAAAACCGACGCAATTAACAGTAATCGCGAGCTGGA
>CAYZVN010000030.1:0-33840 GCA_964482025.1 uncultured Saccharophagus sp. | reverse complement strand
CCGTTGAGCTTCTGAATGCCCCAGTGTTGATCCCAACTGTTCATCCAGGGGGTTTGCTGAAGCTTTACACCATCTTTGTTGGTGAGGTCTTGCAAGTCGAGTGCTTTTTCACTGTGGTGGGCGGTAATGGAGTAGTAGCCGTTACCCAGATCGGTCACTTGCCAGATTTGGTGCGTCGCGCCAGTGAAATCTTGCTGGACTAAGAGCGCACCGTCGGCTTCACTGCCTTCTGCAACTGCGAGGGCTTTGCTGCTGGAGCGCGAGACGATCGCGTATAAGCCACTGGCAACCTGACCTGGAATGGCCTCTTTCTGGAGTGTGGCACCAGAGCTTGATGAGCTGGAGGTCGATCCGACCACAGAGGGGTCGAGGGCCAGACAGGTGGATTCTGGGCTGGCTTTATCGGTCAGGCCAAACGTGGTGCCGTTGCAGACAAAGTTGCCGGTGAGGGTGCGATAGGTAAAAGTGTCGTTATGTCCAAATGCCACTAGGGCGGAGCCATCCACCGCACAGCTTTCATCGAGTGTGCAGATGGTGCTGAATCCTTCCGGGGTGCCGGCGTGGGCGGTGGAGACTGCCAGGGCCGCCAGACAACTATAAAACAGGCGTATTTTCATGAAGTGGTTCGCTTCTTGTCGTTGATCGTTTTCGTTTTTTTATCGTTGGCGGATAGACCCGCTGCACAGATGTAAGTTTCTCTGAACCTTGCTGCTGCTTCGATCAATAGGAAATCAGCGAAAGTGTTTTAGCACGAATTTGTTTGTAGTTATATGGCGGCCGAGCGATTTTGTCTGTTTTTTGAGCGTATCGTGAAGGGGTCAACATTTTGTTATATGAAAGCGGAGCTTAAAATCTACTGGCTCTATCGCTCAGCGCTTGCCAATCATCTGGGGTGTTGATGTTGAAGAAATCGGTTCCCTTAGCGAAGGTCTCGGTAACGCCCCCAAGGCTTTGAACGATTCGATGCAATGCGCGTTCACCCGCCGCAAAGCGCTCCAACAACTGAGGTAGCAACTGGATCGACCACAGCGCAAAGGTATAGTGCTGGTCGCCACCGGCAGCGGCGATCACCAGCGGGGCCTTATGTCGCTCGGCGCAGGAGCTTAGGCGGACAACCAGATCCTCGGGAAAGTAAGGGGTGTCGGTAGCGAAGCTGGCGAGCCAAGCGTAATCTTTACGGGCTTTTTGCGCCCACGCCATTACACTTATAATGCCGGCCAGCGGACCGGGGTAATCGGTCCAGAGATCGGGAATCACCTCCAAGCCGTAATGTGCCAGGCGCGCTGGGTCGCCGTTGGCGCTAATAACCAGTTCGTTAACTTGTGGTTCGGCGCGCTCCAAGCAGTGTTGCAGAAGTGTGCGATCTCGGTGTTGGAGCAGGAACTTGTCGGGGCGCCCCATACGCCGGCTCTGCCCACCGGCAAGCAATACTCCAAGAATATCTCTGGTCATGAGTGATTCCTGATCAATGATATTAAGGTGGTGGCAGGTGCACCGCCGTATCCAGATTCATAAAAAGCCGTGCTCAACGACAGCTGGCGAGAAGTAACAAGGTGGCGCATCATCCGGTGCGCAGAATAACCCGTTTTACGACCTGAGTTTTGTCTGGGTGTGAATGGGCAGCTTATAAAAAGAGAGAGTCAATGGATCTTGAACAAATCCGGCGCGAGTACTTGTTGGGTGGCTTGCGTCGTGAGCATTTGCATGACAACCCATTTCGGCAGTTTGATCTTTGGCTTGAACAAGCGGTTGCCAGTCAAATTCCAGACCCTACGGCGATGGTATTGGCAACGGTTGATCGCGAAGGTCAGCCCGATCAGCGGATAGTGCTGCTCAAGCAGGCTGATGACCGCGGGTTTGTCTTCTATACCAACTACGCCAGTAAAAAAGCGCAGGATATTGCCGCCAACGCCAAAGTCAGTCTGCATTTCCCCTGGCATCTAATGGAGCGCCAAGTGCGCATTAATGGCACCGCTGTTCGCCTTAGCAGCGCCGAATCCCTTAAGTACTTTGCCACTCGCCCGCTCGATAGCCAACTGGCCGCCTGGGCGTCGCCACAGAGTTCGCGCATCCATTCGCGGCGATTGCTGTTGGATCAGTTTGCGCTGATGAAGCAAAAGTTCAAAGACGGCAAAATTCCTCTGCCGGATTTTTGGGGCGGGTATAGGGTTGTGCCGAGCCGATTTGAGTTTTGGCAGGGCGGCGGCAGCCGTCTTCACGATCGCTTCGAATACTTAGCCACCGAACCCGGTACCTGGGATATAGGCAGGTTAGCACCATGATGCGGTTTATTGACATCGAGCGTCCCGGCGGCCCAGAGGTGCTCAAACTTAAGCGCGGCTCTCTGCCGACCTTCGGTCACGACGAAATCCTGATCCAGGTCGCTGCAATCGGCGTCAATCGTCCAGACATTATGCAGCGCGAAGGGCAATATCCGGCGCCGGAAGGTGCTTCTCCCATATTGGGGCTAGAAGTGGCGGGTTTTGTCGCTGCAGTTGGCCGCGACGCCGGGCCCTGGCGAGTCGGGCAGCGCGTATGCGCTTTGACTAACGGCGGCGGTTATGCGGAGTTTGTCAGCGTCCCGGCGAAACAATGCTTATCCGTACCGGAGTCCCTGGATTTTGTGACGGTCGCCGCGCTGCCCGAGGCGCTGTTTACCGTGTGGAGCAATGTCTACGAGCGCGGTGCCTTGGGCGTGGGCGAGACCTTGTTGATCCACGGCGGCAGCAGCGGCATTGGTACCATTGCGATTCAGATGGCCAGAATCACCGGAGCGCGGGTATACGCAACCGCCGGTACCGAGGCCAAGTGTCGGGTGTGCGAAAAGCTGGGTGCGCTGCGCGGCATCAATTATCGGGAAGAAGATTTTGTTGAGGTGATGAAGCAGATCACCGGCCGTGGTGTGGATGTCATTCTGGATATGGTGGGCGGCAGCTACATTCAGCGCAATATCCAGGCAGCCGCCCGCGACGGTCGTATCGTCAATATTGCGTATCAGGAAGGGGCCGTAGCCGAAGTGAATTTTATGCCGGTGATGCTCAAGCGCCTCACCTTAACCGGGTCCACCCTGCGCGCGCGCAGCGCGGTGGAAAAGGCCAGTATCGCCCGTCATGTCAGCCGCAAAATCTGGCCTGCGGTACTGGCCGAGCGCATCAAGCCAATCATCCACAAAGTGTTTCCTCTGGAAGAGGTTGCTTTGGCCCATCAGGAGTTGGAAGCCGGTAATGTCATCGGCAAGATTGTTCTGACCACCGATAAATACGAGATTTTCTAACCCGGAGCGCTTCCGTCGTTTCGGCTGCCAGGGCGGATTGTTTCGCGATTATTGTTTTGTTGTGAAATATTGACGCCCCAATCATCTTTTCTCTGCCCAATCATTCGAGACCCTGCTCGCTTTGGACTAAGGTTTTTCAATAGAACCCTGCGGAGTCCTGCTATGCAGATCGAATATGATGAAAAGCGAGGCATTCTCGTGCGCCCGGACGGGCCGTTCGATTATTGCGCGGGTCACGAATGTATCGAAAGAACGGAGGAGTACCTCAAGGATTTCGGTTCTGTGCAAGTTACCATTGATTTTCGTGAAACGACTTGCATGGACAGCTCGGGCATAGGCGCTTTATTGGTGCTGAAACACAAGTTGCCGCCGCAATCTCCCTCCATTCGGCTCGTCCGTCCGCGCAAATCGGTGCACAAGTTAATGGAGATGTGCCATTTGCACAGTCTTTTCGAAATCGAAACTGAATCCGACTGATTTTGATTCTATGCGGAAGCGATCAAGTCTGCCGCGAGGACAACACTCGCCTGGCACTTGGGCGCGCTTGATTGTAAAAACCGTAACGGAGATAACGAGAAATGACCTCGTCATTGCGTTTAAAAATTACGTTTTCCCTCTATTTTGCCGTTGCGGCCTTAATTCTACTCTTGGTGGTTAATCGCTGGGTTCTTCAAAGTGAACGTTACGTTTCGTCGCAAATGGGCGATGTTTTTCTGCCGTCGATCTCGTTGGTTCTCAACGCCGACAGGGATTTGTATCAGGCGAGGCTTGCGCAGCTGGAGTTCTTGGTTGGCGAGACGCCGCGCCAAAAGGAGCGTGCGCGTGTGGCTTTTACGGAGAATAATCAGCAGGCGTCCGACCGCATGCAACAGTTCCTCGCGGCCGTGAACGAATATCCGGAAATTGGTCGGCGCTTGGATAAATTCCCCGCTCTTTATCGAACTTGGAGCGACTCTTCCCGAACTTTCTTTGCTCAACCGTCCCTGGCGAGTTTCGATAATTTGGAGACGGATTTTGAGGCGCTGCGCGAAATTTACGATGTGGCGGGGGAGGCGGCAGACGAGGCCGCGCTACGGTTGCGGCAAGAATCCAAAGCAACTGCGGAAACCCGCGTGTTGATATTAAATCTTCTGGCGCTGGCGGCGGTGATTTACATGGCGGTCATGAGTTATTGGATACCGCGACTGATTTTTAATCGCCTCGCCAATGTCAGCAACCGTCTTGAACAGATCAGCTCGGGCGACGGCGATCTGCGTCAGCGTATCGATGCCGGCGACGCCGACGAAGTCGGGGTGTTGGCGCAGCGTTTTAATCAGCTGCTGGACTCCATCGCCCAGTTGGTCGGCAGCATTCGCCAGAGCGCGCAATCCTTGTCCGAGGAGGTGGGATCGCTGGCTGCCAATGTGCATCAGGTGCGCGATGGAGCGGAAGAGCAGAGTTCGGCGGTAAGCGCGTTGGCGGCATCCTATCACGAGACGTCCATAGCCACGGTCGAGGTCGCCAAGATCGCGGTGCGCACAGCAGACCTAACGCACACCGCGCTCGATGACGCGCGGGCGGGAGCCGAGGTGGTGAATCAGTCCTCGGAAGATATGGTGAAGCTTGCGCAAGATTTTCGCGCGACCCTCGATCGGGCCGATTCTCTGAAGCAAAATTCGCAAGAAATTGTCTCGGTGGTGGAAACCATTCGCGCCGTGGCCGAGCAAACCAATTTGCTGGCATTAAATGCGGCGATTGAGGCGGCGCGAGCGGGCAGCCAGGGCCGCGGCTTTGCGGTAGTGGCCGATGAAGTCCGCGCGCTGGCGAGTCGAACTCAGGAGTCGACCGATGAAATTGAATCCATCATCGGGAAGTTTCAGCAGCAAGTCTTCGGAGTGTTCGACAGCATACAGTTGGGCTGCCAGCGCATGGATACTTCGGTGGAATTATCCGATCAGGTGAACAACTATTTTTCGCGGCTGCGCGAGCTGGTCAATCAAATTAATGACCTCGCCCTGCAGACGGCGACCGCAACCGAGGAACAGAGCAGCGTCAGCGACGAGATCAACCGCAATATCACCTTGATCGACGATAAGGCGCAGCGCAATTCGGAGAGTGCCGACGCGGTAGGTGGCATTGCCGCCGCCATGAATCGCGAGGCGGCGGCGTTGTTGCAGCAGGTTACCCGCTTTAAGATTTGATGATGCCGTAATCGCGCTGCAGCACCGCGCAAATTTCGGCTTTCGGATTGGTGGCGATTTCGACTTTTTCGCCGGTAATTTTTTCGGCGATCTCCCGGTAAGTGCGCGAGACTTCCAGCAAAATATCTTGCGGCAGGGCGTTGTCGCGGGCGAGGGCGGTGCGCTCGGCCATGCGATTCTTGTTGAGCAGAATATCCGGGTCGGGAAAGTAATTCAGCAGCAGCTGGCGGAATGCCTCCTTCGATTGCTCGACGACTTTACCGCCGCGATAGGAAGGGCCGTCCCAGATGCGAGAGGAATCCGGCGTGCCCACCTCATCCATATAAATCAGCTTTTCTTCCCCTTCGCGGGTTGTCACGTAGCCAAATTCAAATTTGGTGTCCACAAAAATCTGATCGATTTTGGCAAGTGCATCGGCAATAACCGCAAAGCCTTGCTTTAGCAGTTTTTCATAGAGATCAACATCCGCTGTCGAGCGGAAATTAAAGGCGGCGAAGTGATTCAGCAGGTCGTCGCGCGTGATGTTGGCGTCGTCTTGTTCCGGCACTCCGGGAATCCCACGCAAAATACCTTTGGTCGAAGGCGTCATCAGCAGCTCCGGCAAGCGCTGATCTCGCTGCAAACCATCCGGCAGGCGGATACCGCAAAACTCGCGCTCGCCGGCGGCGTAGGCACGCCACATGGAGCCGGTAATGTATTGGCGGCAAATCGCTTCAATTTTAATGGGGCGTGCGGTTTGGACCACCCAAACCAGCGGGTGAGGAATATCGAGAATGTGGCTGTCGGCAAGTCCGTTGTCTCGGAATAAGCGAAACCAGTGATTGGAAATCGCATTCAGCGCGGCCCCTTTGCCGGGAACGCCCTGCATGCCACCTTCGCCGTGCCAGATGCAGTCAAAGGCCGAAATGCGGTCGCTGATCACCATAATGGCAAGCGGCGCATCGGGCCTGACCGGGTAGCCTTTTTCTTCGATCAAGCGCCGGCTATCGGCTTCGGTCAGCCAGTAGACCGAGCGTACTTTGCCGCTGTGAACGGGCTTGTCGGTGCGAATGGGGAGATCGTCATTGACGGCGAGAACGTGATCGGCAAAGTTCATGAAAGCTTCCGTAACGCGGCGGGAATAGGGCGCAAGGCCGGTAAAATGAGCCGGCGATAATAGCAGAACCGCGCCGCACGTCGGTAGACTGTGACACCGCTTTGGCGCCGCTATCTAAAGCTTCTATAATTTCTCGACCGCTTTATTGTCACTCAAACTATTACGGCCTGTCCGGCCGGGATTCCTCTACATGCAACACTCTCTTTGGCGACGCATCGCCGTATTGGCCGTGCCTGTGGCTCTGCAGAGCCTATTGCAGGCGCTACTGGGCATGGCGGATGTCGTCATGGTGACGAACTTGGGGGCGGAGGCGGTGGCCGCCGTTGGCCTGGCCGCCAAACTGCACTTTTTGCTGTTGGTGATGGCCATGGGCATCGCTGCCTCCAGCAGTATCTTAGTGGCCCAACACTTTGGCGCGGGCAACCTGATGCAGTGCCAACGCACCTTGGTGATCGCGTTCTTTTGGGGCAGTTTGATCACTTTGCCATCGGTGGCCATCTTTTTGTTTGGCGCTTATTGGTTAGGCTGGATCAATCCCGATCAGGAAGTGGTGCGCCTGGCGACAGCTTACCTACTGATTACCGCACCGGCCCTGTTGCTGACTCAATACATCGCCATTTATGAGGCAGCGCTGCGGGCGACAGGCAATGCCCTTATGCCGCTGATGGTGGGCGCTGGAGCGGTGCTCGCCAATGTGTTTTTTAACTATGTGCTGATATTTGGGCATTTTGGCTTTCCCGCCTTGGGCGTCGAAGGGGCGGCGTGGGGAACCTTGCTGGCTCGACTGCTGCAGCTTTTTGCAATTTGGGCCACCTTGGCCTGGTCGCGCCATTTGTTTGCGTTGCGTTGGCGTCATGTCGCGTTTCTGCGGGATAAAGCCGCCAGTCGCTATTTTTTACGCTTCGCTTTTCCGGTGATGCTCAATCACGTCCTGTGGGCGATAGGCAATTCTACTTACCATATCGCCACCGGCTTTGCCGGAACCGGAGCTCTGGCAGTGATGGGGGTAATGGTGCCGATTGAGAGCGCCTTCTTTGCCTTATTTATTGGGCTAGCCAGTGCCGCTGCCGTGATGGTGGGGCAGGCATTGGGGGCGGACCAACGGGAGCAAGCACAACATTTGTACCGGCTTTTTAATCGTACGGTGGTGGTGCTCGTGATCGCGTTTGCTGGGGTGTTGTGGCTGTTACGCTCCTGGATATTGTCGGCTTTTTCGGGGCTGGATGAAGCAACAACGGTGCTGCTGATGCAGACGCTGGCAATCTTCTGTGTCGGGGTATGGGTGAAAGTGCTGAACATGCTGCGTATCCTGGGTATCCTTCGCGCGGGTGGCGATACGCGTTTTTGCCTGATCACCGACACCATTGTGATGTGGGGCGTCGGGGTTCCGCTGTATCTTTTCGCGGTCTGGATGGGTGCGCCCTTCCTGGTACTTTACGCCTTGATGTATCTAGAAGACTTTCTCAAATGGACGCCGGTGCGCAGACGCATTGCAAAAGGCGTCTGGTTGCGCAACCTCGCTATGGAGGATGCGCCAGGACCCGCCGATATCCGGACATGATTTACGCTTAACCGAGGTGACCTAACGCATGCACATCGAGCAGATGAAACGATTTTTCTTAAAGTGGACATGGTGGTTGGCCCCCGTCCTGTTGCCCCAGCTGACAATGGCCGCCAGCCCCAACGCCGAGCAGATGTACCGAAGCTTTTGTGCCAGTTGTCACGCCAGCGATATGTCCGGCGGGCTTGGCCCGGCCCTCAATAGCGGCGTCTGGAAGCATGGTGGTACGGACGCAGACCTTGTGCGCATCATCAAAAAGGGTGTTCCCAAAAGAGGAATGCCGGCCTGGGAAAAGAGTCTTTCGGATGAGGCGATTCGCGCCCTCGTGGTATTAATTCGTGAGCGCACTTACGAAAAGCGCGCCGCGCCCGCAGCCTCCCAAACGGAGGAGCTCACCGCTGTCGGTTATACCTTTAAATTGGAGAAAGTCGCCGAGGCACCAAGTGAACTGTGGTCGATGGATTTTTTGCCGGACGGTCGCATGATCGCCGCCCAGACCAGCGGACCGCTCTGGGTTTTTGACCACGACGGCAAGCGCCGAGAGATCACAGGAACGCCCAAGGTCTGGAATCGTGGACAAGGCGGCTTACTGCAAGTGCAGAGTCACCCGGACGCTTCCGGCTGGGTTTATCTCACCTATGCTGACCCCGCCACCAAGGGCGCTATGACCAAAATTGTGCGCGGCAAGATAAAAGACGCCGAGTGGGTGGAGCAGCAGACCATCTACAGCGCCGATGCCGCGTTCTATACCGACGCCGGCGTGCACTTTGGTTCGCGCATGGTGTTTCAGGACGACTATGTGTTTTTCAGCGTGGGTGATCGCGGGCAGCAGGATCAAGCTCAAGCGCTCAATCGACCTAACGGCAAGATTCATCGGCTGCACGCCGATGGCCGAGTTCCCCAGGATAATCCCTTTGTGAAAGACAAAAACGCACTGCCGAGCATTTGGAGTTACGGCCATCGCAACCCGCAGGGCTTGGTGTTGCAGCCACAAACCGGAAGCCTCTGGAGCGCCGAGCACGGGCCGCGCGGCGGTGACGAGATCAACCTGGTGCGCAAGGGCGCCAACTACGGCTGGCCGGTGATTACCTACGGTATGAACTACAACGGTACTCCCATTACTGCGGTGACTCACAAAGAGGGAATGGAGCAGCCACAGCATTATTGGGTGCCCTCCATTGCGGTATCGGCCATCAACTTTTACACCGGCGAACACTTTCCCAAGTGGCGCAATCACCTGTTGGTTGGCAGCTTAGCGAAAGAACAGCTGCGCCTGTTGCGCATTGATGGTGACCGGGTGGTGGCGGATGAGCTGGTGTTTCAGGGGCGCGGTCGCATTCGCGATGTCGCCAACGGGCCCGATGGATATCCCTATGTGGTGATGGGCAGCTCGACCGGAGCCATCTATCGCTTGGTGCCCAAGCCATGAGCTGGGCACGACGCTTGAGGTTGGGGTTAATGGTGGGCTGCAGCTTGTCGGCATCGCTAGCATGTGCCGCCGACCGCTTGCAAACAATCGTGGTGTACGGCGAGCGCAGCCAGCGGCTGCTCAGCGAAACCACGTCGCTCAGCCACTTGGTGGACCGCGACGCTTTAGAGCACCCGGGGATTGAGCACGCCAGCCAAGTGTTATCCACCACCCCCGGCGTTTGGGTGAGTCGCGGCAGCGGTCAGGAACAACTGGTCGCCATTCGCTCCCCGGTGTTTACCGGATCGGGCTCTTGCGGCTCATTTTGGTTGGCAGAAGATGGTATAGCCTTGCGCGCGACCGGCTTTTGCAATGCCAACGAATTTTTTGATAGCCACTATGAGGCGGCGGATCAGGTTGAGCTTTTCAAGGGGCCGCATGCTTCTATAGTGGGCGGCAACGCTCAGTACGGGGCCATCAATGTGCGTTTACCGCGCGCCTTTGAAATGCGCAATCAACTCGCGCTGTACGCCAATACCTTGGGCTACCGCCGTCTACAGCTCGACGCTGCGCACACCCGCGCCAACCACAGTCTAGGGGTGCTGATCACCGGTATTGAAGACGATTCCTTTCGCGCAGATTCGGGCCTCAAGCAGCAAAAAGTTTCGCTGCGCCATGATTGGGAAGGCAGCTCCTGGGTCAGTGTGGAAAGCGGCATCACCCTGATGAACCTTGAGCAGGAGACCGCGGGCTATGTCGAAGGGAAGGACAGTTACCGGGATAAGCAGCGGGTTCGCGACAACCTCTTCCCCGAAGCTTATAGGGATGCCAGCGCCATGCGGGCTTACAGTCGCTGGCGCTGGCGCAAGCTGGACTCCCAGTGGACCTTTACACCTTTTGTACGCCGCAATGAGATGGATTTTTTAATGCACTTCGTTCCGTGGCAGCCGACCGAACACAACGGTCACGATTCCGTCGGTTGGCAATTGCAGTGGCGGCGCTTTCTCGCGCGCGGAACGGAGATCTATTGGGCGCATGAGTTTGAGCAAACCTGGGGTGATCTGCGCGAAACTCAGGCGCGAACGGCGCCTTTTTCGGTCGCGCAGATACCTAAAGGAGAACATTACGATTACCGCGTAAGTGCCCGTACTGCCTCAATAAATGCGGGCGCATTTTGGCAGGTAACCCATGCGCTGGCACTGGATCTGGCCGTGCGCTGGGACCAGACAGAGTACGATTACCAAAATCGTCTGCCGGCGGGTAGCGCTTGTGCTCCTGAGGTTGTCGGCTGTCGGTTCTACCGCCCCGAATCTCAGAGCAATGACTATGGTGAGCCTTCTCTGCACCTGGGGTATGTCTATCAGTGGAGCAATGAGTTCTACAGTTTCGGCAAACTCGCGAACGGCTTTCGTATACCGCAAACCGCCGAGCTTTACCGAACTCAATCGCCGGAACCCGCCGATATAGAGCCCGAGCACATCACCTCGGCGGAGTTGGGATTGCGCTGGCAGCGCAACGAGTGGTTTGCCCAGGGGGCGCTCTATTGGATGCGCAACCGAGATGGCATTGTGCAGAACAGTGATCGTCTTTATATCAACGATGTCGATACCCTGCATAAGGGAGTTGAGTACGAGTTGGGATATGACGGCGCGGGTTTCTCGTTGCAAATTAGCGGGCAAGTCGCTCGCCATACCTACCAGAATAATCCTCGCTTAATGGGCGCACCGCTGCAGCTGAGCGGCTTGGATGTCGACACTGCACCTCGCCATATGCATCAGGCGGAGCTGGCGTGGCAGTTGGCGCCGCGCGTCAACTTTGGCCTGCAGGCGCGCTATCAGGGGCGCTACTACATGGACGTGGCGAATCTTTATGAGTACCCCGGCCACACCTTGGTGGACCTGAACATTACTACGCGCTTGAGTGGGGCCTTGGAGTGGCGCTGGGCGATTATGAACCTTTTTGACCGCACCTATGCCGAGCGCGCGGACATCGCCAGTGTCGATACTCATCGCTACTTTCCCGGACTGGAGCGGCGGCTCAGCACCAGTATTCGCTATTCCTTCTAATCGCGATTCCCTTCCAAGAGGGCTCATGTTTGCGAGTCCTCGGTCTTCTTCGCGAGCAAACGCGAAGTGGCGCGCCGACTGACTTGTGCTGCTGGCTCAGCCTGATACCCTGTCCGACTTTCTCAAGCGGAGATCCTTCTATGTCCTGTGTTCTGCGTCTGACCTTGTTGTTGGCGTTGTTTTGCAGCGCCGCTTGTAGTCATCAGTCAACCCGTGTTGCGGTTGATCCTTCATCCCTTTCGACACCGCCATCCTACGCCGCGGTTTTTGCCGATCATCGCGGCGCCGTCGCCAGTGTTAATCCGCTGGCCAGCCAGATCGGCCTGGCCACTTTTGCCGCCGGCGGCAATGCGATAGATGCGGCCATTGCGATGGCCTTTAGCCTGGGCGTAGTCGACAGCCATAACTCGGGTATCGGTGGCGGCAGCTTTATTTTGGTGCGTCTAGCCGATGGGCGCGTGCTGGCAATTGATGGGCGCGAAGTCGCGCCCGCTGCGGTGACGCGGGAAACCTACCTGCGAGAGGGTAAGGTGCAGCCGGAGTTGAGCCGGACAGGCGCTTTGGCGGTCGGTATTCCCGGCTCGGTTGCGTCTTACCACCATCTGCAAAAACTGGGCGGTAAATTGAATTGGGCGCAGGTTATTTTGCCGGCGGCAGACTTGGCCGAACAGGGTTTTCCCATCGATCGGACGCTGGCGTTGCGGCTTGCGCGAGTACAGCCAGAATTGGCGCGCTTTGCCGAAACAGCAGATATTTATTTATTACCCTCCGGGGAAGTGCCGGCGGTTGGGCACAGACTGCGTCAGCCAGAGCTGGCGGAGAGTTACCGAAGGTTGGCACAGCAGGGGCCGGATTGGTTTTATCAAGGGGAATTTGCCGAGCGCACAGCGGCATGGATGCAAGCCAATGGCGGTGCCATTACGCAAGAAGACTTTGCCAACTACACCCTTAAAGTTCGCGAGCCGTTGGTTACCCAGTTTCGCGGCTATGAGGTTTATGGCTTTCCCAACCCGAGTTCCGGGGGCGTCCATGTTGCACAGATGCTGACCATGTTGGAGCCGCACCCCATAGCCGAACTGTCCGAGGCCGCGTTTTACCATCGGCTGGCGGAGACCATGCGGCTGGCGTTTGCCGACCGGGCTCACTGGCTAGGTGACAGCGATTTTGTCCCTGTTCCCGCCGGCCTTTTGGCCCCCGAGTACTTGCGCGAGCGCGATGCGTTAATCGATCCAGATCAGGCCGGCGACAGGGTGACCCATGGTATGCCCGCCGATGCAGAGGCGCTGTTCGATAAACACACCACCCATATCGCCGCTGCGGACGCCGAGGGTAATTGGGTCGCCATCACCACCACCCTGAATACCAGCTTCGGCAGCAAGGTGGTGGTGCCGGGAACGGGGGTACTGTTAAACAACCAGATGGATGACTTTTCCCTCGACCCCGGTATTCCCAATGCCTTTGGTCTTGTCGGCGCTCATGCCAACAGTGTGGCACCGGGGAAAAGACCGCTTTCTAGTATGAGTCCCACCTTGGTCACCCGCGACGGCGAGCCGGTAATGACCTTGGGAGCCGCAGGCGGGCCGACCATTATTTCTCAAGTAACCCAGGTGTTGCTGCGCTATCTGGCGATGGGCCAGTCGTTGGAGGAGGCTATGCACGCCGTGCGCATCCACCACCAGTGGAATCCCAATCTGCTGTTTATCGAAAGTACTATGGCAGAAACCGTGCGCGAGGGGCTGGAGGCGAAAGGGCACGTTTTACGGGAGATGGGCTCCTTTGGCGGAACCCAAGCCATAGTGCTGGAAAATGGCCGCTTTACCCCCATGACCGAGCCTCGCATTATCGAGCGCAATCAAGAATAGCGAGGCGCCTTTAGGCGGCCTGTTGTTGAGCTGCGGTGAGCGCACTTTCGATAAAGTGCGGATCGCGGCTTTTTTTGATGATTTCGAACAGTTGTTTTGCCTGCGGGTAGTGGCGCTGCAAATACATCAGCCATTGCTTCAAACGGTTGCCGCAAAATTGCAGGGGATAGGACAAAGTGGTCTCGCGCTGGAAAGTGAGCAGAAGAGTCGTGATGTCCAGCCAATCGAGGGGTTGGTAATCGCTCTGGTTTTGCTCGGCGCGAATCGCCAAAGCCAGATCGGGACGCGACAACAGACCGCGCCCTAGCATCACATGTTCACAGCCGGATTCGGCGCGACACTGACGATAATCTTCTGGCGACCATATTTCGCCGTTGGCAATAACCGGAATGCTCAAGCGCTCGCGTATTTCCCCTATGGCGCCCCAGTAGGCCGGTGGGCGATAACCATCGGCTTTGGAGCGCCCGTGAACCACCAGCTCGGCGATACCGCCTTCTTCCAAGGCGAGCGCCGTTTCGATGTAGTTAGCACGGGTTTCGTAGCCCAGGCGGATCTTGGCGGTGACCGGTGTGTCTTGGGGCACCGCATCGCGCACTTGCCGAGCGATCTGGTGTAATAGCTCAGGCTCATTCAGCAGGCATGCGCCACCGCGACTTTTGTTAACCGTCTTGGCGGGGCAGCCAAAATTAAGGTCGATTCCGGATGCCCCCAAACGTGCCGCTCTGCGGGCGTTGAGGGCAAGGTAGGTCGGATCACTCCCAAGGAGTTGAATACGTACTGGCAGGGTCAGGGGCGCGGCCAATTCGGGACAGTAGCGACGGAAGACCTTTTCCGGCAGGCGCGTTTGCGTCACGCGGATAAATTCGGTTACGCACAAATCGAGACCACCAATGCCGGCGTAGAGGCGGCGCAAATGATGGTCGACAACGCCCTCCATGGGGGCGAGATAAATACGCATAGGCAACTTCACAACAAAATGGCGCGCTATGTTATCACTTGCCGGTAGGCTGCAAGGGCAGGGAATTGGCGGAATTTGCCTTAGGTTTCTTCGGACCGGCTCCCGAATTTTCATTTAAGTTGTTGTAAGCCTTTGAATCTTAAGGCAGCATTCCGCACCTTCGAAAACGAGTGTACGGCGGGGGGAGATTCACCCTGGTGGAGCCCGGCCGCTATGCGCATCAATTATCAGCGTTGGGTGTTGATTGTGTTGGGTCGCTGCGCGGCCCGATTTTAGGTGAGGTGTATCTATGCAAGAGTCGCTACTGTCCCAAGGACTTGATCTGACGATCTACGGAATGGGCTCAGTATTTGTATTTCTGGCGTTACTCATTGTGATGACGACTGCGGTATCTAAGTTGGTCTTGCGCTTTTTTCCAGAGGTACCACTGGCGGCTCCACCCAACGCGTGGAGATCCACACCCTCCCAGTCCACTGAAGAGGTCGATCAGCGGACGCTTCAGATTATTCGCACCGCACTTGACCAGCATCGTGCGCGGCGCTCCAAGTAACGCTCTTGTAATACAACGCCCAGTCAGTGAGCGCTTGACGGTTGGTCACTGGTCGGCATTCGAATATGAATAAGTCAGAATGAAAGGCATCTCCCTATGATTGAAAAACCTTCGTCCAAGTTGGGGATTACGGATGTAGTGTTGCGCGATGCGCACCAATCCCTTTTCGCCACCCGCCTTCGTATAGATGACATGCTACCCATTGCCGCCAAACTGGATCAGGTGGGCTTTTGGTCTGTGGAGACTTGGGGTGGTGCGACTTTTGATGCCTGCATTCGCTATCTCGGTGAAGACCCGTGGGATCGCATTCGAGAGCTGAAAAAGGCCATGCCGAACACGCCACAACAAATGCTGTTCCGCGGCCAGAATATTCTCGGCTATCGCCATTACGCGGACGATGTAGTGGAAAGGTTTGTCGAGCGCGCAGCGGTTAACGGCGTCGACGTCTTTCGTGTGTTCGATGCCATGAACGATATCCGCAACATGCAAACCGCGCTGCGAGCGGTGAAAAAAGTGGGTAAACACGCTCAGGGCACTATTTCCTATACCTTGAGCCCCGTGCACACCTTAGATCTTTGGGTGGACCTGGCGCGCCGGATCGAAGATGAAGGAGCTGATTCCATCTGCATTAAGGATATGGCGGGTTTGTTAAAGCCTTATGACGGCTACGAACTTGTCACTCGTCTCAAGCAAGCCTGTTCCATCCCCATCCATATGCAATGCCACGCCACAACCGGCTTGGCCCACGCCACCATTCTTAAGTGTGTCGAAGCCGGTATCGACAACGTCGACACCGCCATTTCCTCCATGTCCATGACCTATGGTCACAGCCCCACCGAAACCCTGGTGGCCACCCTTGCCGGCACCGAGCGAGACACGGGGCTTGACCTAGCGTTGCTGCAAGAGATCGCCCTGTATTTTCGCGATGTGCGCAAAAAGTACGCGACGTTTGAAGGGTCGCTTAAGGGAGTGGATGTGCGTATTCTCACAGCCCAAGTACCCGGCGGCATGCTGACCAATATGGAGAGCCAGCTGAAAGAGCAGGGTGCCTTAGATCGCCTCGACGAGGTGCTGGAAGAAATCCCACGCGTGCGTAAAGACTTGGGCTACATCCCCTTGGTGACGCCAACCTCACAAATCGTCGGCACTCAGGCGGTAATCAACGTATTAAGCGGCCAGCGCTACGCCACTATCTCCAAAGAGACCCAAGGGGTTTTAAAAGGGGAGTATGGCGCAACGCCAGCGCCCGTCGACCCGGAGTTGCAGAGGCAAGTGCTCGCAGGCGCCGAGCCCATCTGCTGTCGCCCCGGAGATCTTCTAGAGCCGGAGATGGAAGTCCTAACGCAAGAGCTAAAGGCGTTGGCACAGAGCAAAGGTCTGTCCTTAGCGCCTGGAGATCGTCTGGTGGACGATGTGCTGACCTACGCTTTGTTTACTCAAATCGGCTTGAAATTTCTGGAAAACCGCAATAATCCAGAGGCGTTTGAGCCAGCTCCTGGCGAAGCCGAAGAGATGACTTCTGCACCGGTGAGATCACCCGCAGGTGAAGAGGTGTACACAGTGGCGGTCGAAGGTCGCGAATACACGGTAACCGTCAGTGATGGCGGCGACATCACCGGTATAGTGCCACTTGCAAAAGGCACACAAACACAAAGCGCACCGCAGGCAGCGCAGGCCGCCAAGTCAGAAGGCGCGCCGGTGAATGCCCCGCTCGCTGGCATTATTTGCAAAATACTCGTTGCGCCAGGAGAGGAAGTGGCGGCAGGCCAGCCGGTGCTTATGCTGGAGGCCATGAAAATGGAAACGGCCGTCAGTGCGCCGGCGGCGGGGGTTATCGAGCATATCCGAGTTTCCGACGGTGACTCTGTGACCGCCGGTGACCTGCTCCTGACGATCGCTTGAGCAGAGGTGCATAATGGAGAATCTTTATAATCTTTGGCAAAGCACGGGTATTGCTCAGGCGTCTGCGGGGCAGATGCTCATGTTAGCGATCTGTCTTCTGTTGTTGTTTCTGGCAATCCGCAAGAATTTTGAACCACTGCTTCTGGTACCCATAGGGTTCGGCGGCCTGCTGGCAAATATCCCGGGCGCCGGCATGGCATTTTCGGCAACCGAATTCGCCATACGCCAGGGTGACGCGGCGCTCTTGATGCAAATGGCGGCGGTGCTGCAATTGCCCGAATGGAATTCGGCTCAGGACTTATTGGCGGCGCTTAATTCGGCGTCTTACCAACAGCTGGATGCGCTAACGACCCTGGCGTTAAATGCGGGATACGGCAATGGCATGCTCTACAACTTTTATAGTGTTGCCATCGCCAGTGGAGCGGCGCCATTGATCATTTTTATGGGGGTGGGCGCCATGACGGATTTTGGCCCGCTGCTGGCCAATCCTAAGACCTTATTTCTCGGTGCTGCTGCCCAGTTTGGTATTTTTGCCACAGTGCTTGGAGCGGTTGCACTCAATGCTGCCGGGTTGATGGATTTCAGTATTGCGGACGCGGCCGCTATAGGTATCATTGGCGGCGCGGATGGGCCTACGGCAATCTATGTCGCCAGTAAGCTTGCGCCGGATCTTCTCGGTGCCATTGCCATTGCCGCATACTCCTACATGGCCTTGGTGCCGCTCATTCAGCCGCCGATAATGCGCGCCCTAACGACCGAGTCCGAGCGCAAAATCGTAATGACGCAGCTGCGCAGTGTCAGTAGGCTAGAGAAAATTATCTTCCCCATTGGTTTGTTGATTCTGGTTGCGCTTTTCCTGCCTGATGCAGCGCCGCTGTTAGGCATGTTCTGCTTTGGTAACCTGATGCGTGAGTGCGGTGTGGTGCAGCGACTTTCGGATACCGCGCAGAATGCCTTGATCAACATCACCACAATTTTCCTTGGGCTTGCGGTTGGTTCCAAGCTGGAAGCGGATAAGTTTCTCGACCCCAAAACCTTGGGCATTCTGCTCTTGGGTATCGTGGCATTTGGTATTGGCACTGCCGCAGGTGTGCTTATGGCGAAACTCATGAACCTCGTCAGCACGCACAAAATCAATCCGCTGATTGGGTCGGCCGGTGTATCCGCTGTGCCTATGGCTGCGCGCGTGTCCAATAAATTGGGGCTGGAAGCCAACCCACACAACTTCCTGCTGATGCACGCTATGGGGCCAAACGTCGCGGGTGTTATAGGCTCCGCCGTTGCCGCTGGTGTGATGATCTCCATGGTCGCCAGTATGGGAGCCTGACCCTTTCTACCGACGGAAAGCTCAGCGGCTTTCCGTCATGTTCGAACCTTCAGTCGCGGGCTTTAAAACTCTGCACCCAAATGGTGTAGAATGCCCGCCGTTTTTGAGTCTACCGCTTTTTTGGAGAGCATCTATGCTGAGACGTACGAAAATAGTCAGTACTTTGGGGCCCGCAACCGACGAACCCGGAGTTCTTGAGAGACTCATCCTCGCGGGAGTAAACGTCGTACGTCTGAACTTCTCTCACGGCTCTCCGGAAGAGCACCGCGCGCGCGCTAACGCGGTGCGAGAGTTGGCGAGCAAACACGGCCTTTATGTTGCCGTTCTTGGCGATCTGCAAGGACCGAAGATCCGCATCGCCCGTTTTGCCAAAGGCCCAATCAAGCTTGCGCTGGGCGACACCTTTTCGCTGGATGCGGACTTGGCCACCGAGGCGGGTGACCAACATCAGGTGGGCATCGACTATAAAGAGCTGCCGCGCGATGTAAACCCCGGTGACTTGTTGTTGTTAGATGATGGCCGAGTCGTCCTGCGAGTCGATGCCGTCGTCGGTAATCGAATCAACACCACTGTCACGGTGGCTGGCAAGCTCTCCAACAACAAGGGCATAAACCGTCAGGGTGGCGGGCTCACCGCACCTGCTTTGACGGATAAAGACTACGCGGACATCAAAACCGCTGTCTCTATAGGTGTGGATTATCTGGCCGTTTCCTTTCCCCGCAGTGCCGAAGATATGAATCTCGCGCGCTCTTTGGTGAAAGAGGCCGGCGGCGATATCGCACTGGTTGCGAAAATCGAGCGCGCCGAATCGGTGGAAACGGATGAAGTTCTCGACGGCATTATCAAAGCGTCCGATGCGGTGATGGTGGCGCGGGGTGACCTGGGCGTTGAGATTGGTGACGCCTCTTTGATCGGCGTCCAAAAGCACATTATTGCCCGTGCACGAGCGCTCAACCGCTGCGTGATCACCGCCACTCAAATGATGGAAAGCATGATCAACAGTTCGCTGCCGACACGCGCGGAGGTGTTTGACGTGGCTAACGCGGTTTTGGATGGCACCGATGCGGTTATGCTATCTGCGGAAACCGCGGCCGGTCAGTTTCCGGTGGAAACGGTTGAAGCCATGGTGCGCGTGATTATGGGCGCCGAAAAAACCGAAGAACACCACAAAGCCTTGCAGCGGGAGCCATCTTCCGGTCGTGTCGCCATCGATCAGGCCATCGCTGCAGCCTCCATGTTCACGGCGAACCAAATGCAAGGCGTGGCCGCCATAGTCTGCATGACTGAGACTGGAGCAACGCCGTTGCTGATGAGTCGTTACGGCTCGCGCTTACCGATCTTTGCCATGTCTCCGCATGAGAAGACCTTGTATCGGGCAGCCCTTTATCGTGGTGTGGAGACGGTACTTTTCAACAACGAAAATCTGACGTCCGCCGAATCCAATCAAAAAGCGATCGATACTTTGCTGGCAAAAAATATTGTGAAGGCGGGGGATTTGGTCATCATCTCCAAAGGCGATGTCGCCCATGTCCACGGTGGCACCAATACCATGAAGATTCTGGAAGTGGGCAAACCCATCATAAACGGTTAGAGCGATCGAGCCTGCCGCAGGGCTAGCGGATGATCCCGCTAGCCCTGCGCACCTTTCTATAAGAATTCTGCCCTACAGGAATTCTGCTTTCCTACCTAGCGCATACCATAACGCAAACGCGCGAGCGATGAACCGCTAATTGGTTTGCGGGGGGTAAGCGCGGTGCGCAATCTGTCGACTTTCGAGATAAGCAAAATAGTCTTCACGCAAGCTGCGGTCGGATGCGCGGCGTTCTTTTGACTTGCGGCGCTTGCGGTGATAAAGATCCAGCGGAATATTTTTGCAAGGATCGGTGTCCAGGCGCCGATCTTGCCCTTTTCTTCGATCAATAAAGACAACTTCAGGATTCATAACAACGTACTTCCAAGAAACGATGCGTAAGGTGGACCCTTATGGTTACCGGTGAATGTCCTTGAGACGGAACACAGTAAGCCTAGCTAGAAAATTCTAAGTTTCCAGTTTTTATATACTTATGGCGGCTTGGATCTGTTTGTGGTCCCACCCATAATGGGTGTCATTGTGAGGTGAATACATGCAAGTTGAAAATTTTATCCATCAGCGTCTTCAAGAGACCTTTCGGCCCGCACATTGTGAGGTGATCAATGAGAGCCATGGACATGCGGTGGCTCCCGGCTCGGAGACGCACTTCAAAGTGGTGGTAGTGGCGGACGAATTTGCTGGGCGCAACCAAGTTCAGCGTCACCGGTTGGTTTACAGCGCCTTAGCGGAGGCATTAGAGCGCGGTGTTCATGCGCTGGCGATCCACACTTATACACCGGATGAGTGGGCGGCGCGGGACGGTGCACCTATATCGCCACCGTGTTTGGGTGGCAGCAAGCATGACAAGGACTGAAAAGAGGCTGCATCATAACCCCAGCGCGCGCTACGGCATCAACGGTTCGATCATTTAATTCGGTCGGCTTCGCCTTGGTCTGCTGAGGGGGGCGGCGGAAGCGGGCGGCACAAGAATTTGGATAACCCCGGCCTTCTATCGCACTTCTTAAAAGGCCGGGGTCATAAATATGGCGTAATGAGGTGTTAGGGGATTAGGCTACCTCGACGTTTTCAGCCTGCGGGCCTTTCTGACCAACGCCTTCGGTGAAGGTGACCATCTGGCCTTCCTTCAAGGTTTTAAAGCCTGATCCGATGATGTTGCTAAAGTGGACGAAGAGGTCTGCACCGCCGTCACGGCTGATGAAACCATAACCCTTGCTCTCGTTGAACCATTTAACGGTTCCATTCAATTTGTTTGACATAACTTCTGTTTAACCTTTGCTGAAAAACTCTGGAAACTTCGGGTAAAAACCTCGGAGAACGGGTGGTCGAATGAAGTGCGATACTCCCAAAAAACGAAATGACCTTAAAAGGATTAGGCAACATCTTGAAACTCAAAGGAAAACAAAAAGCGAAAATGCCAACTGCTCTTTGGTGAATCAAATTCCTGATCAGCTTTTACTTTCAGTGGGTTTTTTGGACTCAAATGGCCCCCACATTCACCGCCGATTCTAGGTGGGATTTTTGACAATAGCAATACAGCCAAAAGCCAATTCCCAGGCGCCAAAATAGGCGGAATCGCACGGTTAAAAATGCAGGCGCGAGAGGGCCTTGTCCGTTACTTAGCGCACACTGAGCGTGCTAAGGAGCGCTGTACGGCAGTTTGGGGAGATGTTCTTTGATCAGTGAAACTCCGCGCTCATAAAGTTCGCGAATATTAGGCTTAACGCCGAGGCTCGCGCGTTTGGAAATCATGGTGACCGGGAACAGGCAGTGGCTCGTATCGGGTACACACACCGCCCGGCTTTTTCCTTCCTCGTCACGATACACTCGCCATTGAAGGCCCAGCTCGGCGACGTAAATGTCACCCAGCACTACGCCCATCGCCTGCAGCGCTTGTGTTTGTGTTTGATTGATTAAGCCTTCGTCCATGATGCGCTGAAGCAATCTCAAATCACTAATGTCTTGGCGCACCCTGGCGCCAAACTCCGAGCGTCCTATTTCATCAATAAGGCCGCGCTGGCGCTCAAGATGTCCGGTATCCACCCAGCGCAACTCTTCGATTACCGGAGGGCTTGAGGTTGATTGTGCCCAGGAAGTTCCACAGATGATTGACATAAGCAGAATAATGAGTGTTTTCATAAGGCGTTTGCCTCTATTGCCGATGAATTTGTGGCGGGCTCGGGATGAAGTGCGGCCAGGTTAATGGATTGCCCATTTTGCATAACTAGACGTACATGACGACGCTTCAGTTCCCTGGCGTGGGTTACTCCACAGGCGTGGGCAATGGTTTCGACGTCGCGCATAATTTGCTTGTGATAGTTGGCTACGCGAACCGCCTTGTTGGCCGGATCCAAACCTTTTTGCAGGCGCGGGTCATGGGTGGTTACGCCGGTAGGGCAGGTGTTCTTGTGACATTGCAGTGCCTGAATGCAACCGAGGGCAAACATAAAGCCTCGCGCGGTTGTCACCACATCGGCGCCAGTGGCCAGGCAGAGCGCCACAGCGCCGGGGGTAATTTGCTTGCCTGAGGCGACCACTCGGATACGCTCGCGCAGGCCGTGCTTGATTAATTGGTCGACCAAGTAGGGCAGGCTCTCCCGCAGTGGCAGGCCGACGTAGTCCATCAGCGATTGTGGCGAGGCGCCGGTACCGCCGTCCGCACTATCGACCGTGATAAAGTCCGGCGCACTCTCTATGCCTCGCGCGGCTATGCGTGAACACAAGCTTTCTAGCCAGTCCATGTCGCCCAGCACAGCTTTAAAACCCACCGGCTTCCCGGTTTGCTCACGAATGTGATGAATCATATCGAGGAGATCGTCGGCGCTGTTGATCTCCGGGTGACGGTTGGGGCTGATGGACGCCTGACCCACCGGAATGCCCCGAATCGCCGCAATTTCACTGGTGACTTTATCGCCGGGCAAGATGCCGCCTTTGCCGGGTTTGGCTCCTTGACTGAGCTTGATTTCGAACATGCGCACCTGGCTCATCGCCGCGAGTTCACGCAGACGCGCATCGCTCAGGCGCCCCTCTGCATCTCGCACACCGTACTTAGCGGTGCCAATTTGAAAAACAATGTCGGCGTCGGCGGTAAGGTGATGAGGCGAGAGGCCACCCTCGCCAGTGTTTAACCAGCACCCCGCCAGTGCCGCACCTCGGCTGAGCGCGTTTACCGCCGGTTTGGACAAAGCGCCGTAACTCATGCCGGATATATTGAAGTAGGACGTGGTGGTATAGGGCGTCGCACAGTAAGGGCCGAAGACCAGCGGTGGCGGGTCGACAACCTCTTCTTCGAGAGGGGCAAAAGGTGAGTTGAGAAAGTGTGGCTCACCCGGCGTTAGCATGCTGCGTGTCGAGCCGAAGGCGATATTCGTCGTAAGGCCTTTGGCCGCGCGGTATACCCAGCTGCGCTGAGCGCGATTAAATGGCAACTCCTCCCGGTCCATGGCGAAAAAATATTGACGAAAAAACTCCCCAAGATGCTCGAACAAATAACGAAAGCGCCCTATAACCGGGTAATTGCGGCGGATTGTGGAGTGAGATTGGCGTATATCAACAACGTAGGTGACCACCACAGCCACCACCGCGCCGCCTACGGCCAAGATAAATAAAAGCGCCAGCCAGTTTAGGGTGTAGTGGATTGTGGTATCGACCATGTCGGGTTCTGCTCAGTGAGTAGTGTCTGGTGGATGACTGCATAGCCGGTGCGATTGTGCTAATGCAGCCGATGGTTTTAAATAGCGCCTCCGCAATGGGGCGCTATTTTAGCCGATCTTGTTGCGACAATCCTCTTTGGCGGGGACGCCGGTGACCTTGCGATCTCCGCATCAATAACGCCAGCAACGCATGGATTTGGATGCGCTTACATCAATACTTGGGTAGGAACCTAACTTTATGAAAAAAATTGTCATCGCTGTTATCGGAATTTTGCTAATCGCTATCCTTACCTTGCCTTTTGTGGGCGGCTATAAAACCGAAGAGGTTTTCAATCAATGGATCGCCCAGGTAAATCGTATGGGTACTTATGATCTACAGTGGGAGCGCTACGATAAGGGGTGGCTGCAGACCCAGGCGGTACTCAAGGTGGGATTAAACTCGTCCGTTTTGCCCGCGCTGGCTCCGGATGAAAGCGCCGTCTGGTATTTCCCACTGAATGTCGAGCTCAATCACGGACCCGTACTGTGGCTTGATGCGATGCGACTGGGCTGGTTTTCAGGCAGCTTTTATCTCGATGAGCAACACGAAATGTGGCTGGAGCGAAATCTGCAAAAAGAAGGCGATGGCCGATTTTTTGTATCCGAGGTTTTTATGAATCTCGTCGGCAATGCCACCACCCAAGACCACAGCCTGCCGTTTAGTGTTACTACCACAACAGGCGAAACCTTCGAGGTCAGCGCTTATAGTGGCAATGGCAAGATCTCTCGCGGCGGAGTCGTGGAGTACAGCGGTAAACTTCCGGCGTTTGCAATTATTGAGGATGAGGCGACTAAGGCGAGTGTTGAAGATGTGGCGCTGCGCATCCACTCCGACTTCGGTCGACAAGTCGGAGACTACGTTATTCCCGGCAATGGCGAAATCTCCATCAAAAAAGTCACCGTCAAGGATGACGATGAATTAGCCTTTAGCATGGCGGATTTCCTGGTGGTCAGCGATGTGGAGCTGAGCGATGATCGGACGCTGGCGGATTTTGAAATTAAAATCGCCTTTGCCAATCTGGCCTTTTTAGGGGAGCAAATTACCAATGCCGAGCTGGAAGTCGACTTTGCCAATATCAGCACGGTATTTCTCGATCGATATTTAACGGCAGTTCAGAATGCATACGACGGTGAGGGTGAAACCGACCCCATGCTGTTTATGCAATTGTCGGGGCTCGCATCGGAGCATCTTATTCCCGGTGGTCCCGAGTTAAGTATCCCGTCACTCACTTTTACCACGCCTGAAGGTAGCCTCACCTTTGATGGGCGGCTGGCGGTAGCGCCGGAAGCGGCACAACAGATGGCAAACCCTATGGCCATACTGTCTTATCTGGCGGTGGATGCATCACTGCTGGTGGATAAGCCCTTGGCCTTCCGCCTTGCGCAGCAATCCACCCTGCGAGATCTGAACGCGGCGCAATTTGAAGGTGGCGAGCAAATGACCGATGAAGAAAAAGAAGAGCTTGCTAATAACCAGGCGCAGATGATGCTCGACGCGTTCACGATCCAAGGCATGTTGATTGACCAAGGGGCAAACTACACCGGCGAATTCAGTTTTAAAGACGGTCAGGCGGTGCTCAACGGCCAGCCTTTGCCTATGCCTTTTTAATGTTGCAGTCACTGTTGCTCCATTCCCGGCTAATCGCCGCCGCCACCTTGTTGGTGGCGGTTTTTTTGTTAGTGGAATTAGCCAGTGACCGTCTTGTGCCGCTTCTGGAATTTCAGCGCCACGCGATTGAACAAGGCGAAATCTGGCGATTGCTGACCGGCAGCTTTACGCATTTTGGCAATTACCACACCTGGATGAATGCGGCCGGCTTGGCCGCCTTAGTCGCGGTGCTGTTCTGGTACTTGCCTGCCAGTTGGTTTGTGCTGGGAGCACTTGCGATTCCCCTAGGTGTCGGCGTCAGTTTGTTTTTATTTGCGACCGACGTCGATTTCTATCGCGGCTATTCCGGAGCCAACTACGGTTTGTTGGCGATGGGTTTGCTGCTGGCCATGCCACAGCAAGTCAAACTCTATGCTTTGGGCTACTGTGTGTTGCTGGGAAAAATTGTCTACGAACAGCTGCCCGGCTATGACGTGGATTACCTGCGTGACGAAATCGGAGTGGCGGTGGCCATAGAGGCACATTTGGCGGGGTTTTGCAGCGGCACCTTGATTGGATGCGTTGAGTTATTGCGGCGCCGCTTCTTAAAGGGCGCCGCCTTGAGTCATTGATTATTTCCAGTATTTGCAGAGATAAGCAGTGTCTCTCAGGGCTTTTACCTTGAACGCCGAATTACCCTCAACCTCGAATACCTGACCATCGCTGTAGGACTGCCAATCGCTCTCGCCGGGGTGTTGCACGGCCAACTCGCCGCTGACGACAATCATGGTCTCTTTGGCCTCGGTGGAAAATTCATAATCGCCTTGTTTCATCACACCGATGGTGGCAGGTTGGGTTGGCGTGTCGAAGCTGATGGATTTTACCTTGCCGGAAAAGTATTCATTAACTTGCAGCATAAGAGCGTCTCAGAAGTGGAAAAGTCGAGCATTATAGCGACTGCTTAAGCCACACCATAGATACCGCGGAAATACCATTGGAGAGAGTAGGGCATGGTGGACAAACACCCCTTGGAAGATCGCAATTTTGATGACTTGGCTTTGCGTTTCCAAAGCAAAATCTATGATTCCATGAAGGGCCGGCTGCGTCTTGCCATTCTGCGCCGCGACTTCGATGAGCATGTGACCCTGGAAGCCAAGCGCATCTTAGATTTAGGGGCCGGCCAGGGACAGTGGGCTATTGAGATGCTGCGCCGAGGCGCGCAGGTGCACTTGACGGACATATCGGCGGAAATGCTCTCATTGGCGCGCACGAATATCCACAAGGCGAATTTATCCGCCGAGCAAAAGGACAGAGCAAGTTTTCAGCAAATTTCGCTGCAGGATATGGCGCGAGAAAAAGTCGCGCCTTTTGATATGGTGACTTGCCACGCGGTTTTGGAGTGGCTAGATCAGCCGACCGATTTTTTTGCCGCCATGACACCACTGTTGGCGGCAGGCGGATGGTGCTCGGTTATTTTCTATAATCTCAATGGTTTGATTTTTAAAAATCTTTTGCGTACCAATTACGCCAAAGTAAAGGCGGAGGACTTTCGCGGCGCACGTGGCGGTTTAACTCCCTTAAACCCTCTAGCGCCGGAACAGGTGCTCGAATGGGCCAGGCAGTGGCAGTATGAGGTCATTTGCCAAAGTGGCATTCGCGTGTTCCACGACTATGTTCTGGATAAGCAGCTTTACCAGCGCGACCCCGAGGCGGTGGAAGAGTTGGAGTTGCTGTATTCGCGCCAGCCGCCATATCGTGATCTCGGCCGCTACGTTCATTTGCTGTTGCGTAAGCCGAGTTAGTCTCCCAGCAGAATGTCCCGCGCTTGATTAACGCGCGCCGCCAGGAAATCGCTGCCGCCTCGATCGGGATGCAGTTTGTTAATCAGGCGGCGATGCGCGGCAATAATGTCTTCTCGCGAGGGATCTCCGGAGAGGCCTAAAATTTGTAGGGCCTCCTCTCGGTCGGGTCTGGCGAAAGGGTGGACGGCTTGCTGATGGCCGCTGCTAGACCCTTGCCCTTTGCGTGCGAAGCGGATGAGATAATAGGACTTTTTGTCCCGCTCGCGATAATACTCTTCTAGCTCTTGAATATCGCTTTCGCTCAATTCGGCGATTGTTTTGCCGGAACAGGGGCCTTTAATGACAGTGCCACTAAGCTGGCCGGACTGCACGGCGATGGTAACGTCCAGATGTTCGGTTTTGAAGGACGCAGTGCCGCCGGTGCGATGTAGCCAGAGCGGTATTACCCGCATCAACGCGTGAAAGCCAAACCTGAACAGCGGTAGAAGGACCGCGACGATCGCGCCAAGCCAGTGCATTCGACCCGTCACCACTCCCAACAGTAAAACCGCCGCCAGGCCAAATAAAGCGGCTTTCATCAAAAATGCGCGCTTGCGCGCCGCTGGCAGTTTTTTATATTTGCTGACCGCGCTATACAAAAAGGCGAGCGCAGCAACAATAACAAGCAGTTTCAGAATCATAGAGCGGCGAAGAGGTCAGGCCTCCGTAATTTTGAGTGTGATACCGGCATCGCGAAAATACACCGCCTCTTTTTCCAGCCCTGTTGCCGTCAAGGGATTTTCCTCCAGCCAGCCGGTAGCAAATATCAGTGAATAGGTGCTGCCGGAATACTTCAATACTGGCAGCTCCGTTATGTCTTCCCGGCGGCGGTGAAGAATGACGGCTAGGCGCAAGCAAACCAGCATGGGCTGCAGCGCCTGACGCACTTTTTTTTCCATGCCGGCGAAGCGGTCTTCGTGAATTTTTTTGCGATGGGCGCGCACCAGGCAGGCCAGAATGTATTGTTCGTAACGGCCAAAACCGGCCAAGTCACTGTGGCGCAGTATGTAGTAGCCGTGATTGTGATGGCCTGAGAGAGAGATCCCTAGGCCCACCTCGTGCAACTGAGCGGCCCAAGTCAATATTTTCGTGCGCGACACCCCCGGTATTTCCGGCGTTTTGATTTGCCGCCAGAAGGTGATCGCGGTTTGGGCGACTCGTTCGGCTTGTGCAGCGTCGATATTGTACTGTCCTTGCAACTTGGCGACCGCCGCGTAGCGAGCATCAACGTTGTTAAAGCGGCCGATGGTGTCGTAGATCAGCCCTTCTTTCAGTGAGGCATCCCCTACATGGATTTTGTCGATTTTCAGCTGGTCGAAAATCGCGCGCAGCACGGCGATACCCGCTGGCAGTACATCGCGGCGCAATTTCGGCATGGAGGATAGGGTTTCTTCACTATCATTGATGACTGCGGCACTCAGCTCCTTTAGCGAGCTGGCGCGAATGATGGCGCCGCCGTCGCTCGACGTCACCAGGTCAGCGATGGCACGCATGGTGCCGGATGTTCCGTAAACGATATCCCAGCCTTTTTTGCGGTAGCTGTGGCGAATGGTTTCCAAGTCGTTACAGGCGGCCAAGTAGGCGGAGCGCATTGCTTTCGCACTGACTTGGTTTTTTAAGTCGTACTTCTCGGCGAACACGACGCAACCGAAGTTGAGGCTGTCCAGCAGTTCGGGTTCGGACTCTCGACCGATAATAAATTCGGTGCTGGCACCGCCGATATCGATCACCAGCCGCCGGTTGTCGTCGTTGGCAACGCAGCGGGCAAGGCCTTTGTACACCAGCCGTGCTTCCTCATAACCCGAGATAATCGCAATCGGGTGGCCGAGCGCCTGTTCGGCATCGCGTAAAAAGCCACGCGCATTTTTGGCGGCGCGCAAGCTTTTGGTGCCGACCGCCCGCACTTGCGCAGCCGGTATGCCGCGCAAGCGGTCGGCAAAGCGCTTAAGGCATTGCAGAGCCCGCTCCTGAGCATCAGGGGCGATGGTGCCAGAGTGCATCCCCCTGGCGATTTGCACCATCTCTTTCACCCGATCCACAGTTTCTACCGTATCCTGATTGACCCGACAGATAACCATGTGAAAACTGTTGGAGCCCAGGTCGACGGCGGCGAAGTAGGGGGATTCAATACTCTGCATGAAAAATGATCACTGCTGAAACAGCGCTAGAGAATAACAACAATTCGCTGCGGTCGTAACCTTAGAAGCGGTAATAAAGTCCAATCCTTAGAATTGTTTTGTTGGGAGGCGATATGTGGAGTTTTGAGAGTAAGAACGTGGTGATGCCGCGTGCCGAGGATGCCCTCCCGGGGCGCGCGCTCGCGGTATCCGTGCCGGACCGGCATTTTGTGCTGAGAACATCATTGCGCGATTACCCTGAGGGCACTGAAAAAGCCTTGTTTGGTATGGGATGTTTTTGGGGGTGTGAGCGCCTGTTCTGGCAAACTGATGGGGTATTCACCACAGCGGTGGGTTACAGCGCGGGATTTACGCCAAACCCGACTTATGAAGAGGTTTGCTCCGGCATGACCGGCCACAACGAGGTGGTCTTGGTGGTTTATTGGCCGGAGAAGATTTCCTATGCGGATCTGCTCAAGTTGTTTTGGGAGAGTCACAACCCCACCCAGGGCATGCGCCAAGCGAACGACCGAGGGACGCAATACCGATCGGGCATCTATTATTTTAATGATCTGCAGAAGACCGCAGCCGAGTTCTCCCGCGACCGCTATCAGGAGCGACTGCGGGCAGTGAACGCCGGCACTGTCACTACCGAAGTGATGCCCGCCCAGACATTTTATTTTGCCGAAGCCTATCACCAGCAGTATTTGGCCAAAAATCCAGAAGGCTATTGCAACCTGCAAACCTTGGCAAAGACAGGGTTGCCGGAACTTGAGGCCGGCTGATCAGAGTTTTGGCTTGGTCAAAGAACTGGCGGACTCTCCATCGCCCATAGGATCGCGTAAGCGGTAGGCAAACGCGATGATGTGGGCCACGGTGATGTAGAGGGCCTCGGGTATTTGCTCGCCTATCTCAATGTGACTGAGCAGCTCCACTAGGGCAGGGTTATCACACAACGGTACTCCATGTTCACGCGCCAGCGCCAAAATCGCCTCCGCCTCCGCACCGGAACCTTTGGCGGTCACTTGCGGCGCGCCATGGCCGTCGTAGAACAGGGCGACGGCTTTTTGCAGCTCGGGGCGGAGAGGCGGCACAGTGCTCATGTCTTCACATCAATCAAGCTGTAATCGAGACGAATCTTTTGCTCGGGTGGTGAGTTAGCTGAGCAGCGCAGGTCGGCCACCTCAACGCCGTCGCGCTCCAAATCGCCCCGCAGGCTATCCAGTTGCTCGTGTACCCGCTGGCGCAGTTCCTGGTTGGCGCTCCAGAGGGTAGCTTCGACCGCTTTGTCCTGCACCGAGACCTCCGCCGCCAGTGCGCCCAGCTGGTCCAGCTCCAACTCCAAGAAGACCCGCCAACGGCCACTGCTGGATTTGCGGGGTTTGCGCTGCTTGCCCGACCGCCTTTCCTCTACCGCTGTCCTCGGTTCGAACAGGTGTAAGTAGAGATTGCCGTAGGTATCGGGCAGCTTCAGTGGAATGTCCAAATGCCATTGAGCGGGCGCAGAGGGATCTTGCAGGCGCGCGCCCAGGGTTCGGAACTGCTGTAACTGAACTTGCGCCAAAGATTTTTCCGTCAGCTCCTGAATTGCACGACTCAGTTGTTGCGCAGGTGCGCCTTTTGTTGACGTTTGGCGCGGACTCCATAAGCGCGCGAGACTCACCATCAACTGCGCCAAAGTATCGGCTCCAGATTGTGGGCCACTCAGAGGCTGCGGCGGCAGGTTTGCCCCGCCACTCCATTGGAGCAGTTGAATGAGTAGCCCCTTCAGATCTCGCTCACTTAAGGGTGGCGCTTGAGCCTCGCGCGCGCCGCCGGCACTCTCGGTCACCAAACGATGTTCATAAAGAAGGCCGCTGCTGTTGATTGCTTGGCGAACCGCGTCCGGTTTGACGGTGGTGACGTCAAGGGCGAGTTGGCCGATTTTATGAAGCAGCGCGCTGAGCTCGGTCACGGGTGACGCGACCGCTTGGGGCAGCGCATTAATGATTCGCTGTTGAGTCACTTCCGCCGCATTCAATAAGCCTTTAAGAGGTTGCGCGATCGGCAGCGCTTGCGATGTCGCTGCCGCGAGCAGGGCTTTGGGGGCGGCTGCAGCCGTTTGTGGTAATACGCGATTTGGCGCACTAAGTGATCCGATAGGCAGTTCACCCACGCGCGTGGGGCTTGTGATCGCAGCGGCCAGCGGCGTAGGTGCCTTCATCGTTGGCGTCAAGGATTGGGGCAGCGCTAATTCAGCTGCTTGCGCGGGTAGTTGAGTGATGGGTGTCGCCGGCGGCAATAAACGCAGCCCCTGGGGCGTAACCAGTATCTGAATCTGTGAGTTTTGGGTTAAGGGCAGATTGGTTAGGCTCGTCACAGAGTGGTCGCGGACGATCAGGGTCACGAGATTAAGATTCGGCGAGCGCAGCATCGACAGGAGTGTCTGTTGCCCGGCGCTGGGTTTGTCTGTCTCTCTCGCGGCTATAAGTTGCAGCTTTTCTGCGTCCGACAGCAATACGATTTGGGCGACTTTCGCTTCTGTCGTTTGCCCCACCTGAAGCTTTAGCGTCGCCAGCAGCTGCTCGAGCTCAGGCGCGAGCTTGATGGCGGTGTCCGTTCTGCTGGCAGCAGTGGCGTTAGAATCGATCTGCATGGCAAATCCGCGTGCGAGGATACGCTGTAAAAATAGCACCTCACCCAGCATCTGCCTGCGCCCGCCGCCAATCCAGTTTGCGAAATAGGTTCAGTTTGTTGGCTTAACCACTTGAATATATTGATATTTACATTGACTATATCCGCTTGATCCCCCATCGGCTGCGGCGCGTTCTTGAACTAAACTGGCCGAGTGATGGCATAATTCACCGCTTTGCCTTCCACGGGCCTTTCTTTGACGTCATCGACCAGGAACCTGCGTGCTGAGTTTAGAATTCCGACAGTTCACCTGTTTGCGCGACGGCTACCCATTGTTCCAGCCACTGGACTTCTCCCTGAAAGGCGGTGAGGTGGTGCAGATCGCCGGTCCCAATGGCGCCGGTAAGACGACGTTTTTGCGCTCATTATGTGGATTGTTCGACGAATGGACCGGCGAGATGTTGTGGCAGGGCGGTGCGCTGCGAGTGCCCGACTTTTCGCTGCGCAGCCAGTTGCTGTATCTCGGGCATCAGCCAGGGGTAAAGAAATCATTGACGGCGGGGGAGAACTTGCGCTGGCTGTTTGGGGTTCAGGGGGTGCCGTTCCCCGGTTCGATCTCGGCGGCGCTCGCCGAAGTGGGGCTGGAGGGCTACGAAGATACGCCGTGTTACCAAATGTCAGCTGGTCAGCTTCGCCGAGTTGCGCTTGCTCGGCTCTACATTACCAAGGCGGCAATTTGGATTCTTGACGAACCGTTCACAGCAATTGACCGTTTTGGCGTGCAAAACCTGGAAACTTTGCTTCAGCGCCACGTCTCTAATGGAGGCCTGGTGATATTGACGACACATCAGCCGCTGGCGATTGCCGGTGTGCGTCTGATTGAACTGCAGATTGCGGATAGGGACGACGGCTATGTCGACTGATACACCCAGTCTGCGACGCTCCTTTTGGGAGAGCATGCGCCGAGAATTGTTGTTGTCGTACCGACACAAGGCGGATCTTGCCAATCCGCTGATATTTTTTTTGATGGTTGTTGTATTTACCCCGCTTGGCATCAGTGAAGAACCGCGTATGCTCGCCCGCATCGCGCCGGGGATGTTATGGGTAATTGCGCTCTTGGCTACCTTGTTGTCGTTGGACGGCCTGTTTCGCAGCGACTATGACGATGGTTCCTTGGAGCAAATGGTTCTCAGTCCGCAGCCCCTGGCCTGCTTAGTGTTAACTAAGGTATTTGCCCACTGGCTACTCACCGGGGTGCCATTGACGCTGCTGGCACCGGTGCTAGGCGTAATGCTGCAGTTGCCCGAAGGCGGATACGGTATTTTGTTTCTGTCATTGTTGTTAGGCACGGGCAGCCTCAGCTTAATTGGCGCCATAGGTGCGGCGCTGACGGTAGGTTTACGCAAAGGCGGGTTGTTGCTGTCTCTGATTATCATGCCGTTTTACGTGCCGGTACTGATTTTTGGCACAGGTGCGGTCAAGAATGCGGTGGAAGGGTTCCCCGTGAATGCAGAGCTGGCAATCCTGGGGGCCATGCTGTTGGTCTGGTCGGTAATGGCGCCGTTCGCCATAGCCGGAGGTTTAAAAATCAGCGTGCGTGCCTGAGGTGTTTTCGGGCGTTTTAGCAAGATTCCAATAAAGAAGGTCAATCGACGTGGCATGGCAATGGTTTCACCGGTTAGGTTCACCAAAATGGTTCTACGACAAAACAACGGCATGGCTGCCCTGGCTGGGTGGCATTTCCATCACCCTCATTCTGCTCGGCTCCATTTGGGGGCTCGCCTTTGGCCCTGCGGAAGCTAAGCAGGGTAACAGCGCTCGCATTATTTATATCCATGTGCCCACTGCGGTGTTGGCGATGGCCGGTTATTACGTGATGGCCATCAGTGGCGCTATAGGCCTGATTTGGCGTATGAAGCTTTCCTTTATGGTCATGAAGGCGGCGGCTCCAATCGGGGCAATCCTAACATTCCTCGCATTGTTCACTGGGGCGGTGTGGGGCAAACCGACCTGGGGGACTTGGTGGGTTTGGGATGGCCGGATTACCTCAATGGTGGTGTTGTTGTTGCTCTATCTGGGAATCGTCGCCCTGCAGGGCGCCTATCAGAACCAAGATACTGCGGACAAAATCAGCTCCGTCTTGGCCCTGGTGGGCATGGTGAATATCCCGATTATTTATAAATCGGTTGACTGGTGGTACACCCTGCATCAGCCCGC
>CAYZVN010000029.1:14228-34119 GCA_964482025.1 uncultured Saccharophagus sp. | reverse complement strand
ACGAGTTCCTCAACCCGAACTGGGGTGAGAACTTCTACGGCTTCACCGAGCGTCCATTGCAGATTCCGCGCAACCGCGTAGTAATCTCTCCGCACACCTACGGCCCAGCGGTATACGTTCAGCAGCATTTTATGGACGGCGAGTGTTCGGAACTCCATGGTGACGAAGCGGGTGAAGCAAAATGTCAGATCAACATTAAAGGCAACGTCGACTTGATCCGCGCCGGCTGGAACGAGCACTTCGGCTTCCTCCGCGACATGGGCTACGCCATGATTATCGGTGAGTTCGGTGGCAACATGGATTGGCCGAACAAAACTCGCGCGGCCGAAAATGAAATGTGGAAACACATCACTGAGCCTGTTGATATCCACTGGCAGGAAGAGTTTGTTGACTACATGAAAGAAAAAGGCATCGAAGCCTGCTACTGGTCAATTAACCCTGAGTCTGCTGACACCTATGGTCTGTACGAGCACAAGTATGACCCTGTCTCTGCAGATGATGCTTGGGGACAGTGGGGCGATTTCGATCCTCGCCGTGTACAACTGCTGAAAAACCTCTGGGGTATATAATTCAGGGCTTAAGCTCCTGACCAATAAAAAGGGCCAACCACGTTGGCCCTTTTTTTATGCAACAAAAAAACTTGTACCCGTTTAGCGCCGCCACTATTTTTGATTCACTTCGCCACTCACTAAGACTCGTTCCAGCAATCCATCGAAAGCTGAACCAGCTGCATCGACAAGACCCCAGACAACCCCTATCCTTAGGCTCGGCTGGCCAGAGTAATGCGCGAACGCCGCCATCACTGAATCCCACATTCGTGGTGATTTGTCGCTTTCACGACCTGACCTTCTTATGCCGATCGACCAATTGCTCGTTTTTGCTACGGTTACGTTATTTATGTCCGCCAGCCCCGGGCCGGTGATGCTCTCCACCATGGCAAACGGAGGGCTGTACGGTGTGCGTTATGCGGCTTGGGGAATGGCAGGCGCCACAATAGGCAATCTTCTGTTGATTGCTCTGTCATTGGTCGGTATGGCGCTGATCTTAAAGAATTCCCCAGCTCTGTTTAGCGCGCTGCGCTGGGGCGGCGCTGCCTACTTAGTCTGGCTGGGAATCAAAATGTATCGCCAGCCGCTTTACGACAGTCAAGTACCGGACAGCACCGGCCACGCCGAGCCGTTGGTGCTCTTTCTCAAATCCCTCGGCATTGCCGCGAGCAATCCCAAAGGCGTGATTTACTTCGGCGCTTTCTTTCCCCAGTTTATTGCTTTGGAGCATGCACTGGCGCCTCAGCTGCTGCTCATGGTCGCCACCTTCATGGTAATCGACGTATTCTGGATGCTAATTTACGCACAAGGCGGGAGCGCGATGGCCGCTTGGCTACACAGCCCGGACCAGCGGCGTGGCTTTAACCGCATTGCCGGCGGCGCGCTGGTGGGCGCCGGCATTCTGGCGGCAATGTTTTAGTAGCGGAGCATGCGTTCGCGGATTATTTATCCGCTGCGCTGACAAATTGGATTATCTGAGAGTTCGCGGGCCGACATTCCATCTGTAAAAGGCCGAATGTCGGATGAAAGTCGTGGCTGGTGACGCCCAGCACTTGATCCACTACCGGTGACAGCGTGTCGGCCTGCAAATCGAGCGCTTGTAGGTTCGATTCGCGGCAGGGTCCTCCACTGACAAAAAACGCGGTCGAGTCGGCGAGGTGCAGCAATTTGCTATTTTTCGGCAGACGCGTGCTGATTTGTACTGGATTGGGCTGCGCCCACTCCAACTGCCACAAGCCCGGTTGATCTCGGTATTGAAAATAAAGGCGCTCCGCCGTGGCTAGGGCGGTACCCACCGAGCCGAATGTAATCTGCCGCTCCTCCCCCCGGCGCAGATTGCGCCACCAGATATTGCGCGTCTCGCCACTGCGGCGAACAAACAGGATTTCCTCTGTCGCCGGCGCATAGTAAAGCAGCTCCACCACACCCGCTTTTCGCCAAATCGCCTGTGACTGTTGTGTTGGTAAGGGTTCGCCTAGAGGCAACTGCCAGATCGCTTCCCCGCTGTGGTACACCAGCGAATGATTATCCGCTGCCACTATCAAGCTCTCCACGGGCTTTTCCATCACCTGCAGAAGCTCTTTGCGACCGCGCTGCCAGCGCCACAAGGTGTACTCGCCCCCGCTCTCCAGGAGAAAAATAACGGAGCCATCCGCAGGTAAGAAGCGCGCTAAGCGCTGCGCGCCGCCCTCGGCTATAAGCTCGGGAGAGCCTGCCGCCTGGCGCAGATTCAGGCTGGTCTGTAACTGCGATGTGGTGAGCACTATGGCCTCGCCATCTTTGCGGTAACGCGGATAGGAGAAGCTGCCGTCACGCCATTGGGGCAATTGCAGCAGCGACATTTCACCGTACAGGTCGAGGGTATACATCGTCGGACCGCTCTTATCCAAAACAAGCAATCCGGTGCCATCTGGAATCCAGCTGATATCCAGTGCGGAGGTCGGCAGAGGAATGGTGGCTATTGCGTCTTGATTCGCATCTAAAAACTCAAGCTGTGCGCGGCTGTGACGCCGACTGATCAGTGCCGTGCGCTTGTCGTGCACCACGCTCTGCAGGGGTATAAAACCCGCATTTCGCGGGTTAAGCGTTGAGAGTTTTTGCTCGGCGATCCGATATCGGTAGCGCTCATTGGCAGAACCGGGACCTAGGCTCGCGACAAACTCCAAGGTGTTCTCGTCCCACCAGGTTACGCTCGCCACCACCCCTTGCCACTGACTGAGCAGGTTTTTTTCCAATAGGCGCTCGCCGCGAAAATCCAAGGTAAAGATATGAAAGCTATAAAGGCTATTTGGCTTTTCGAAGTAATCCGGCGTGCGCGGTAAGCCCTCTGCCCGGCGTATTTCTGTCGCAACCAGATTGCGGCCGCTGGGCGACCAAGCGAGATCTGCCCAGGTACCTTCACTACTGGCCAGTAGCCAATCGGAGCCACTCGGATCTCTAATCATGATCTGACTTTGATGAACACCATTGGTGCCCAGATCGCGGATATAGGCCGCCCGCTTGCCATCTGGGTGCAGCTCCATCCTCCGCTCTCGTTGCCCTAGTGCCGACAGCGGGGCAGCTGAGGTGAAGATCGTTGTGTGATGCTTGGTCAAAGCCGCTGGCGGCAGATCAAAATCTTGCCCCACCAGCACCCAGACCAGTGCCCCCACCAGCGACATAAGCACCATCACTATGGGCAGCGTCAGCCAAATTGTGCGCAGCCGGCGACCGCGACTATCCCCCGCCTCCACCTGAGTTGCCTGGAGCCGGTTTTCTGCGGCCACCGCGCCCTCCGCGATGCTTGCCACCTCCGGCTCAAAACGCACCGGCACCACCAACTGATATCCGCGCTTGGAATAATGGGCGACAAACTCCCCATCGCCGGCAAGCTCCGCCAGCGCATTGCGCAAGGCATTGATGCTTTTTTGCACCGAGGCGTGCGTCACGACCCTGCCCTGCCACACCTGGTCGAGAAGCTCGTCGCTACTGACGACGCGATCGCTGTGTCGCGCTAAATAGCACAACACCGCCATAACTTTTGGTTGTAGCGACAGCGTTCTGTCTTGCAAAGAGAGTTGGTTATGCGGCGGCGACACCGCTATATCGGCTAACCAAAAAGGAGATTGATCGTCTTGTGTCACGTCCGGTAACCATTATCTTATGATTTATTTTTCGCTCGCTTACCGTCACCCGAGCAGTTTCATTCTGCCGGACAGAGGTCTTTCCACACAAGCTCGCCTCCGCCAAAACAAACCCATAACCAATTGTTTTTAAATAGGTTTTATTTGGTAAGCCAAAGGTCAGCTAGACGTTACCCCACGGTCAGGGAATCCACGGCCAGTTGTCTTACAGTTACCTCATGCCAACGACAAACATGTCGCAAGGCACAACTCGTGATTCACCATTTATCACCACTCGTCTCAGGAGCCGTTATGAAGAGTAAAGCACTTATCTGCGCCCTGGCGCTATCGACCTTCGCCGTCCATGCAGCGGCAGAAGCCCCTCAAGCCTATCTCAATGAGAACTTCGGCTTTAATGTCAAAGGTTACAAATACAATCAATCCGAATTTCCATGTGATATCGACAAAAACCTGGTCGCTCTTATGCTCGAAGACAGCAAGAAGGCCGGTATTCATATGGAAGCGGCACGCACCGCAGACAAAATTCGCAATGGCGTAATTCCAGTTGTCGCCGTTGACATTGAACAACTTGTGTTGGGCAGCAAAGAGCATACCTACGGCACACAAAGTCAATCTACCTTGCCGAAGGTGCAAGTTACCGCCGCTGTTATCAAGGGAGAGGACTTGGTGACGGCAAAACATACCTGCGCAATTGCCACACTTAGCGAACTGTCGCCGTCCAGCAGTGTGTTGGATCTCGGCACCCCTATGACTGTCTGTTCAGCGACTCGCCGATGCCTGCGCGATCTCAGTAAAGACATTATCGGGTGGGTTGCTCCACAACTGAATTGAAGACAAGCCTTTCGCTCATGGATGAGCGCTTTTTAAATATCAGATATAGCTGCCTTACACTTACCATTAAAATTCTCTCCGCAATTTGTCTCGCATATTGTCGTCTTGACCTCAATATAGGCCTTCTCTACGCCTAAGATTACAATCCTGTTATGTGTGATTCAGTTATTGGATGTGAGGGGTGGATAAGGTTACATTCGCCGCCCATCTTCAATTCTCTGCTGAACATCGCAACCTTAACTGGAAAGTGAAACTCTATGACGTCAATTAAACCTCGCTTGGCAATAATTGGATTGTTACTGGCCCCCGCAACCACCTTGGCGGCGCAACCGCTGGACTTTGAGATTGGTGGGCAAGTACAAGTGGATATAGGTTTTTTTGATGGTGCCCACAATGATCACATGAAAGGCAGCGAGTCGAGTGTGCGCCGCGCGCGGCTCGGCTTAAAACATAATTCCAAAAAAGGCTGGGAAGGTGAATTCGAAATCGATATTGACGATGACGACAATGAAGTCAGTATCACCGATGCATACGTTCGATATGACGACTGGAGTTTTGGCGAAATCACTTTCGGTAAAATGAAAGAGCCTTTTGGTCTGGAAAATTCCACCGGCTCTAAAAGTATCAACACCTTAGAACGCAGCATAGTGACCGAAGCCTTCAAACCGGGGCGCAACCACGGCTTGTTGTTTTCGCGCTTCCACGACGCCTACACTTTTGAAGCTGGCGCTTTTCGCGCCGCAGAAGACGAACAAGGGCTAGATTCCTATGCCATGACCGGACGCTTGGTCTTCCACCCGATCAATACCGATACACGACTTGTGCATTTAGGTTTCAGCGCAAGTGAGCGGGACATGGAAGGCAGCGAGCATCGTATTAACGAACCGCTGGAAATCGACACAGCCGCGAGCATCATCGAAGGCCGGCGAATTCCAGCCGATAAAATTACCCAGTTTTCCGTCGAAGGTGCCGTTACATTTGGGCCCTTTTCACTGCAAGCTGAATGGATGGAGCAGGACATTAGCGAAATGCCAGATGAGAGTGGCGAGCACTTGTCGACGACCTATTCCGGCCACTACATTCTTGCCAGCTACTTCTTAACCGGCGAGTCGCGCCCCTATAAAAAGGGCTCTTTCAGCAGTGTTAAACCCAGCCGCGATTCCGGTGCTTGGGAGTTGGTGGCACGACGCAGCAGCATCGACCTGGACGATCTGGCCAATACTGTAAAAGCCGATACCATTACGGTCGGCGTTAACTATTACGCCACCGGCCGTGTGAGATTTATGTTGGCGTACGCCAAATCTGACGTGGAAGGGCCAGACCCCATGGAATCTGGTGATGCGGAATCACTACAGTTGCGTGCGCAATATACGTTTTAACGTATAACCACAACCACCACCTTTAAACCGCCACCGATTGCTTTTTGTCAACACAACATAACCTGTCAAAAGACAATTGGTGATCTGCGCAAGCTGCCTGTTGTGGGCAGCTTGGGGAAGTAAAAATTGGCCGAAGTCGATGTGCGCAATACACCCAAGCAAGCCCTGCAGAACGCCATTGCCCTGAAAAACACCTACGAATAAAAATTAATTCGACTGGCTTTAATCATCTCTTCGAGCGTTTGGATATCAACGTAATGCCGGATCTGCGCCGGTCGCAAGGGCGCTTTGGTAACGGCACTCATCGCCTGCAATGCGTAGGCGTAGTTTTCTTTTGGGTCTGTTAGGTCTTCTTTTGTGTTATCGGCAATAAAGCCGTTGACGACGGTTTTGCTGCGCTTTTCGTGTTCGCTGTCTTGTTCTTCGAGATAGGCAAGCGCCTTGCCGTGAATGTCCATGTCGAGCGTACGGGTTAAGCTTTGCGCTTGCTCAACCACTTCATATAAATAGGTTTGCCCTCCGGGCTTGCTTGCGTCGGACAAGTTTGCATGCTCCGCGCTATGGCTTCCAATCTCTAAATGCTGGCTGACGCGAGACTCATAGCTATACCGCTGTTCTACGCTTTTTACACCGCTTCCCGGTTTTACAGAGGCTTCCGTAACCTGCTCCATACTCAAGCTCATTTGCGAGACTTCACCTCGGTTAGATGCATTGGGCGTAAATAGCGGGGTATTAAAGCTGGCAAAAAAGTCGGGAAGCCCACTTAAAAATGCCTGCTCGGTAGTGCTTTTTCGCGGATTGGTATCTTCCTTTCGCGCACCTGCAGCAGATGTGGCGTTTGCGTGATCGCTGTAAATTCTGCTATCGCGCGCTAGGCCTTTGGTATTCTCAACATTGATATTCGATGAGTTATTCGTCTCCTGTATGGAGGGTGCGATCATCGCGTCCAGGCCGCCGAGAAAAAACTCAAGCGCGTCTGTGTTTTTCACTCCTCCAGAAAATTCACCTGCTTTATAGGATTGGGTGGCATCAATAAGAACCTGGCGGTATTGCAGATAAATATCATGATTCTCCGCCGCCAGCTTAGTCGACGCCAGAATCGCTTGTGCGTCTATTTCGTACTTATATTGATTTTGGTTGACCGTCAGGCTATGCGTGCCGGAATCGGCATTGAGGTGGTAGGCAACGGTTAATGCCCCTTGGTCACCGCCGGCGATCTTGAGGTCTAGTCCAACAATGAGATCGCGATCCAAAGCATCCAAAAATTCAACGTCTGCCCAGCCATCTTGGTGATAGTTACGGGCGATATCGCCTAGGCGATTTACCAGCGCATCTATAGTCTTACGCTCGTCATCATTGAGATCGCCCGCAACCGCAAAAGAGAAATTCGCCGCTCCCGCCCGCGCGCCCTCATCGCCTTTTTGATTAGAGGCAGTATTGGCGCTTACCTGCAGAGTCACCGTATCGCCATCTTTGGTGGTTAGCGTGAGATCGAACAGCGTGCCAGACTTGGGCAGATGCGAACGAGCGCCGCCTTCCACCGCACCTTTATAGCGCTCAACAAGCGCTTTGACGGCGCCCATGTGTTCAAAGTGACTGTCCGGCGGATCAGAGCGGGTGGGCGCTTTGGCGAGGCCTTGCGAAGAAATGGCGGCGCGGTGGGTAGGATTGGTATAGGTCAGAGACGGGCTCGTAGAATCGGCGCCCGTCGACTGGAAGTATGTCGTCTGCTCCGTAGGTTTTGCCTGGCGATTCGACAGCAAATGCACCGGGTCTGGCCCTGCGGCCTTCTGCGGCGCCGCAAATCGGTTGACTAAGCTGTTGTTGATATACGCCATTGCAAAGGCCGCTAACGGATTGAGGGCTCTTGCGGTTATCGGCCTCGCTCGGAGAAACTTGAGCGAGGCGCTACTGCCATGCCCCCCCTTCTAAACCCGCACTGGCCTATCTCAGACGACTACGCGTTAGTTTATTTGGCTTGTGCAGCATCTTCGATTACGAAAAGTTATTTGACCACGATCGTTTTCTTCAAGCGAATATCGTCACTCGAAGCGCCGACTTGGATTTCGTATTTCCCCGGTTTAACCCTATAGGATTTCTCCTTTTCATCGTAATAGGTGAAATCTTCATCCGCCTTTAAGGCAAATTGCAGCGTTTTCGTTTCGCCGGGATTCAGGTCCACTGTGTGGAATCCACGCAGATTTTTAATCGCGTCGAGCTTGTCGCGTTTTAGCGGACGCACATAGAGTTGCACGACTTCCGCTGCCGGCATATCGCCGGTATTTTTGATGCTCAATTTGAGGTCGAGCGAATCGTCCGCGGTTAGCGATTTTTTATCTAGGGTCAAATTCCGATAGGTAAATTCGCTGTAGGAAAGACCATAGCCAAACGGATAGAGCGGCTTTTCTTCGTAGTAGCGATAAGTGCGGCCCTGCATGGCGTAATCCTCAAAGTGCGGCAGGGTTGCATCGGCGCGATAAAAGGTTACCGGCAAGCGGCCCGAAGGACTGACATCGCCAAACACTATATCGGCGACGGCGGTGCCGCCACTCTGCCCCGGATACCAGGCCATTAAAATCGCCGGCACATGTTGGCTGGCCCAGTCCACTGCCAGAGCTGAACCACCCGTTAGCACGAGCACCATAGGCTTGCCCAAGCTCGCCAATTCTTGCAGCAACTCTCGCTGGGGTTTTGGCAGGCGCAGATCGGTTCTATCGCCGCCCATAAAGCCCGGATAATTCACCCGCATTTCTTCGCCTTCCACATCCCCTGTCAAGCCGCCAACGAAGACAATAACCTCCGATTTTTTCGCAGCGTCTATTGCTTCTTGGTAGGGAGATTTCGCGCCGGGGAGACGCCAAGCCAAGCGTATTTCCGCATCGCGAATATCTTCAAAATATTCCAACTTGATATCCACCGCTTGGCCGGCAGTCAAAGAGAGCTTTGTCGAGGCACCGGTTAAGCGCTCCGCCCGCTCCCAAGAATCGAGCACTTTTTTATTATCGATAAATAATCGAAATCCATCGTTGGCACTCACATCAAGCTCGTACTCACCGGTGATCGGCGGCAGCAATTGCCCAGTCCAGCGCGCACTGTAATGTTCATCGTTTAATGCTTTATCTCGCGGCAGCTCACCGCGTGCGACTAAATCGTCAGTGGGTGCGCCGCGATCCCAGCGAAATGCCACGCGCGGATCGATACGGGTAAGTACCGGCTCGCCTTTCAGCTCCGTCCCACGGAAATATTCTCCCCGCAAACCTTGTTGCGATGCCCCCTCCGCCGGGCGCAAATACTGGGGTTCAATCACCGGCGCGGCGCGCGGTTCTTGGCGCCCTTCTACCAAATCGACACCGCGCGCGTAGTGCACCTGAGTGCGCTCAGACACGGCATTGCGAATGCCTTGCAAAATCGTGACAGGCTGCGCCGGAGTTCCGTAATAATTGCCCAGCAGCGACATGACTTCATCTGCCGTTGGCCCAATGACCGCGATTGACGCGAGGTTTTTATCCAAAGGCAATACCGGCGCTTTACCCACTTTGGCATTTTTTAACAGCACCAGGGACTTTTGCGCCGCTGTGCGGGCGAGTTTGTCGTGCGCTTCAGACTGATTCACTGAGTAGGGAATTTGCGCCCAGGGAACATCGCTGGCCGGGTCGAACATGCCTAAGCGAAAACGGGTGTAAAACAACCTGGTCAGCGCATCATCCAGCTCCGCTTCACCAATTAACCCCTGTTTAACGGCCTCGGCCAAGGCTGCGTAGGTTTTCCCGCAATTTAATTCGAGGCCGTTTTTCACCCCGAGTGCCGCCGCTTGTGCCGGGGTATCGACGATCTTGTGATATTTGTAAATATCTTCAATGGAGTCGCAATCCGATACCACATAACCGTTAAAGCCCCAGTCCTTGCGCAATATATCCAGCAACAGACGCTTGCTGGCGGACGCCGATTCGCCATTAACGCGGTTGTATGCGCCCATCACAGAGGCAACATCGGCCTCCTGCACCAGCGCTTGAAACGCGGGCAAATAGGTTTCATAGAGGTCGCGCTCGGTTGGCCGTGCATCAAATACGTGACGATTGTGTTCGGGACCACTATGGACGGCAAAGTGTTTTGCGGTGGCATCTGTCTTGCGATATTTCGGGTGGTCGCCCTGCATACCTTTGACAAAAGCGACGCCCATTTGCGCGGTCAGAAATGGATCTTCGCCGTAGGTTTCCTGTCCTCGCCCCCAGCGCGGGTCGCGAAAGATATTGACGTTGGGCGACCAAAAGGTCAGCCCTTGGTAGCGGTTGCGCAAATCGCGGCTGGCGAATTCGTGGTGTTTCGCCCTGCCCTCATCGCTGATGACTGTGGCAATTTCCAACATTAAATCGGGATCAAAGCTGGCCGCCAAACCTATCGCTTGAGGGAACACCGTTGCCGCGCCTGCGCGCGCCACCCCGTGCAGAGCCTCATTCCACCATTCATATTTCGGCACACCCAGGCGCGGAATCGCCGGAGCATCATTTTGCATCTGCGCGATTTTCTCCTCCAGAGTCATCCGCGAGACCAAATCCGCCGCACGATCTTCAAAACTGCGTTGGGTATCCTGATAAATAGGCGGTGCTTTTTTCGTATCCGCATAAGCGGCTTGAAAAAAACAGTAGGGCACAACGAGGAGGCTGAACAGCAAAGATCTTTGGCAAGCTGGAATTATCATGGTGACTCCGCGAGTTGGAAGTAAAAGGAAACTCCGGTTGTTATCTATATTTTGGCGGAGTAAGTGTAGAAGCTATTTCACTGTGCTGCGCGCTTGTGCAGCAGCTACTAACGCTTGCTAACCTCGGCAAAAATTGTGGCTCGGAAGCTCGCTAACCTAAACTTGCGGCCAGCAATTCCTGAGTGTACGCCTGCTTTGGCTGCTGCAGAATCTGCTCGGCGGGGCCGCTCTCGACGATTTTTCCGTTGCGCATTACCAACACATGGTGACTGAGTGCGCGGATCACCTTGAGATCGTGACTGATTAACACATAGGAAAGCTGATAGCGATCCTGCAGATCGCGCAGCAAATCAATCACCTGCACCTGCACCGCGCGATCCAGTGCCGATGTGGGCTCATCGAGAAAAATCAATTCAGGATTGAGTACGAGGGCGCGAGCAATGGCGATGCGCTGGCGTTGTCCGCCAGAAAATTCGTGTGGATAGCGGTGGCGGGTTTGCGGGTCTATCCCCACCTCCTCCAGCGCTTGAATCACCGCTTGGTCCATTTCCTCTTGCGTTTTCTGGGTATGAATTTCCAAGCCTTCAGCAACAATTTGTTGCACCGTCATGCGCGGGCTCAAGCTGGCGAACGGGTCCTGAAAAACCACTTGCATGCAGCGGCGCAAGGGGCGCAGCTGAGATTGCGAGAGCCCATGAATGGCCTTCTCATTCAGCCGTATCTCGCCTTTGCTGCTTTGTAACCGCAACAGTGCCATGGCAAGTGTCGATTTACCGGAGCCACTTTCACCGACTATGCCGAGTGTTGTGCCCTTGCGTACGCAAATGCTGGCGGAATCGACCGCCGTGAGAAGCTTGCGCGGCGCGCGAAAAAGCGGTTTTTCCAAGGGAAATTGCACGGTTAGATGATCCGCTTGCAAGACTACGGAAGCATCGGCATCTCCCGCTAACGGCTCACCGCGCGGTTCGCTGTCGAGCAGGTGACGCGTGTATTTATGTTGCGGGTTGGCAAAGAGCGCCTCTCGTGTGTTTTGTTCGACCAATTCCCCGCGCTGCATCACCGCTACCCGGTCGCTAAAGTGGCGCACCACGCCTAGGTCGTGGGTGATGAGCAACATGGCCATGCCGAGTTCCCGCTGGAGTTCGCGCAACAACTCCATAATCTGCCGCTGCACCGTCACATCCAGCGCTGTGGTGGGCTCGTCGGCAATTAACAGCTCGGGCTTATTCGCCAGCGCCATGGCGATCATTACCCGCTGACGTTGGCCGCCGGAAAGTTGGTGAGGGTAGACTTTTAATTTGGTCTCTGGCTCGGGAATTCGCACTCGGTGCAGCTGCTCTAATACCGCGTCGCGCAGGCGCTCGCCGCGCAAATCCCGGTGCAGGCGCACCACCTCGCCAATTTGCTTTTCCACGGTATGCAGCGGGTTGAGTGCGGTCATCGGCTCCTGAAAAATCATGCCGATGCGGTTGCCGCGCAAGCGATTCATTTCCCGCTCGCTGAGCGCTAATAAATTCTGCCCAGCAAACATAATCCGGCTTTCCACTGGGTGCCAGGCGTGCGGGTAAGGCAGGAGCTGCATAATAGCGTGAGCGGTGACGGATTTGCCCGAGCCGGACTCCCCCACCAGAGCCAGGGTTTCACCCTTTTCCAGGGTAAAAGCCACATCTCGCACCACCGTTTGCGCCGCTATTCCGCGACCAAAATTCACCGCAAGATGCTCTACTTGCAAGAGGGGCTGATTGGTCAAAGGATGTTGGGACATAGCATTTATCCTTTGTTAATCAGGCGCGGGTCCAGCGCATCGCGCACGCCCTCACCGATAAACACCAGTAAGGTTAGCATCAGCGATAAGACGCCAAAGGCACTAAGTGCCAGCCAGGGGGCGTGAAGATTATTTTTGCCTTGGGCCACCAGCTCGCCTAAAGACGCAGAGCCGGGGGGCAGGCCGAAGCCGAGAAAATCCAAGGACGTCAGTGTGGCTATAGCGCCGGTCAGTAAAAATGGTAGAAATGTCAGCGTCGCCACCATGGCATTGGGCAGGATATGGCGCAGCATAATGCGGTTATTGCTCACCCCCAACGCCCGCGCCGCTCGCACATATTCCAAGTTGCGCCCGCGCAAAAACTCGGCGCGCACCACGTCCACCAGGGAGGTCCAGCTAAATAACAGCATAATGCCGAGCAGCCACCAAAAGTTCGGGGTGATAATGCTGGCGAGAATAATCAGCAAAAATAGCACAGGCAGGGAACTCCAGATTTCCAAAAATCGCTGCCCCAATAAATCCACTTTGCCGCCGTAATAACCTTGCAGTGCGCCAACCAGCACGCCCACCACGGCACTACCGAGCGTCAAGCAAAGCGCAAATAACACCGATATTCGAAAGCCGTAGATTACCCGGGCAAACACATCGCGGGCCTGATCATCGGTGCCCAACCAGTGGTCGACCGAGGGCGGGGTCGGCGGTGGTCCCGGCAGATGATTAATATGAGTGTCATAGCTATAGGGCACCGGCGGCCAGAAAATCCATCCGTCACTTTCGATCTGCGAGACCAACCAAGGATCGTGGTAATCCGCCGCCGTGGGAAAATCGCCGCCGAGATCGGTTTCCATATAGTCGACAAAAACGGGAAAAAACCATTGCCCCTGATGGCGGATCACGAGTGGGCGGTCGTTGGCGATAAACTCCGCACCGAGGGACAAAATAAACATCAATAAAAAAATCCACAGGCTCCACCAGGCGCGGTGGTTACTGCGAAAAGTGGTGAGGCGGCGCTGGGTAATGGGGCTGAGTTTCATGGCTACTCAGTGCTCCCGGCTTTGAAAATCAATACGTGGATCCACCAGTACATAGACCACATCGGACATTAATTTCATGACCAAACCGATCAGGGTAAAGATAAACAAGGTGCCAAAGAATACGGGATAATCGCGGTTGACTACCGCCTCGAAGCCTAACAAGCCGAGCCCATCCAAGGAGAAGATCACCTCGATCAATAAAGAGCCGGCAAAAAACAAGCTGATAAAGGCCGCCGGAAAACCCGCGATTATGATCAGCATAGCGTTACGGAATACGTGGCCATAAAGTACGCGCCGCTCGGTCAAGCCTTTGGCGCGCGCGGTCAACACATACTGTTTATTGATTTCATCGAGAAAGGAGTTTTTGGTGAGCATGGTCAGGGTGGCGAAACCACTGATCGTGTAGGCGGTCAAGGGCAGCGCCAAGTGCCAAAAATAATCGACTATTTTGCCAAACAGACTCAACTCATCAAAGTTGGGAGACGTCAGCCCGCGTAAAGGAAACCAGCTAAAGTAAGTGCCGCCAGCGAATAGCACAATCAACATGATGGCGAGCAAAAAGCCTGGAATGGCGTAGAGCATCACGATAATCGAGCTGGTCGCCACGTCGAAGCGACTGCCGTGACGCACGGCTTTGCGTATCCCTAAAGGAATGGACACCAAATAAATCAGCAAAGTGCTCCATAAGCCGAGGGAAATAGAAACCGGCATTTTTTCCAAAATAAGATCGAGCACCGTAGCATTGCGGTAAAAGCTTTCGCCAAAGTCGAACTGGGCGTAGCTCGTCAGCATGTCCCAAAAACGCTCATGGGCAGGCTTGTCGAAGCCGTACATGGCCTCAATGCGCTCGATAATGTCCGGCGGCAGGCCGCGCGCGCCCTGGCGGGTATCGCTAAGCTCACTGCCACCGCCGGCAAAACGTGCGGTGGCCGAATCACCGCCATGCCCCTGCATACGGTAAATCATTTGTTCGACGGGACCGCCAGGCGCCGCCTGTACCACAATGAAATTAATTAGCAAAATTCCCAATAAAGTGGGAATCATTAAAGCCAGGCGGCGAAGAATATAACTGCCCATCGTCAGTGGCTTTATTCAGTTTTGGTGGCAGTGTGATTTTTTAAGCGGCGCTCTTTGGCCGGATCGATCCACCAGGTCATAAGACCGGTGGCAAATTGTGGCGTGTACTTCGGTGCGGTTTCCGGTTGGCCAAACTTATTCCAGTAAACCAGCCGGTGAGTGAGGCCCGCATATTGGGGCACCACATAATGGTTGTGCAGTAACACCCGGTCCAGCGCCCGCGTCCGCACCACTAAGGCTTCGCGGCTAGGGGCGACAATCAGGCTTTCGATTAATTGATCAACAACGGGGTTTTTGATGCCCGCATAATTGCGCGACCCTTGCATATCCGCCGTTGCCGACGACCAAAAGTCCCGCTGCTCATTGCCCGGAGACTGGCTCTGACCCCACCCCAAGGTGGTGATATCAAAATCGTGGGCGCGCATCCGATTGATATATTGCGAAGTATCGACCATGCGTATGTTCATCTCGATTCCCAAGCGCTTCAGATTTTGCACGTAGGGATTGACGATGCGCTCAAACAGCGGGTCGCGCTCCAGATATTCGATGACTACGGGTTTGCCGGTTTTAGGGTTAATGAGCTTGCCGCCTTTAACCGTGAAGCCGCCTTCTTTCAGCAGCGCCTGAGCTTTGCGCAAATTTTCGCGGTTGTTGCCACTGCCATCGGTGGTCGGGTTAGTAAAGGGCTGCGTAAAAACCGACGCCGGTAGCTGATCCTTAAACGGCTTCAGAACGTCCAGCTCCTGCCCTTCTGGCAAGCCGCTGGAGGCGAGTTCGGAATTGTAGAAAAAACTGTTATTGCGCGTATATGCGTCGTGAAAAAGATTACGATTGGCCCATTCAAAGTCAAACGCATAATTCATCGCTTCGCGAAATTTAATATTGTCAAACGGCGGGCGGCGCAGGTTCATGACAAATGCTTGCATACCTTTAGGGGTGTAATCGCGGACTTCTTGTTTGATCAAATCGCCGCGCGCAAGGGAGGGTACGTCATAGGCTTTCGCCCAATTGCTCGCACTGCGCTCCCAGCGAAAATCGATTCGCCCCGCTTTAAGCGCTTCCACCGCTACTGTATCGTCGCGGTAGTAATCGATATGAATCACATCAAAATTATTCATACCGACATTCACCGGCAGATCTTTACCCCAATAATCTTTCACTCGCTCGTAGGTAATGGAGCGGCCGGAATCAACGCGTGCAATACGATAGGGTCCGCTGCCCAAGGGTAGCTCCAGACCGCCCTTTTCAAAGTCTTTATCCTTCCAAAAATGCGCCGGCAGCACCGGCAATTCACTCACAATCAAGGCCAGCTCGTTGTTCTCAGCGGTTGTGAAGGAGAACTTAACTCTGCGCTTATCCAGCGCCTCTACCTTGGCAACATCCGCATAATATTGCGCAAACAGTGGTGCACCTTTTTCCATCAGCAGATTAAAACTAAAAACCACATCATCGGCGGTTATGGTTTTGCCGTCATGAAAGCGCGCTTGCGGATTGAGGTGAAAAATAACCCAGTCGCGATTCGCTGCGGGATACTCAATCGATTCCGCAATAAGCCCATAGCGCGTAGAGGGTTCATCTGCCGATGAGGTCATCAAGGTTTCGTAGATCCGCCCCACATCGCTGGCCGCTGTTCCTTTGGTGATAAACGGATTGAGGCTATCGAAAGTGCCGAGCGCAAAGTCCCGCAGGGTTCCGCCCTTGGGCGCCTTGGGGAAGACATAGTCAAAGTGTTTAAAATCGGCGGGATATTTAATATCGCCGTGAATGGCGATGGCGTGAGTCTTAATAATCTTCGGCGCGGGTCCAGCGGCTGGCTTTTCCGTGGGGTCTGCGCAAACCGTAAAGGCAATGAAACTGGCGGCGACAATCGCCAACAGGTTATACAGGGAATGTCGAAGTCTGGGGCTCTGAGCGCGCATCGTTGTCCTGTCTTATCGTTAGAGTTGGGATTTTCTCTGGACCAGCACAAAAGCAATAAGTTTTCCGCTCTGCTCACGCGCTCCCTAGCATTGGCCCAGCCGGGCCGCCCTCCCCCTGATACTCCTAGCCGAACATAACAGATGCTGTTGTACTGTCAGACGATGGCACCGACTATACCCCAAGCGGCCCCTTCGGGGCACCCGCTATCGCCGGTCCGCCTAGTGGCGCCCCGGGGCCTTATTCGCAAGGTCGTATTCGCTAGCCCATCGCAATGAGGGTCCACTCAAGCGGCGCAGCGCCGCAGCAACTGTTGCAGATGCAGGGTCACTTCGCGCACGCTTTCTTTGAGTTCATAAAGCAGCGGATCGAACTTCTCTCCTAAGTCTTGCGTTTGTACATCGACCAGCAGTTCGCTCAATTCGTTTTCGGTTTCCAAACGCTGGCGCAAAGTTGTCTCTTGGCTTTTTTCACCCGAAAAAATGGCCGAGATACGGTGCAGCAGCTTTTCGGTGCTTTCGGCATCCGGATCTGGCGCTGACGGCATATCGTCTAACGCGCGAATCGCCTGTTGTAGGTCGCCGATTACCATCTCTCGCCGCTCGGCAAGCTGTTCGAGTTCGTGCTCCATGCCCGAACCGTTGAGGAAGTGCGCGGCGTCGCGCAGCAGATCGGCACTTTTTTCGGTCGCGACCAACAGATCATTGAGTGCCACCTGTTGATCGGTGCGGATAAGGTTCATGCAGCGGTAGTCTCCCGGTCTGTGGGGGCTGCGGCCGAGGTCTCAGCGGCTTGCCCCGTTTCAGTGGACACGCGATCCTGAGCGGATTCGGGTGTTCCGGCAAATACTTCAAGTGCGTCGTGTAAGACTTCGAATACCGCCGGAGTATAGCCGGCAGGTTCGCCATCGGCGTGTATTTCCTTGGGGCGAGTGGTTTTAACCTCAATCCGGTGGCCTATGGCAGTAAAGGTGCGTTCCACCAAACGCTGCCGCCCGCCGCGCAACAGGGGCGCTAAGGTCAACAGTTCCCAAACAGACTGTGGCTTTAAGCTGTAGAGGTACAAGTCACCACTATCGATTTGCGCCCGTTCGTCGACGATGTTGCCACCGCCGTAGAAGCGGCCGTTGCCCACCGCCAAGTGAATGCTCCTCTGCCGATAACGGCGGCCATCCACCTGTAACAGCACGCGAAACGTCTGCTTGCTCGACAACGCGCGAAAAAAGGCGCGCAAGTAACTGAAGACACCGAGGCGCTTTTTAATTTCCGGCGTGAGTTCGTAAGTGATATGCACGCCCAGGCCGATATGGGCCACATTGAAAAAATAGCGCTTATTCACTACCCCCAGGTCAATGCGGCGTCTACGGTCGGCGACAATCACTCGACAGACATCGATCACGCTCTCCGGCAGCGCCAGGGAGCGGGCCAAATCATTGGCGGTGCCCAATGGCAAGAAGGCAAAGGGTTTCGCGCAATCGAGCAGCGCCGGCGCCGCCGCGCTGATGGTGCCATCGCCGCCGCCGACGATATAAAAATCAACCTGGTCTCGGTAGTGACGGATCAATTGGTCCATATGCTCACAGCTGGTGGGCTGCTGCTGAATCACCTCTATGCCCGCGCTCTGCAAAAGCGCCACCCCTTCCTCGAGATCTTCATCAGCGCCGCGCCGACTATTGGGGTTGACCACAAGCAGCGCTCGCTTTGCAGCAAAACGCGCTGCAGGTTTATTGGAGTTCATGAGCGGTGTCCTCCTCGCTTTTCACGCCGGCGGCCACATCGGGTATGGTCAAAAGTCCGCGCGCCAGCAAAAGAGTCACCAACGCGCAGATGGAACCAAACGCCCAACCGCCCAATACGTCGGTAGGCCAGTGTACGCCGAGATAGACCCGGCTCACCCCCACTAGTAGGGTCGTCAGGGCGGCTGTCGAAAGAATGAAGATCTTCAAGCGCCGGCGCCTTTGAAACAGTGCTAACAGTCCCCCCAAGGTGAAATAGGTCGCGGCGGAGTGCATGGAATGCCCACTGGGAAAACTCGCCGTATACACGTGTTGGCCGTGGGGTACCAGATCAGGTCGATTGCGATCAATGGCGGCTTTTAACCCGGAACTCAGCACGAGCGCGACCAATATGCTGACGAATACCACCATCGCGGCGGTGCGCTGGCGACGAAAAATTAAAAAGCCGCCAATGGCACAGGTTAGGAGTGTCAGCACGGGAAACCCGCCGAGCGCGGTAAAGTCGCGGCCCATTTCTTCAACCCAGTGAGGTCCCCAGGCGTCGGCGGTATCGACGGGATTGCGCAGCGCGAGAATCACCCATCGGTCGAACTCGGCGGTGGCACCCGCGCGGAACAGGTCGAGCAGTAACACAGCAGCGAAAGCTGCGCATATCACTGCAATTGTTACAAAAACAAAACGCACTTCCAGGGTGCAGAAGTGATGCTTCAGGCTGGCACGGCGTGGTGTCATCATAGTTTCAACGCTTCTTCCGTATGGGGCTCAGGTTCCTGCGGCGGCGTAACGCCACCGGCCTTAGCTTTACTGCGTAAATCGTGCCATTCATCCAGAGTAACCACCGCCGGGCTGTGGTAAATGCGCTGCAACTGTTCCAGCGGAACGCTCATAGGCCCGAGCTGGCCACGGTTTTGGTCCGTCCAGCTTACAAAATAACTAAAGAAGACTCCCGCCTGATGCATTTCCTCAATCATGGGAACGCCACCGAATTCACTGAGCGCAATCATCTTGCGGCCGTTGTGGCGCTTCAGCAGCGGGGTCCAATACTCCTGCAAGGTGGAGGCTTGATCGCTCGGGTAGGCGTCGATGCCAATGATGTCGACGACATCGTCCCCCGGGTACCAGTCCTCATCTTCGTAGGTGAGCACCCAGATCAAGTTGTCCAAGCGGTGCAAGTCCGTCATGCGCACAAACATCAAACGCCAAAGGTCGCGAAACGCCTCCGGCCCTTTAGCTCCCCACCAAAACCAGCGCCCTTCAGCCGCGTGCAACGGGCGCCAGAGTACCGGAATATCAGCTTCTGCTAAGCGCTTTAGCTGCACCGCAATGGCATCTATATCGCGCAGTAGGGCCTGATATTCCGAGCTTTGAGGGTTGCGCAGTGCTTGGCGAAGGTCGAATTCTGTCGCTCTGGCGTAATGCCCCCGCCACCAGGGCTCGCGGTCATCGTTGCGCAAGTGCATGGGCGCGCTCCAATGCCAGTTGAATGTCAGAACCACACCCTGTTGCTGCGCCATCTTGATGGAATCGTCGATCAAGTTTTTAGGGTCGGCGCCAAAGGCGCGTCGCGAGGGTGAGTAATCTTGCAGGTCCAAGCCGACGATCACCGGACGCCGGTTCGTGGTTTTGCTGAGGTAATCCACCGTTACGTAGCGGTCGTCTTCTCGATAGTCGACCTGTCCCGAGAGCGTCGCTTTGCCGTAAGTCTCACTTAAGCGCGCCAACAAGGCGCGCGCGCTGGCAGACAAGCCGGGATTGGCCGGCACAGGCGCCACCGGGTGTATATC
>CAYZVN010000029.1:0-14128 GCA_964482025.1 uncultured Saccharophagus sp. | reverse complement strand
TGCTCGTCATCAAAGTCGTCTTGAAATCCGGCCAGCTCCACATCAACGGTTGAGAAGAATTGGCCAGCTTTAGCGTAAAGATTGAATCTTTCGGTTAACGGCAGATAACCCACCACCGCGACACCCCAACCATCCACATCAGCCGAGGCGAGCTCGCCGCCGTATTTGCCGAAGTCGGCATAATTCAATTCAACGCCGAGAAAGGGTAGAAAGCGATAACCCGCTAAGATTTCGTAATAATCATTGTCATCTTCAAAATCATCGCCACGGGATTTGAACATTCCATAGTTAGCACCGATGTACGGGCCGGTATCGTTATTTGTGCTGTAGTTTTGCGCGTAAGCGGAAGAAGCCATGGCAACGGAGGCGCAAGCGAGGGTAGCGGCCAACGCTATTTTTTTTCCAACATTGTGTTTGATATTGCCTACTTTCATGGTCGTTTTCCTTCTGTCATTGAACTCTCTGACCCTGGAGCAAAGGCTATACCAAATTAAAAAAGGCCAAAACCACCACGGTTTTGGCCTATGTATTGATATATAAGGGGCTTAGGAAGTAGGGATTTGTAAGTTTTTGGCGGCAGATTGCAATCTTTGCGAAAAGTTCAGCGGGACGAAGGCACGCCAACTGCGATGGCGGGTGGCCGCGCAAAATTTAATGGCCGAGGGTTTCGCCAATCTGAATTTTATTCAGGCAGTACCACTTTGCGCCAAACGAACCTAAATAATTGACCACCGGATCGGCACAGACAAACACGCCCATCGCCGGGTCTCCCGTAGCAATCAGCAAGCGCGAACCGGATTTGTCCAACACCCGCCCAGGATGCTCGCAGCGCTCGTGCAATTCCACCAACTCCGCGTCGGCGATGTAGAGCGCAAGCCCCTTATGCAGAGTGCGAAAATAGTGGCCGACCGCGCTGCGAATACGATTGCGCAGTTGCGCTGCGGGCATACGCCAATCGAGCCACATTTCCTCCGCTGGCAGCCGCGGGAAATAACTCGCCTCAGGTTCATTTTGCGGCTCCCCCGGCTCCCCTACTTTCTCCAGCGCGTAGCCGATGGTTTCTTTGGCCCGGCGAGCGATGCGCCGCGCTAGGCTGGCGTAATCGTCGCTGTCGTAAATGCGCAACGCGGATTGATAGAGAATATTTCCCGCATCGATTTGCGGCGTGAGGTAATGAAAGCTCACCCCGGTCTGTGTTTCCCCTTGGCGCAGCACCGACGCGATGGGCGAAGCGCCGCGATGACGAGGTAATAAAGAAGGATGACAGTTCACCACAGCCCGCACCGGCAGTTGAATGGTTGCCGGCGTGAGGATTTCGCCCCACCCGGCCACCACGATAAGGTCGGGCTGCAATTCGGCGACCTTGTGGGCGAATTCTGCGGAGTTAGCCGAGCGCATCTGTAGCAACGGCAACTGGTATTGCTCGGCAAGTGCGATATTGTCGGCGATAAAGCGGCGTTTGATACGGGTTTTCAGGTTGGGCCTATAGCGGGCTTCCCAGGGAAAAAAGCCGACGATTTGGTGCTCACGGGCAAGCATGCCCTCCATGACACCACGGGCAAAATCACCGCTGCCGAGCAGCAAGACCTTATGCATCAAATCACCCTTTTATTATTGTTTGGGCGCCGCATGATCCGGGAATCCTATGGCGATTGCAACAGGCTTCGCCTGTCTTCCGGCGGCCTTAATCACCACACGCTGCTGCGGGTAAACGCGGCCCTCTCTCGCCAAATTGGCGCAGCTGCCCCACCGCTCCAAGCCAATTTGCATAAGCCTGGAGGAACGCCGCAAAAAACGCGCTTGCCGCCGCGCCAAGTGCGCAGCAGTGCGGCGCAAATGTGGCGCTCGCTGTCACCTATTTGAACTAGTCTTAAAGGACCCCGTTTTCACCGAGTTTTTATCGTCAATGCTGACACCGCCAGGCTATCTCCAACCCTTAGATCCACCTCGCCGGGCTCGCCCTGCGTTGTTTTGAGGTGCCGCAAAGAGCTGATGATCAATATTATGCGCTTTGCCTCGCTGAGCACGCTCACCAAAGTGCTCTGCCTGACCGCTGCCCTGGCTTGCACTCCGGCGGCCGCGACTCATATGGCGTTTCATAATGTCTATGGTGAACAGCAGGAAATTGCGCAGGCACTCGGCGGCATCAATCATATAGTTCAGGATCAACAGGGATTTCTCTGGTTTGGCGGGGAAACTGGGCTGGGTCGCTATGACAGCCAAACCACCCGCATTTATCGCCATTCCCCAGACGATCCCCACAGCCTGGCGAACAACTTTATTCGCGGCCTGGTGGTCGACCGCGCGGGCGTTATGTGGGTTGGCACCGAAGCGGGGCTGTGCTCTTACCGTCCACAGCTCGATCGTTTTAACTGTCAGCCCAGCTTCAACCAAGACGCGCTGCCCAAAAGCGGCACCACCGCGCTCCTGCTCGACCGTAAAGACCGGCTTTATGTCGGTACCCAAGCTGGCTTCTTTAGGGTATCCGCCGATCGGCAGGAGTTGCGTGAGTTTTCACTGCCCACCGACACCACCGCGTTGCCCGAAGGCAACGCGGTCAAAGCCATTGCCGAGGACGCTGCCGGCAAGCTGTGGCTCGGCACGGTGGACAACGGTCTGGTGCGCCTCGACCCGGCTTCTGGCGAAACGCTCGCCTACCGCGCCAATACCACTACCCCCGATGTGCTCTCTCACAACAGAATCCGCTCCCTGGCATTCGACGCGCAACAGCAGTTGTGGATCGCCACTTACGGTGGGGGCATCAACGTGTTTGATCCCGTAACCGAACGCTTCCGCAACTTCGATGCGCTTACCGGCACCGGTTTGCCGCTCAGCCGGGTCATGTGGTACGTCTTTAAGGACTCTAGCGATATCCTCTGGCTGGCGGCGGATCAGGGTGGCCTCCTGCGCTATGAAGCGGGTGGCGATTTTATCGCCCAGCGCCATCGCCCCTACGATAGAACCAGCCTTCCTTCCGACCAAGTCCGCACCGTATATGAAGACCGCAACGGCGATTTGTGGATTGGTAACTTCCCCTCGGGGGTGAGCTACTACAACCGCGCCACAGGGAAAGTCCAAAACTACACCTATCAGCCAGACCAGGCGTCCAGTATTAGCCACTCCTCGGTGCTGGCGATTCATCGTGATACCCAGGGGCGCTTCTGGATTGGCACCGAAGACGGGTTGAATCTGTTCGACCCGCAAAGCGGCACATTTCAGCGCTACTTACCCGGTCCCGACACCGGGCTGACGGCCAAAGCCGTTTTGTCCATCGCCCAGTACGACGACCAGACCCTGTGGGTTGGCACTTGGTCCGGCGGCTTGTTTGCGTTCGACCTCGGCACGCGCAAGTTCCAGCCACTGGATACGCGACCTCCCGAGGTCAACCAACCCAATAGCCTCTTTATCTGGGACATTTTGCAGGACCGCCAGGGGGATATGTGGATCGCTACGGAATTCGAAGGTATGGGTCGCTACCGCCGCGCCAGCGGGCATTTTGAATTCACCCGGCACGACGAAAGCGACCCCAGCAGCCTTCCCAGCAATTTTGTCTGGGACTTGATGGAAGACCGGCAAGGGAATATCTGGATTGCCACCCAGGCGGGCCTGTCGCTGTGGAACAGGCAGCGCAATCGTGTCGAGCGCGTGGATACCGGCGGCGCCTTGAAAGGTCGCCGCCTGACCTCGCTGATGGAAGACGCCGATGGCGACATCTGGATTGGCAGCCAGGACAACGGCGCCTTTCTCTATAGGCGCAGGCACCGTCGCTTTCAGCACCTCGGCAGCGCGGAGGGCATGCCGTCGCTCACTGTCTCGGGGATGCTTCAGGACCACGAGGAGCGCATCTGGCTCTTAACCATCAACGGTTTGGTGCGCCTGGACAAGCGCGATATGGTGCCCCAAGTATTTGGCAGCGAGAACGGTTTAATTAGCCGCAACTTCAACCGTCGCGCGGCGCTGGTTACGCCAAGTGGCAAGTTGATGATCGGCGGCGCGGATGGCCTGAGCCTGTTCAAACCTGCGGACATGCAGATCGCCAGCCTGGCCTTTCCCGTGTGGTTGACCGATCTGCGCATCCTCAACCGCAGTATGCCGATTCAACAACAGGACTCGCCCCTGACGGAGGCCCTGCTGTTTACCCGCAAGCTCGAGCTAACCCATCATCACCTGATGTTTTCAATCGATTTTGCCGCGCTGAATTACCGCATGCGGCAGCACACCCGCTTCCGCTACCGCCTGGACGGATTCGATCCCACTTGGCACGACATAGGTCGCCACAACTCTGCCACCTATACCAACTTGCCGCCCGGTGATTATGTTTTTCAGGTGCGCGCACTCAGCGGTGACAAGATCTGGGTGCAAAGTGAAGACTTACATATCCGCATGATGGCAGCGCCCTGGCGCAGCACTTGGGCACTGGCGCTTTATGCGCTGGCCTTGCTGAGCCTGGGTTATCTGGCCGCGCACTATTGGAAATTGCGCGCGCGCAGTCGCGTATACCATGCTCTGTCCACCATAGATCCGCTCACTGGCGTTTATAACCGGCTGGCGCTCCAGGAGTTCGCCAACGAGCTGTTTAACAGTCCACAGGACTCCATCTGTGTGCTATTTATCGACGTCGATAATTTCAAACGCATCAATGATCGACGAGGCCATGACAGTGGCGATCGGATTCTGCAGGAAGTGGCACAGGTTTTTCAGGCGTGTGTGCGCCAATCCGACCGTTTGGCGCGCTGGGGGGGAGAAGAGTTTGTGCTGCTGTGCGCGGGGGTAGACGAAAAAGGCGGCGCCAATCTCGCGGAAAAAATTCGTTGCCGGGTGGCCAATCATGTGTTCGATCAGGCCGCTCATCCCCTCAAGGTCACGGTCAGCATCGGAGTCGCGATTGCCAGTCCGGGTGAGAGCTTTGAGGCCGCATGCAAACGCGCGGACCAATCCCTTTATGCCGCTAAAAATCAGGGGCGCAACTGCGTGGTGTTAGCCTGCTGAGCCCGCCGTCTGCCGCGTTTCGGTCAGACGCAAATGGCGAAACCGGCGGCCGGAATGCGTCGTCCTGGATAAAGCGTCCACATTATTCGCTGCTGGACTCTGGGTGCTGTGCCCCCGCTGCGCTTGGGCGACCCGAACCGCGATGGCATTCAATAGCCTCTCCGCCAGAGTCGTTAAAGTGAAGCCTTTGCGGTTCAGAAAATCCGCCACTTCATTGAGCAGACTGTGCGCGGCCCCGGACCGGCCTTGCTCAAGCAACAGATTGACCAGCCCTTGGAGGGGCTCTAGCAAATGGAGGGGGGAGAATAAGCCTGCACCCGATGGCTCCAGATGCACCAGGGCGATATCGAAAGCGGAGCGCCAGTAGATCTCCGCTGCGGTGTGGCGCCTGTGCTTGACCGACCAAGCCGCGCGCTGGGTTGTTGCGTTCCACAGGCGCCAAGCTTCTTCTTCACTGTCTTGCCACGCGCCGCGGCGATGTCGGGATTCACACATATCGAAGCCCTCCGCGAGCCTTATACCTCACCCACAGCCGACTCCCGCAATGCGTTAGAGGCGCCGCAGTGTCAACCTGTTTCCGGCAGTTGACGGGGTTTGTTTTCCGGCCGTTGGCCAGGTTTGTTGGTGTCCAGGCGAAGATGCACCACGCCGTGAAAATGTTTGCCCGTCCAGCGACGGTAAAGCTTCGCTAAGAGGCGGTGCATAAACGGGGCCTGATCATCCACGGCCAGGTCTTGTTCACGTAAGACACATCCTTTTAGCTCGAGTTGCCACAGCAAGTCCTGAGCGTCCGTAAACGCGCAGCTGGTACTTCCATAGCGCACAAAGCCCAGCTTTGTGCCGAGTGCTCGCAGAGCCGGGCTAGCGTAGTCCAGCACTAAATGTACTGGCACAGGTGTACCGCCTAGCGCATTGAGCAAAGGCGAGAGAATTGCCTGCAACTCCCGCACACCGGCGCCGGCGGGTAGGCTTTGGATAATGACAAGCAAAGGTTGCTGCGGCTGCCAACCCGCTTTACCCAACCAATCATCACGCACAATGTCGCAAGCCACCAATCGGTAATTGTCCGTGCGCGGGAAGAGTAAATCGGCACAATCGATAACGTCAGCCGCATCCACGTCTGCCCAGGAGAATCTGGGCCAATCCGATGCCGCCGATAAGCGCTGAAACCGTGTGCTCAAACCTGCCCCTAGTTCGATTCCCAGGGCATCGGGGTAAGCGGTCAAGAACCGCCCCACCTGCTCATCAATCCATTTACAGCGTGTCAATTCCAGCTGATGCTGGGCCGAAAGATGATCGCTGACTCCCCAATCGCGCCGATCCAAATCCAGTTTGTGCACCAGATATTCAGCCGCTTGGTCGACAAATCCTACCTGCGGCCAAGCGCGCACTGCGTGAGCGCGCACCAACAAGGGCATTAAGAGAGTTTCTGCTTGATTCGCCGTAACCATGATTGTCGCCTCCACCTCAAACATATGCAAATGATAATTATTCGCATTTATGGATGCAACTCTTATTTACGCTAATTTTGACTCTTCACAGCCCAACAGGTTTTTGACGGTCATCAGGAAATCAGTGCGGGAGCGTGCAAACGCGCCGCGACGGCGCCGGTGATATACTCCCGGCACCTCAATACCTCAACGAATTACACCATGCGCTCAGTCATCGCCCTGGCCTGTCGGCCCAAGCAAACACCACTTTCGCGGTGGACGGCCCTAGTTTGGTGTGCGCTGGTGTGCCTTAGCGTGGTGGCCTGCGGCGCCTCCCCGACTTCCGCTCCGCCCGCGCAGCCGGCCGAACCCCAGGTGATTTCTTACACCGTTCTCGCCACTCACCCCCACGACAGCCGAAGTTTTACCCAGGGCCTGGTGATCGACGGGGATGTCATAACGGAAACCTCGGGCCTTTACGGCAAGTCTTTTTTAATGCAGTACCACGCGTTGAGTGGTGAGGTGTTGCAGCGCCTGGATCTTCCCAAAGATATATTTGCCGAAGGCATCACCCGCTTTAACACGCAATTTTTCATGTTGACGTGGCATGCCGGCAAAGCCTTTGTCTATGACGCACAAACTCTGGAGCACCAAAAAACCCTGGACTACAGCGGCCAAGGCTGGGGGATTACCCACGATGGCGAGCACCTGATTACCAGCAATGGCAGTGACACCTTGAGCTTCCGCCGCCCCAGCGACTTTGCGGTGGTGCGCACTCTGCACGTGCACGATGGCGAGCGCAGTTGGGACCAGCTTAATGAGCTGGAATTTGCCGACGGTTATATTTGGGCCAATGTGTGGCAATTGCCGCTTATCCTCGCCATTCATCCCCAAACCGGTCGGATCGCCGGAGTTGTCGATCTCAGCGAACTGGATAGCGTCAATAATCGTGTCCCTGGACAGTCGGTCCTCAACGGCATCGCCTATGATCCCAAGCGGCAGGCCTATTGGGTGACGGGGAAATGGTGGCCCAATCGCTATCTGGTGCAATTTAACGGCCTCTAACAAAAAAGTGATTCGCCAACCTACTTCCAGTGAAGTTGTGGCCCTATAATGCGCGCCGTTTTAGCGGGCGGCGCCCTGCGAGCGCTCCATTGAATTTTTTACTCGACGCACCCATCTAAGGCGCAATTCCTTTTCACTTCCTCAGGAGATGTTCTGTGTTACGCATAGGTTTATTTTTATTGACCAATATGGCGGTGTTGGCAGTAGCCGGTATTACCTTAAACCTGCTGGGCGTCGGTCGCTTTCTCACCGCCGAAGGCCTGGACCTCAGTGCGCTACTGGTGTTCTGTGCGGTTTTCGGCTTCAGCGGCGCGCTCATCTCTCTGTTCCTATCAAAGTGGATAGCGAAAAAAACGGCGCGAGTACACGTTATTGAAACGCCTCGCACCCCAGAAGAGCACTGGCTGGTGGAAACCGTGCGCGAATTGGCCGAGAAGGCCAAAATCGGCATGCCCGAAGTCGGCATCTTTCCCGCCGAGCAATCCAATGCGTTCGCCACCGGTTGGAATAAGAATGCCTCGCTGGTAGCGGTTAGTGCGGGGATGATGCGGCGCTTCAACAAAAATGAGATCCGCGCGGTGCTCGCTCACGAGGTTGGTCACGTGGCCAACGGCGATATGGTGACCCTGGCGCTGATCCAGGGCGTGGTGAACACCTTTGTGATGTTTTTTGCCCGCATCATTGGTTACGCAGTGGATAAAGTGATTCTTAAAGAAGAGCGTTCCGTCGGCATAGGCTTCTATATCGCGACCTTTGTCGCGGAAATTATTCTCGGCTTCCTCGCCAGCATGATCGTCGCCTGGTTCTCTCGCCGCCGCGAATTCCGCGCCGACCACGCTGGCGCAACCTTAGCCGATCGGCAGAGCATGGTCAGCGCGCTACGCCGATTGAAGGCGGAGAGCGAAGTGCCCAACCAGATGCCCGATACTTTGGTTGCCTTCGGTATTGCCTCGGGCGCGGGCAATAAATTAATGCAATTGTTCGCCACTCACCCACCGCTCGATGTGCGTATCGCTACGCTAGAAAGCGGTTACTAAGAACAGCAAAGCAAAAAGGGGCCTCGGCCCCTTTTTTGTAATCTCTCCACCTATCGCCTCAGGATTTTGCAAACTCGACAATTCGAAACGCCGGCAAATCTGGATTCGATCTCAGTAATAAAGGGCGGGCAACGTTGTAGACGGGAATATTATTAACCGTTTTCCCCTCGGGAGTTCCACGGTGAGCGTGACCGTGAAAAATCACATCGACAGGGTAATGAACCAGCGGGTCTTCCAACCGACTGGTGCCGAGATACGCATAGATCTCCGGCGGCTCCCCCTGGACCGTTCCTAAAATGGGGGAATAATGTAATAGCGCAATGCGGCGCTCCGTGCGCAGCTTAGCCAGCGCGGACTCTAGTTTAAGTGCTTCTTGAATCGCTTCGTTAACAAAGGATTTAATCATCCCCTCCCCCCAGGGACCCAACGCGTGGCGACCGTAGCCACCGGCAAAGCCTTTAACGCCGGCGATGCCGATACCGTCGATTTCCACGGCGTCGCCATCGAGAATGCGCACCCCCGCGTCGCAGAGAATATTCTTGACGTCGTCCGGGGTGCCGGACTCGTAATCATGATTTCCCAGTACCGCTACCACGGGCATTTTTTTTACCGCTGCTAGCTCCTCGGCGAGAATTTTCGCCTCTTCGGCCAAACCGTAATCCGTAAGATCACCGGACAATAACAACATATCGGCCATTTCGGCCGCCTGGGAAAATAACGGGCGCAGCTGTCCCGCAGAAGATTTCGTGCAATGGAGATCGCCGACCGCCGCAACTTTTATTGTGTCTTGTGCCATTCGCTAATACCCTCATTTTTCATCGGCTCGGTTTTTCGCTTGTAATTTTTAACCTCGGGATCGGCAAGTTTTGCAATTCCTATACCAGTGACTGCGCAAAATGCGAATAAACGCGCCGCCAAATCCATGGCACAGCTCTTGCTCACACCTCTACACGTCTCTTATTTTTCATTTATTGACAAGGTTGAAACATGATTGAGGTTATTTCGCGCGTTCAAAACGCAGTCGCATCCCCAGTTCGCGATTCTGAGCAGGCTTACCAAGACGTTGATATGGCGCCGCAAACTCTGCGCTTTTATCGCAATGTGTTAAACCTGTTGAATCAAGCATCCATCCCTTATTTGATCGGCGGCACTTACGCTCTAAATGTTCATACGGGCCTTAATCGTCACACCAAGGATTTTGATATTTTTATTAAGCGTGAGGATTACCCGCGAATTGCCGACGTTTTAGCGCAAGCGGGCTACCGGACGATTATGGCCTACCCGCACTGGCTGGCAAAAACTTATTGCGATAACGATTTTGTCGATTTGGTCTTTAACTCCGGCAATGGCGTAGCCGAAGTGGACGATGAGTGGTTTGAGCACGCCATCGATGGCGAGACCTTTGGTGTGCCGACCAAAATCTGTCCTGCGGAGGAAATGATTTGGTCCAAAGCTTTTATTATGGAGCGCGAACGTTTTGATGGCGCCGATGTTGCGCACCTGCTGCACGCAACCGGTGCAAAAATGGACTGGACCCGACTTATGCGCCGGTTTGAACCACACTGGCAATTACTGTTAAGCCACCTGGTTTTATTTCGCTTTATCTACCCTACCGGACGTAAAAATATTCCGTTATGGGTAATGGAAGAATTGCTCGCGCGTTTGGTCGAAGATCTCAAAACGCCGACACCTGCAGACAAAGTCTGCGTGGGCACCCTGTTGTCGCGCGAGCAATATTTGAGTGACCTCGACCAGGGACAATACGAAGACGCCCGGCTTTATCCGCGCGGCAAAATGTCGCCCGAGGAAACCGAGCAGTGGACAGAGGCGATTAAAAGCCACTGAAGAAACATAAAAACCCGCGCAAGCGGGTTTTTATGGACACTTCTGAGCGAGCTGAGAAGCTTAGCGCACCACAAACTCCGCCGGTTGCCCAGCTTCTGCATGAGGCGCAATCCACACATGAAATTGACCCGGCTCCACCACGTATTCCACGCGCTGGTTGTAGAACGCCAAATCGTCGGCGCGCAGCGTAAACGTCACGCGCTTACTCTCTCTCGGCTTTAAGGTGACGCGCTGGTAGCTCTTCAGTTCCCTCACCGGCCGAACGCTGCTCGCCACCAAATCGCGAATATACAGCTGTGCCGTTTCGGTTACCGGGCGGGCTCCTGTATTGGTGATCACCGCCGAGGCTTTTATAGTGCCATCCATAGTCATTGAGGTTTTATCGAGTTTGACGTCGCTGTATTTCACAGCGGAATAACTCAAACCAAAGCCGAAGGGAAATTGCGGGCGAAAGCCGATATCGATGTAGTGGTTTTTATGACCAGTGGAGTGCTGGAACGCCTCTAGCGGGAAGTCATCCATATGCGTGAAGTTGCCTTCCGACGCCGGACGGCCAGAGCTTGGGTGGTTGTAATAAATCGGCGACTGACCGGTGACTTTTGGCCAAGTGATTGGCAGACGGCCAACCGGCTCAGCCTCGCCGCGCAACAGGCGCACAATCGCCGGCCCGCCCATGGTTCCCGGATGCCACGCCATAACCAGCGCGTCCATATCGTCGATCACATCATTCAATGCGATGGCTCGACCGGCCATAACCACCACAACCAGCGGTTTACCGGTTTTCTTCAGTTCGCGAATCAACTGCTCTTGTGCGCCGGGCAAACGGATATCCGCGCGGCTGTGAGCCTCGCCACTGAGCACCGCTTCTTCACCACCGACAAAGACAATCACATCGGCCTTTTTTGCCTGCTCAAGGGCCTGGGAGAAGTCTTTGGTATCGCGCGAGCGGCTGCTGTAGAGCGCCTGGGAATAGAAGAGCTTGTCTTCACCCACCGCCTGGCGGAAGGCATCCAACACGGTGACGGAATCCTGCTTCTGCGCATCCAGCACCCAGGAGCCCAACTGGTCGTGGGCGGCGTGGGCCAGAGGGCCAATCAGCGCGACTTTGGCGTTCTTAGCCAATGGCAGGGTGCGCTTCTCATTTTTCAGCAATACCAAACTCTCCAGGGCAAGCTGTTCGCTCAGGTTCTTGTTCTCCTGAGTGAGGATGGCCGTCTCCGGGTCGCCTTTGCTGTAGGGCTGCTCGAACAGGCCGAGCTGATGTTTCAGATCGAGAATACGCGCCACCTTGACATCCAACTCGGCTTCGGTCACTTGGCCACTGTCCAGCAGTGCCGACACGTTTTCCTGCATGGTGGTGGAGACCATCTCGATATCCATGCCCGCTTTAAAGGCTTGCAGCGCGGCCTGTTTGTTGTCTTCGGCATAGCCGTGGATAACCAATTCTATTACCGAATCCCAGTCGCTGACGATAACCCCCTCGTAGCCGAACTCGCCGCGCAGCACGGTGTTGATGGCGTAGTCATGGGCAGAGGCCGGCACGCCGTTGAGTTCGTTGAATGCCGTCATAATAGTGGCCACGCCGGCGTCCACCGCAGCCTTAAAAGGCGGCAGGTAGACGTTGTGCAGCAGCGGCTCGGGGATATAAGTGACGTTGTAATCACGTCCGCCTTCGGCAGCGCCATAGCCGACGAAGTGCTTGGCGGTGGCGGCAATACTGGTGGGGTCTTTCAGGGAGTCGCCCTGGTAACCGCGCACGGATGCAACGGTCATTACGGACGTGAGATAAGGATCTTCACCGAAGGATTCGGTGATGCGGCCCCAGCGGGAGTCGCGGGAAATGTCGATCATGGGCGCGAACGTCCAGCGAATGCCCATGCTGGAAGCCTCTACCGCAGCGGCGCGGGCGCCCGCCTGTACCAGCTCGGCATTCCACGTCGCCGCTTGGCCCAGCGGCGTGGGCATAATAGTGCGATAACCGTGGATCACGTCGCGGGCGAAGATCAGCGGGATCCTGGCCTCACTTTCGGTCATGGCGATGCGTTGCAACTCGTTGGCTACTTCCGGGCTGCCAACATTCAGAATCGAGCCGACTTTGGAGGCGCGAATCGCCGCCTTGAGATCTTCTGGAATCTCCTCAAGGGTCTTGGCGTCCGTATTTGATTGCTGCAACTGGCCGATCTTATGTTTAACGGTCAGATCTTTCACGGACAAGGCGGGTGCCTGGGCGAGCGCCGACCCGGCGATGGCGCCAAACAACAACACACTTACGGCACTTCTCAATGGATGGAGACGGAATAACGACATGAAAGGTTTCCCTTATTCTTATGGATTGCGAGCGGATAGTGGCACAGCGGGACCGCAGCGTCGCCCCAGTTTGTGCGCGGGCAAAAAGTGCGACCCACGCAGGTGCCAGATCCGGTTTATGCTGACGGAGCCGGAAGTGGCACCTTTAGATGGTTGGCCGCGCCGCCTGACCGGTCGCCAGTGCCACTTTGACTTATTGCCAAACCCCTTTTAGTTTGGCGACTTTCCGGCAAGTATCCAGGTGGGGAACCCATAACGCCGCCAATAACAACAAAAGGTCGTTCATGTCTTTGCAGACTCCGATTTTCAATATTCACGACATTGCACTGATTCTGGTGGTGTTCCAGAGCCTACTGCTGGCCGGCCTGCTGCTGACCCTGCGTCAGGGCAAACAGTTGAGCAACCGATTGCTCGCCCTGTTTATTGCCGCCACCGGTGTGGTGGCGCTGGACACCCTGCTCTACTGGTGCGCACCGCTGAAGCAGCTCTACCTGGGCGACTCCCCCGCGATCTTTTTCCTTTTTAAATTCGCGCCCCTGGTTCAGGGGCCGCTGTTGTATTTTTACGTGAAGTCGCTGATCTACACCGACTTCCACGCCCGCCGTCGCGACCTTATCCACTTTGCTCCGGCGCTCGCCTGCCCCGCCATCATCGCCTTGATTTTCCTCACCCTGGGGCCGGACCAGCTCCGTGCCGGTATTTATGACTACACCGTCTACTGGGACAACCTACTGTTCCGCTCGCTGGTTCTGGGTCAGGCAATACTGGTGCTGAGCTATGGCCTGGCGGCGCTAAAACTGATGCTCGACTACAACAAGCGCCTGCGGGAAAACTACTCCAGCCTGGGCGGCATCGAGCGCCGCTGGCTAAAGATTCTGATCATGGGCTTCTCGCTGATCTGCCTGTGGAATCTGCTGATCCAGCTACTCGGCTCCATCGCCTCGCAACAGGTCGCCTCCTTTATGGGCCTGAGCGGCAACTATTTGAGCTTTCTCTTTATCAACCTGCTGGTGTTCTACAACCTGCTCCACTCGAACGTGGCGCAAGGCATCCGCGACCCGGAAGGTCCGGCAGAAGCGCCGCAAGCCGAAGACCCGACGACGGCCCCCGCAAGCGGAGAGCGCAAAGAGACCTTCGCACCAGCGCAGATCCGCTCCATCGAACGCGCCATAGAGGAAGACCGGGTGTACCTCACTCCAGATCTCACCCTGGAACAGCTCGCTGCCAGTGCCAACCTCCCAACGCGCACTACCTCCACCATCATCAACCGCCATTTCAATATGAGCTTCTTCGACTTCGTGAACTACCACCGGGTGGAAGCGGCAAAAACGCTGCTGATTGCAGAGCCAGATAAGTCCGTACTGGAGATTTCCGAACTGGCAGGCTTCAACAGCAAATCGGCGTTTAATCGATTTTTTAAGAAGTTTGCCGGGATTACGCCGACGGAGTTTAGGA
>CAYZVN010000028.1:12978-35542 GCA_964482025.1 uncultured Saccharophagus sp. | reverse complement strand
GGCTGAGCGAAGTCGAAGCCTAAACCGCCGCTTCCGCCATATCCCCCTTCGATTCCAACCAAGTTTTTCTATCCCCCGCGCGTTTTTTCGCGAGCAGCATGTCCATTATTTGATGGGTTTCGTCGCCGTCTTCGATGGTGAGTTGCACCAATCGTCGGGTGTCTCTGGCCATGGTGGTTTCGCGTAATTGCAGCGGATTCATTTCACCGAGACCTTTAAAGCGCTGAACGTTGGGTTTGCCTTTTTTCTTTTCGGCGGCGATGCGGTCGAGGATGCCTTGTTTTTCGCCTTCGTCAAGGGCGTAGTAAACCTCCTGGCCGACATCGATGCGGTACAGCGGCGGCATGGCGACGAAGACGTGGCCGGCTTTTACAAGAGCAGGAAAATGTTTGACGAAAAGTGCGCACAATAAAGTGGCGATGTGCAAACCATCGGAGTCGGCGTCGGCGAGGATGCAGATTTTGTGGTAGCGCAATTTGGTTAAATCATCGCTACCTGGATCAATCCCTAAAGCCACTGAAATATCGTGTACTTCTTGCGAGGCTAACACTTCCGCACTGTCTACTTCCCAGGTATTTAGAATTTTTCCGCGCAGGGGCATGATGGCTTGGGTTTCGCGGTCGCGCGCTTGTTTGGCGGAGCCGCCGGCGGAGTCGCCTTCCACCAAAAACAATTCGCCACGGGAAGGGTCGTCGGTGGAGCAGTCGGCTAATTTACCGGGCAATGCGGGACCGGCGGTCACGCGCTTACGCTCAATTTTTTTGCTGGATCGCACGCGTCTTTGCGCGTTATTAATAACGAAGTCCGCGAGCTTGTCGCCGTCTTCGGTATTTTGATTGAGCCACAAACTGAAGGCATCTTTACAGACACCGGAGACAAATGCCGCAGCTTCGCGTGAGGATAAACGCTCTTTGGTTTGACCCGAAAATTGTGGATCTTCCAGTTTGTAGGAAAGAACAAAACAGCAGTTAATCCAAATATCTTCCGGTGCCAGTTTTACCCCACGCGGCACTAAGTTGCGCAATTCGCAATATTCGCGCATGGCTTCCATTAATCCAGTACGCAAGCCGTTGACGTGGGTTCCACCTAACGCGGTCGGAATCAGATTGACGTAGCTTTCCTGCACGGCTTCGCCACCTTCGGGCAGCCACTGCACAGCCCAATCCGCCGCTTCATGCTGACTGGTAAAGGTGCCGACAAACGGCTGCTCGGGAAGTGTTGGCCAGCCTTGGGTTGCACCCGCTAAATAATCTTTTAGACCATCTTCGTAAAACCATTCATCCTGTTCGCCGCTTTGCTCATCGAGAAAGGTAATACGCAGGCCGGGGCACAGAACGGCTTTGGCGCGCAGGACATGGCGCATGCGGCTGACCGAAAATTTGGCAGAGTCGAAATATTTAGGGTTTGCCAAAAAGCGTACGCTGGTGCCGGTATCGCGCTTGGCGCAGGAGCCGACGACATGCAGGTCGACGGTTTTCTCGCCGTCCTGAAAGCCGATGCGATACACCTGACCATCGCGCTTAATAGTGACTTCCAGGATTTTGGAAAGCGCGTTGACAACAGATACCCCCACACCGTGTAAACCACCGGAGAAATGGTAATTCTTGCTGGAGAATTTTCCGCCTGCGTGCAGAGTAGACAAAATCACTTCAACACCGGATTTCCCCTGCTCGGGGTGGATATCCACTGGCATACCGCGACCGTCGTCGGCAACGGTCAGCGATTGGTCTTTGTGCAGCACCACCTCAATTTTTTTGGCGTAACCGGCAAGAGCTTCATCGACGCTGTTATCAATAATTTCTTGGGCGAGGTGGTTGGGGCGGGTGGTATCGGTGTACATGCCCGGGCGTTTTTTAACAGGATCTAACCCGGTGAGGACTTCAATATCTTCGGCGGTATATTTACTCATAATGCGTTTACTTCTCGGTCTTTTTGTTTCCGGCTTTCGCTATGGGCCAAGTCAATGTATAGAACATCTTTAGCGCTTGTCACTCGTCTGTGCGAGATCAAACTGTTCAAAAAACTCAGCGATTTCGGGCAGCCAATTTTCATAGCCGTCAAAGGCGTGACTGCCGCCCTCCTCTAGGGTCTGCCGACAGGCGGCGTATTTCGCCACCGCGTGGCGATAATCCAGAGTCTCATCTCCGGTCTGCACCAACAGCCAATAAAGGTTGGGATTACTCAGGGATGTGGTATCGCAGGCGGCAAGTTCGTCCAGGTCTGCGGGAGTCAGGATACAGGTTTCGCCGGTATGGTAGTTTTTTAGCGATTGACCAACAAGCGCCGTAAAGCGCCGTTGCGGGCTGACCGCCGGGTTAATCAGCACCGCTGGCAGGGCGCGGGCTTCCGCCAAGTAGGTGGCCCAAAAGCCCCCCAGTGAGCTGCCCAGTAGGTAGATGGGGCGGTCGGGCAACTGGTCCAGCAAATCGTCCAGCGCCTGCCTTGCTTGTGCAGGGTGCGACGAAAGGGCCGGACATTCAAATCGCCAGCTGGGTCGTTGGCGGCGCAGCCACTCCTGGGTGATTTGGGCTTTGGCAGACTGGGGGGAACTGAGGAATCCGTGGATATAAACCAGTGTAGGCATAAGCGACTCACTCGATGGCAATGACAAAAACACATCAGGCCCCAATTGGGGCCTGATGTGAAGAGAAAAAACAGTTGCGGGTAGGTTAGTAGCCGACCGACTCTAGGTCTATATCGTATACGCGCTCGGAGACGCGATCCACGTGGGTGGCGTAAACGCCATTGGGGTGCAGCTCGTAAGTGCGGTACCCGGGCATCACGCTGTCCACGGCAAAGTCGTCGCTAAGCGGTTTAAATTGCACGCAAGTGGAGGGACTTGCCAGCAGGTCGACGCCGTTGCGCACCCGGTAAAACTCTTGGTGCACATGTCCCCAGGACACGGCGCGCACATTGTCGAAACGATCGGTAATCGCGAAGAAATCCGCCGCGTTGCTAACGACGTATTGATCGATCCAGGCACTGCCGACGGGCACCAACTGATGGTGCAGGAAGATCAGGGTCGGCGAGCTGGGGTCGGACTCCAGCAAGCGCTCCAGGCGGTTAAGCTCGCTCTGCGGCAGTTCACCGCGCTCCTCAAAGGGCACGCGCGAGTTCAGCAGAATGATATTCCAGCCGCCGATGCTGAGGTAATCCGCGCGCGGAGCCGCCGAGCGAATTGCGCGCATACTGGCGGGGTCGTCGTGATTGCCCGGGAGCCAAGCAAGCGGGGCCGCCGGCATGTGCTGGCGCACCACTTGAATAAAGCGATCATAGGAGCCGACCGTGCCATCGTTGGAAATATCGCCACTGCACAGCACAAGATCGAAAGCGTCCTCTTGCTCTGCCGCGCGTTCCAGAACGTCCACCAGACTGTCTGCTGTTCTCAGTCCGAGTAAGGATTCGTCCGCATCGCGCCCTAGGTGACAATCGGTTATTTGCAAAATACGAATGGGTTTACCGTTCAAGCGCGTCATTCTCCACTACTGCTCCACGTCGCCGCACACATCAATGTCGACAGCTGATATTGCTCAGCCTATGAAGCTAGTTTGACCCGTAATTCTGATTTCGCCAGCGTTCAGTTTTTGTTAATGCGAATCGACTCACAGATTGCGTTGCGGGCAATTCCCAATTTGCGGCAATGGACCAGAAGCTCGCCCAAAAAGCGGTTGAGGGCCATTTTCTCATCCGGCTGATACATGTTGGGGTTGGGGTACTGATAGACCGGCCGCCAGTGGCGGTGACGGTTCCACGCGATCACTTCGGCCATGCCCACATCGTGATAGAGGCGGACGCGCAATTGCGGCGCCTGCAGGTAAAAAGGAGCGAGGTAGGTTTGGCTGATGAGCAGCGTCGAGGTATAGGGCGCAGCCTCTTCCAGCTGGACCTTCACTGCGGTGTCGCGCACGGTATCTAACGAGAATGACCAACTCGTCTGCTCACCCCGGCAGCCGGGAAATAAGGACATGCAGAGGTGATAGTTGATTTCACAGCGAGAGTGGTGATCGGGCAGGCTCACGGTCAGAGGCTGCTTGACTCTGGAACCTTCGAGCACTTTTACCATCGCGGTCTTCTCGTCATATAAGTCTCCCGAATGCCTATGGCCAGGCTGGCCAACGGGCCCGCAATTGTGGACGGTTGAATTGCAGCCACTGCAAGCCTATAAGCGTGGCGGCGTTGTTCATTCTACTCTGAAGCATAGCATTGAACACCTCTTCAGCAGGGTAAGCTTTGAACAGTATATCTTCGTTCTCACCCGCCACTCCGAACACGCCACCGGCCTGCGTTAGGTCGCAAATCGCACAGAATAAATGAGTGTACTCGTTGCAGCTGCCCGGAGTGGGATAAAAGGCGGTAATCGGCACCAGCTCCTTTGCTTGCAAACCGGCTTCTTCCTCTAACTCGCGCAGCGCCACGTCCGCAGGCGCTTCACCTTCTTCCACCATGCCAGCCACACTTTCCAATGTCCATGGACCGTAGGGTGAACCGAGAGTGCCAATGCGAAATTGATCCACCAAACCAATCCGATCCAACACCGGATCGTAAACCATGGCAGAGACCGCCTCCGCCTTGGCAAAGAGTTCGCGCCGAAGCTCGCGACTCCAGCCACCGCCGAATAGGCGATGGCGCAAGCGCACATTGAACAGCTTAAAAAAGCCGGAGTGAACCGGCTGCTCTTCTATGATCTCAACATCCAGGTGGTCGAATGTACTCTTCACCAAGCCTCCTTTAAACCTTGTGATAGATCTCGCTCCCACTCGCGCGGAACTCTTGCGCTTTGGCCTGCATCTCTGCCTGCACGTCCACCAGAGTGACGGCTTCCGCTTCGACTTGAACACCTTGGGCCGCCGCATAATCTCGCACCTCTTGAGTAATTTTCATTGAGCAGAATTTCGGTCCACACATGGAGCAGAAATGCGCCACCTTAGCGGAATCTTTCGGCAGGGTTTCGTCGTGATATTCCCGCGCCGTGTCTGGGTCGAGACCGAGATTGAACTGGTCCTCCCAGCGAAATTCAAAACGCGCCTTCGATAAGGCGTTATCCCGCAGCTGCGCACCCGGATGCCCCTTGGCCAAATCGGCGGCGTGAGCGGCAATTTTGTAGGTGATGATGCCTTCTTTCACATCATCTTTATTGGGCAAGCCCAAATGCTCTTTTGGGGTGACATAACACAGCATGGCACAACCGAACCAGCCGATCATAGCGGCACCGATTCCCGAGGTGATGTGGTCGTAGCCGGGGGCTATGTCCGTCGTCAGCGGGCCAAGCGTATAAAATGGGGCCTCTTTGCAAACTTCCAGCTGCTTATCCATATTTTCTTTGATCATATGCATAGGCACATGACCGGGGCCTTCGATCATCGTCTGGACATCGTGCTTCCAGGCGATTTCCGTTAATTCACCCAGGGTTTCCAGCTCGCCAAATTGCGCGGCGTCGTTGGCGTCAGCGATGGAGCCGGGACGCAAGCCGTCGCCTAAAGAAAAGCTCACATCGTAGGCCTTCATGATCTCGCAAATTTCCTCGAAATGGGTGTAGAGGAAACTTTCTTGGTGATGCGCCAAGCACCACTTGGCCATAATGGAACCACCGCGGGAAACAATACCCGTAACGCGTTTAGCGGTCAGCGGCACATAGCGCAATAAAACCCCCGCGTGAATCGTAAAATAATCCACGCCCTGCTCGGCTTGCTCAATCAAGGTATCGCGGAAAATTTCCCAAGTGAGATCTTCGGCAACGCCGCCGACTTTCTCCAGCGCTTGATAAATGGGCACTGTGCCAATGGGCACTTGCGAGTTGCGAATAATCCACTCGCGGGTTTCGTGAATATTTTTGCCGGTGGACAAATCCATAATGGTGTCCGCGCCCCAACGCGTGCCCCAAGTCAGCTTGGCGACTTCTTCTTCGATGGAAGACGTCAACGCACTGTTGCCGATATTGCCGTTAATTTTCACCAGGAAGTTACGGCCAATAATCATCGGCTCCAATTCGGTGTGGTTGATGTTAGCGGGAATAATGGCGCGGCCGCGCGCCACTTCTGAGCGCACAAATTCCGGGGTGATTTCTTTGGGAATATTTGCGCCAAAACTCATACCCGGATGCTGCTCACCCAATACGCCCAAATCTTTCGCCTGCTGCAAACTCATATTTTCGCGAATGGCGATGTATTCCATTTCCGGCGTGATAATGCCTTTGCGCGCGTAATGCATTTGAGTGACGTTGTGGCCCGCTTTTGCGCGGCGCGGATTGCGCAAATGTTCAAAACGCAATGCGGTTAATTTCGGATCGCTTAAACGCTCGCGAGTAAAAGCCGAGCTGTTGCCGTGCAAAAATTCGGTATCGCCGCGGGCCTCGATCCAAGGCGTGCGAATATCCGGCAAGCCTTTGCGCACATCAATTTTGATATTGGGATCGGTGTAGGGGCCGGAGGTATCGTAAATCCGCACTGCGGGATTTTTTTCACCACCGAAATCCGTCGGGGTATCCGCCAACGTAATTTCCCGCATGGGTACGCGAATATCCGGACGCGATCCTTGGACATAGATTTTTTTTGAATTCGGAAATGGCTGTACCGAGGACTCATCCACACGGGCTTCGGAATTGATGAAGGTTTGGTCAGTTTGCAATTTCATAGTTAGTTCCTCTGGATCGCGTGGCGTCCTTACCAGTATTGGTAGAAGTGGTGGATTGGGCCGTTGTGCGGCACTAAATACAGGCGGGCGCTCTGGGTGATAGCGCCCTGGATATAGGATTTCGCCGCAGCGACCGATTGCTCTAACGACAGGCCTTGGGCAAGCCCCGAGGCAATCGCCGAGGCCAAGGTACAGCCGCCACCGTGGGTGTGACTGGTGTTCTGACGCGGTGCACTAAAGGGTTTAACTCCGCCGTCCGTTACCAAATAGTCGACCGCCAAGGGCAACTCGGCGTCGCCGCCTTTGAGCAAGACGGCGCGACCGCTCAAGCGGTGCAGCTCCTGCGCCTGACGCTCTAACTCGTCGTAACTATCGGCGAGTTGGGTATCCAGCAGGCGCGCCGCCTCCGCCACATTAGGCGTCACCAAGGTTGCCAATGGCAGCAGGCGCTCGCGGAAAAATTGGGTGACCCCATCCTCCGTCATCAAGCTGCTGCCGCTGGTGGCGCCCATCACCGGGTCGAGCACCACGGGCAGATTGGTTGCTTCCAGTACTTTGGCGACCGTTTCGGCGAGTTCGATATTGGCCAACATGCCAATTTTGATGGCGGTTACCGGTAGGCCGGTTAAGACCGCGTCAATTTGGGCTTGCAATTGGTCCGGGGTGAGGGGGTAGATGCCGGATACGCCGGCCGAATTTTGCGCGGTGATGGCGGTGATGGCGGTGGCGACAAAAACGCCGAAGGCCGCTCCCGCTTTCAAATCCGCCTGGATGCCGGCGCCGCCGCTGCTATCGCTGCCGGCGATACTCAGCACCACGGCAGCTGGTTTGTTGATGTCAGAAACCGCCATACAGATTCTCAATAACAGATGTGCAAAAGAGAGAGCGGAGCAGATGCGGGGCGCATAAAGAATGGACGCATCTCGTTCCCTCCGCCGGTACTAACCGGATCAGGTCAGCGGGTTTTTCTCAGCCGTACTGCGATGAATTGACGCGAAACACGCCACACCTGTACAAGCACCCCGACAAGACGAGCGCACAGTCTACCCAAGCCACCTCACCTTTTCGAGTGTCCATTTTGCCGAGCGCAGAAAAGGTGAATGGCGAGCAATAATCGACCGGTCGTTTTCCAATCCGCAACTTCAGCCTATAATTGGGGTCAACTTCAGCCAACCGCACGGGCGCAGTTGTCGAACCGACCTTGCGACTGGCTTTTCCGCACCACTGGAGCCCCGCAATTCATGTCCGTCAACCTCAACCCCGGTGTTTCCTACTCGGTGATCACACCTGCGGAACGCCCGGTGCGAAATTCGCCTGCACCTGTCGTACCCGCAGAGGTAGTGACTGCGGAGATCGTGGTAGAGGAGCGCGCGAACGGACGCGGCGCGAAGCGCCCTGAGGAGTATGTAGCGGCGCTGCGAGAGCTGCAGGAAGAGCAACCCACCCGCCAGGGTTTGGCGACGCGCACTTACCTACAGGTAGCGCACTACGAGGGTGACTTTCCCCTGGTTGATGTCTATACCTGAGGTTCACGGACGGTCAAGCCTGGCTTAACCCGGGCAACACAAATTCACATGCATTATCCACAGCGCGTGGTTACACTCCCCCACGCCTCGATTTAACCGATATAGACCATAGGAACCCCATGACAATACGCATCGCTTCAGGCTTGAGTTCGGTTTGCTGCGCCCTCGTTCTCTTCTGCCAAACCGCCCATGCAGAAACCCTGCAGGACATCTACTTCCAAGCACTGGAAAACGATCATCGATTTAAGGCCGCCCAAGCGGAAAGAGACGCGGGCCTCGAAAATCGCGACCTGCGCCGCGCCGCACTGCTGCCGCAGATCGCCGGTGATGCCACCTGGCAAAGATCCGATATCGACAACAAAGTGGCCAACCGGGAGTTGAGCGAGGAACTGCAAGAGCAAACGCCACCGGAATACAAAAGCACACAAATCAGTTACGGCGTGGGCTTGAGCCAATCCATTATTAATTTGAGTAACTGGCATCTGTACAGCCAGGGCAAAGCGCTGGCGAATATCGCCGAGGCGGAGTTTGCCATCGCCGAAGAAGAGCTGATCTTGCGCACTTCGCAGGCCTATTTCGACGCGCTGCGAGCCGTCGACAATCTGTCGACCGCCAAAGCGGAAGAAGATGCTTTGGCGCATCAATTGGAACAAACCAAACAGCGCTTTGCAGTGGGCTTGACCGCCATTACCGAAGTGCACGAGGCGCAGGCCGCTTTTGATTCGGCCACCGCCAACCGCCTGGTCGCCGAAGGTAACTTGGGCATCGCATTTGAAGCGCTGGAAGTGCTGACCGGGCGCAGCTACCGCTCGCTCTCTCCTTTGCGCGACGATTTCCCAGTCGAGCCACCCCAACCCATCGCCCGCGATGAGTGGGTAAAAATGGCACTGGAAAACAACTCGGCGCTACAGGCCTCTCAGCTCAGTGCCCGCGCAGCGGAAGCCGGCGCCAATGCCGCGAAAAGCCGCCATCTGCCGACACTTACAGGCTCGCTCCGCTACGGTAGCAATGAGCGCGATATTGAAGACATCACCATTCAGGATCAAGACGCCACCACGGTGCAGCTGGATCTGTCCATTCCGCTGTTTGCCGGCGGCGGCACCTCCGCCACCCGGCGCCAGGCAGCCAGTCAATATGTGCAAGCGCGCGAGCTCTACCTGCAAACTCAGCGAGATATAGTGCAGAGCACTCGCTCGCGTCACCTGGATGTGCTGACCACGGCGGCTACGGTGAAGGCGCGCAAGCAGGCGATTACCTCCAGCCGCAGCGCCTTGGAAGCCACACAAGCCGGTTACGACGTAGGCACGCGAGATCTGGTGGATGTCCTCAATGCACAAGGTCGCTTGTACAGCGCTCAGCGGGATTACTACAACGCACTCTACAGTTATGTATTGGCCACCCTGCAGCTGAAGCAAGCGGCTGGTGTATTGGTCTCCGCCGATGTGAGCGAGCTAAACCAGTGGCTGGATAGCACCCGCGCCGTCAACTACACCCCTTAAGCCATCAATCTTAGGCCGGCGGCGTCCGCTTCCGGCCTGACCCCTCATAAAAACAAGTGAGCTGCCTATGTCTGCTCCCACCGCCCTCCAAGCGTGTTTTACCCTCGATTCCACCCTCATCAACCCCACCCGTCTCCACCATTTGCACGAGCGACTGCTGCACAAAGCGACCGGGGACCAGCTGAAGGAGCTGGCCGCCAGACTGGTCGGTAACACTTTAGTGCAATGGCACAAGGTGCTGATTGGCAGTGACTTTATCAGCGACAAGCTTTGCGACAATCCCGCCTGGCTGCTGGCGCTGATCAGCGGCGCAGAAGCGCTGCAGGATTACGATAAAGATGCGTTGCGCCAGGGCCTGCCGGAGGATCTGACACTGCCGGCGGAAACCTGGGACAGCCTGCTGCGCCAGTGGCGTTACCGGCAAATGGCCCGCATCGTCTGGCGCGATTTCAACCGCTTGGCGGATACTCAACGCACCATTTGGGAACTCACGGCAATGGCGGAACTGGCGCTGCAAGCGGCGCTGGAGTATCACTACCATCATCTACGCGACGAAATGGGCGAACCCTGTGACGCCAGTGGTGTACCGCAACCTATGCTGGTCCTCGGTATGGGCAAACTGGGGGCGTGGGAACTGAATTTGTCGTCGGACGTGGACCTGATCTTTGCCTACCCCAGCGCAGGGGACACCCGCGGCGGTCGGCGCACTTTTAGCAATCAGGAATTCTTTATCCGCCTCGGCCAGCGGCTGATTCGAAGTCTCGATCAAATCACGGCGGAAGGGTTCGTCTTCCGCGTCGATATGCGCCTGCGCCCTTACGGCCAGTGCGGCCCACTGGTGAGCAGCTTTGATGGATTGGAAGCTTATTACCAGACTCAGGGGCGCGAGTGGGAGCGCTTCGCCATGATCAAAGCGCGGGTGGTGGCGAGCAACGGTACCGAGGCGCACACACAGGAACTGATGGGCCTGCTGCGCCGGTTCACCTACCGCAAATACGTGGACTTTTCGGCGATTGACGCCCTGCGCAACCTGAAGCAGTTGATCAATCGCGAGGTCTCGCGGCGGCGCACCCACGACAACGTCAAAATCGGCCGCGGCGGCATTCGCGAGGTGGAGTTTGTCGCCCAGGCCTTCCAGATTATTCGCGGCGGCCGCGACACCGAACTGCAGGAGCGGCGGTTGCTGCATGTATTACCGCTGCTACAACAGCTCAACTGTTTGCCAGCGGGCATCGATGAACAATTGACGCAGGCCTACTGCTTTCTCCGCGATGTCGAGCACGCCATTCAGGGCTATGACGACCGCCAGAGCCAAGACTTGCCCAAAGACGATCTGGGTCGCCGGCGCATTGCGCATATCCTCGGCTTCGCGCACTGGGACGACTTTTATGCGCACTTCAGCGCCCAACGCGATTTTATCCACCAGCAGTTCAGTGCTGTTATCGCAACGCCCGATGAACAACAAGATGATGCTCAGCAACAGGAGCTGGCGGACTGGCGGCTGTTCTGGCACCACCTGACCGGCCCCGGTATAGACCCGCAGGGCCTGCTGGAAAAGTTACGGTTTCCCGAGCCGGAAAAGACCCTCCAACTACTGCGCGATCACCTGCTGAGCGCCCCTTCCGTTATGGCCATGGCAGCCGTCAGTCGGGAGCGGCTAGCCGAGTTGGCCCCGCGCTTGTTACAGCGCTTAGCGGCGGCGGATAAGCCCTACGACACCCTGACGCGTATTGTGCCGCTGTTAGTGGCGACCGCGCGACGCAGCGCTTATTTATTGCTGTTGATCGAAAATCCGAAAGCGCTCGATCAACTGGTGGTCTTGACCGAAGCCAGCCCCTGGATCGCCCAACAACTGGCCCACCACCCGGCGCTATTAGACGAACTACTCAATCCCGCCACCTTGTACCGGGTGCCCCCCAAAGAAGACTTAGCCCAGGATCTGCGCCAACAGGTGCTGCGCCTTGAGGCGGACGACCTAGAACAGCAAATGGAGGCTCTGCGCTACTTTCGTTCGGCTCACGCCCTGCGAGTGGCCGCCTGTGAAGTGACCGGCAAATTGCCATTGATGAAGGTGAGCGACTACCTGACAGAGCTGGCGGAGGTGATCCTGGAATATGTGCTGCAGCTCACCTGGCAACAGATGGTGCAGCGCCACGGCTACCCCGATGGCGAAGTGCGCCAGGAGCCGAACTTTATTATCGTCGCCTATGGCAAGTTAGGGGGCATCGAGCTGGCCCACGGCTCCGATCTGGACTTGGTCTTTATCCACGCCGCTAATCCCATGGGGAGCACGCAAACTCAGAGCGATGAGCAGCGCAGCCTGGAAAACACCACCTTTTACGCGCGCCTTGGGCAGAAGATCATCCACATTCTCAACACCCAGACTCACTCGGGCCAGCTTTACGAAGTGGATATGCGCCTGCGCCCCTCCGGCAACTCGGGCATGTTAGTGATCAGCCTCAACGCCTTTGAGAAGTATCAATTTGAATCCGCCTGGACCTGGGAGCACCAAGCGTTGGTCCGCGCCCGCGCAATCACCGGCCAGCCCGAGCTGATGGCGCAGTTTACCGAGCTGCGCAGCCGCGTCCTGGGACAGCCGCGAGATTTGGCCAAGCTGCGTCGCGAGGTCGTTGAAATGCGGGAAAAAATGCGCGCGCAACTGGGCAGCAACAAAAAACAAAAAGCGGACGGATTATTCAATCTCAAGCAGGATTCGGGTGGTATCGTCGATATTGAATTTATGGTTCAATACGCGGTTCTGGCCTGGGCTTGCACTCACCCCGCATTGCTCGAATTTACCGACAATATCCGCATTTTGGAGGGGCTTGCGGAGTCCGGCCAGTTAAGTTCCCAAGAGGTCAACCAATTAATCGAAGCCTACAAAGCCTTCCGGTCCCTCGGTCACCGCCTGGCGTTACAACAACTGCCTGGAATCGTAGCGGGTGATCAAGTGGAGTCTGAGCGTCGGATTGTGACCCAAATCTGGCGGCGTCTGTTGGACTCCAATGCAACACTTGAAACAAACAACCTTTAAGTACCCGTTATTGGAGAATTCCCATGTCATTTGCCGATAGAGACGGCGTTATCTGGTTCGACGGCGAACTGGTGCCCTGGCGCGACGCCAAAGTTCATGTTCTCACCCACACCCTGCACTACGGTATGGGTGTTTTTGAAGGTGTCCGCGCCTATCAGGCGGGCGACAAAGGCAGCTGCATCTTCCGCCTGAAAGAGCACACCGATCGCCTGTTCCGCTCCGCGCATATTATGAATATGGCCATGCCCTGGTCGAAGGAGCAAATCAATGAAGCCCAGCGCCAGGTGGTGCGGGAAAACGGGCTCGACGAAGCCTATCTGCGCCCCATGGCATTTTACGGTGCTGAGGGTATGGGGCTGCGCGCCGACAAGCTGCAAACCCACGTGATCGTCGCCGCCTGGAACTGGCCGTCGTACATGTCACCGGAAGCCAAGCAACAAGGCATTAAAGTGCGCACCTCCAGCTACACGCGCCACCATGTGAATATTTCGATGTGCAAGGCCAAAGCCAACGGCCACTACATCAACTCGATGCTGGCGCTGCGCGAAGCTTTGGATTCGGGTTGCGAAGAGGCTCTTTTGCTGGATAACGAAGGCTATGTAGCCGAGGGCAGCGGTGAGAATATTTTTATTGTCCGCAACGGCGAGCTCTACACGCCTGAGCTGACCTCCTGTCTCGACGGCATCACCCGCAATACCATCTTCCAATTAGCGGAGGACTGCGGCTATAAAATCCACGAAAAACGCATTACTCGCGACGAGGTCTATATCGCCGACGAGGCGTTTTTCACCGGTACCGCTGCAGAAGTTCTGCCGATTCGCGTGCTCGATGGCCGCACCATTGGCTCTGGCCAGCGCGGCCCGATCACCACGCGCCTCCAGAACCTGTATTTTGACGCGGTGAAAGGCAAGCTCGACCAGCACCAGGAATGGTTGACTCCGGTAAAATAAACGGTGTCACAGCCCAGACCAGCACAACGGGGATGACCAACATCCCCGTTGTTTTATCTGTTACAGCCCCAGGAGCGCCAACCTCCATGTCACCATCACCCCATCATGTCTAACTACAACAGCGCGCAACTCTACAAACGCCTGCTGAAGTACGCTTTCCGCTACCGCTGGTTCATCGTCATCAGCTTGCTCGGCTTTATTTTGTTTTCCGCCATGGAAGCGGCTATGGCGCAGATGATGGAGTATTTCATCTCCGGCCTGGAAAACCGCGACTCCCGCTACATTTTTTACGTGCCCATCGCGGTGGTGGTGTTGCGCATGCTCCACGGGATTGGCGGTTATCTCGGCAACTTTTTTATCGCCCGCGTGGGGGTAAATGTGGTGGCGGATCTGCGCAAAGAGCTGTTCGCCAAACTTGTCTACTTGCCCACTACCTACTACGACCAGCACAACAGTGGCGAGCTGGTTTCACTGCTGGTGTACAACATCACTCAGGTCACAGGCTCGGTCACCAATGCGGTCAAAATCGTCCTGCGCGACGGCTTGACGGTGGTAGCGCTGCTGAGCTTGATGCTCTACCACAACTGGCAGCTCACCCTATGTTTTCTGATTACCGCTCCCATACTCGCGCTTTTGGTGAGCGTTGCCAGTCGTTACTTCCGCCGCATCAGTCGGCGCATGCAAACCACGATGGGCGGCATCACCCATATTGCCAACGAATCGCTGCAGGGGTTTCGCCTGGTACGCAGCTTCGTCGGTCAAAAATACGAAATCCGCCGCTTTAATCAAACCACGGATGAGAATACCCGTCTGGCGACCAAGTATGAGCGCGTGGCCGCCCTCCAGGGGCCGGTATTTCACATAGTGATCGCCATCGCCCTGGCCGTCATTTTGTTCTTAGTGCTGCTGCTGTGGGATGACAATGTCGGCTCCGCCATCGCCTACCTCACCGCCTCGGCGATGATCACCAAGCCCCTGCGGCAGTTAAGCTCCGTCAATGAAGTGATTCAGAAGGGCCTGGCAGCGGCGGAAACCATTTTTGCTGTGATTGATCTGGCACCCGAGCCAGACACCGGCACCGGGCCGTTGCGGGTGACTGAAGGGCGCATCGAATTTCGCGATGTCAGCTTCCACTATGGGACCGACATACAGGCGTTGCGCGGCATTAGTCTCACCATAGAGCCGGGCACCACGGTCGCCGTGGTGGGCCGCTCGGGCAGCGGCAAGACCACCATCACCAACCTGCTGTTGCGCCTTTATGATCCGGCAGAAGGCACCATTTTGATCGACGGTCAGGATACCCGCACCGTCGCCCTGGATAGCCTGCGCCGGCAAATTGCCCTGGTAAACCAGCAAACCACCCTATTCAACGACACGATTGCGCACAATATTGCCTACGCCGATGACGCGCCGGACATGGAGCGGGTACGCGAAGCGGCCAAACACGCCAACGCGCTGGGGTTTATCGAAGCGCTGCCGGAGAGTTTCGATACCGTGGTGGGCGAACAGGGCGCGCGCCTGTCCGGCGGACAGCGCCAGCGCTTAGCCGTGGCGCGCGCACTCTACAAAGATGCGCCTATTCTGGTGCTCGATGAGGCCACTTCAGCGCTGGACAATGAATCGGAAAAAGCCATCCAAGACGCGCTAGAGACCCTGCAGCGAGGGCGCACCACTCTGGTTATCGCCCACCGCCTGTCCACCATTGAAGGCGCCGACGTGATCATTGCCATGGACGAAGGTCGCATTGTCGAGATGGGTCGCCACGCGGAACTGCTGGAGCGCAACGGCTACTACGCCCACTTGTATGCCGCCCAGTTTAACGATCAGGGCTGAGGGCGCTCATGCTGCGTTTTTTCTACACCCTGATCTTCATCATCGCGTTGCCGGTGGTGTTCTATCGCCTGTGGATCAAGGACAAAAAGGTACCGGGTTACCGCATCCGCTGGCCGGAGCGGTTTGGCATCTATCCGGCGCCAGAGGAGTCTCGCCCGGTGGTGTGGGTGCATGCCGTCTCAGTGGGTGAAGTGGTCGCCGCCACTCCGGTTATTCGACGCCTGCTGGAGACCGGCCAAGTAGCGGTTATGGTCACCACTATGACCCCCACGGGCTCCACTCGCGTGGCCGAGACGTTTGGCACGCAGGTGCTGCATGTGTATGCACCTTACGACCTGCCTTGGACAGTGGCGGCCTTTTTGCGCCGCACCAAGCCGATACTGGCGATTATTATGGAGACCGAGCTCTGGCCCAATATGCTGCATGAATGCGCGCGCCAGAAGCTTCCCTGCGTCCTGGCTAACGCTCGTCTGTCGGCGCGCTCGGCCCGTCGCTATGGCCACTTCGCCAAGGCCTCGCGCGAGTTGCTCCAATGCCTGGACCACGTGGCGGTGCAAAACAGCGAAGACGGCCAGCGCTTTTTGGACCTGGGACTGGCGCCGCATAAGTTGATAGTCACCGGCAGCGTCAAATTCGATATCAGCCTCTCCGATGATCTGCGCAGTGCAGCAGCGGCGCTGCGCCAGACCTATGGCGCGCAGCGTCCGGTGCTCATTGCCGCCAGCACCCACGAGGGCGAGGACTCAGTTTTGTTGGAGGCGTTTGCGCAAGTCCTGGCGCGCTGGTCAGACGCGCTCTTGATCCTGGTCCCGCGACACCCCGAGCGCTTCGACGAGGTGTACGAGCTGAGTCATGCGCGCTTGCGCACCTGCCGGCGCAGCACCGGTTTATTCCCTGACGGCACCCAGGTCCTGGTGGGCGACACTATGGGCGAGATGATGCTGCTGTACGGCTGTGCGGATATCGCCTTCGTCGGCGGCAGTCTGATCGAGCGCGGCGGTCACAATATGATTGAACCCGCGTTTTGGGGCTTGCCCATTATTTGCGGCCCGCACACCTTTAACTTTGCCGACATCAGCAAACGCTTGGAGCTGGCGGGCGGCATGGTAACGGTGCAAGGGCAAGAGGCGTTGACGGCGCAGTTATTGAGCTGGTTAGCTCAACCGCAAGAACGTGCAGCGGTAGGTGAGAAAGCTCGCGCCTTCGCCGAGCAGAATCGCGGTGCAGTGGATCGCCTGATGCAGGTGGTGCAACCTTATTTGCCGGCGCCCTAGACGTTCGCTCACTTAGTAATTCACCCAACTGCTCAGCGACGAGAGTTTGAACTCGGTGCCGTCCAGAGACAACAACACACCATCGGCCAAGATGCGCTCCACCAACACCCCGCCCTTAGCCGCACTGCCCATCTGCAACTCCTCTTTGTTGATCACCACAAAACCCTGTTCGTAGTCGTGCCTGGCGTACATCAAAGTGGGAACTGTGTCTTGTACCGACACCGAAAGCTCGTGCAGAAAGGGAATGTCAGGATGCCCTGCCAGCGTTTCCTCTAGCGGCAAGTCGGCGGGCAGTGGCGGTGGCTCAACGGGGCTGCTCGCCACCGGGGACTTGGGCGCAGCCTGCCGTAAGAGTTCTTCCGGTACCAACTGCTGCATTTCGAGCTGGCTTTCCTCCCACAGCTTGCGAGCCAAAGCCTCATCGACGCTGGAGGCGCGCGGTTGCTCTGGGGTAATGATGGTCGGCTCGCTCAGTGCCGGCTGTACCTGCGGCTCAGTCACTTCGATAACCTGAGTATCGCTCTGGGGTTGGTAGAGCGCGCGTACCTCCTCATTCGGCGGTGCGCCTACCACACCGAGCGGGGTTTCTATCTCCCTTCCAGTTGCGTCGGGCATCGCCACCGCCGCTCCTGGCGCGGAGGCCGCAGGCTCGGCCGATGTACTTTGTTCCACTGGCGCCGGGGCCGGCGTACGCAGCCACAACAGAAGCAATAACACCAGCACCATCAACACCGCTGCGACTAAGCCGCCGATCATCCACCCCGGGTGGCGGGACCGGGGCGGGCGGATGCCGCCGTGTACGGTATTGATATCGGGCACCGCGTCGCGATATTCGCGCTCGCGGTCCGCTTTGTTTAGCGCATCGAGAATCAGCGACATAACCAACCACGCTCCGCTATAACCATTGGTGTCTCCTCGCCATTAACCATCTGCCGTCAGCAGCGTCGGCGCCAGCTCGGTGAGAGACTTCTCCACCCCCAACGCCTCGTTTAACTTCAGCAGCGTCTGCATGCCCACATAGCCGTCATCGGCAAGATTGTTAGCGCGCTGGAAGAGCTTCACCCGCTGTTGCAATTGCGCATTGAAATGCTCGCGTGCAAGCGGCGCGCTTTGCTGATCCAAGGTAGCGAACTGCTCGGCTACCCAGGTGACCATGGGCCCTTTAGAGCCAATGCCGACAGCCTCTTTAAAGTTTTCCGGGCGGCGCCAGATAAACACCATTTCACCCGTCCACAGCCGTCCGAGTTCGGCCAGCGGCACGCGCACCAGCCCGTCCTTCTTATAGATCAAGGCCTCGTGCTCCTGAATGCCCACTAAGGTCACATAAGCCGTATGGCGACCCGGTGTGGTGACGGTCAACACGGCCGGGCGATTGAAGCTTTTAAATTGATCCCAGGTGGTCAACTTCTGGGTTTCGCATTTGAATCCCTGCTGACTGACCACCCAACAGGGGTAGATGGCACTGTCGTACTGGATACCGAGCGCGCTGAGCAGATCGGCCAGCGCGTGGTCTTGACTCAACAGCCACCACGCCTGCTGGGTCGGCGCGGTGCCGGCTGACTGCGGCGCTTCGCGGACGATGCTGCCAGCGCCCACCACGGCAGGCGACTGTTCCGCCGCCCGCCCCGCGCCCAGCACCAGCCACAAAATCGCGCCGGCCACTAGCACCGATAAAGCGCCGGTACCGGCATAGATCCATTCGGTCGGTACCCGGCTGCGGTGGGCGGGTACCGACGCCACACCTTCCCCCAATACCTCCACCGCCGCTTGCCGGCATATATCGGCATCGATCTGACTCGCCTCGCGGCTGTAGGCACCCAGCAGCATCCGGTCACAGAGCACGTTGATGATCCGCGGGATGCCGCGACTGATTTGGTGTACGCGGCGGATGACCTTCGGTGGAAAAGGCTGGCGTCCCGGTGGCATACCGGCCACTGCCAAGCGATGTTTGATATAGGCTTCGGTTTCGTCAACACTCAGCGGACGCAGGTGGTAGCGCGCGGTGATGCGCTGAGACAACTGCCGCAATGCGGGTTTGGCCAGCAACTCATTTAATTCTGGCTGCCCCACCAGGATGATTTGCAACAGCTTTTGGGTGTTGGTTTCCAGGTTGGTGAGCAGGCGCACTTGCTCCAAAGTCGAAATGCGCAGCAGCTGAGCTTCATCGATCAGCACTATGGTTTTGCGTCCCTGGCGATGGTTATCCACCAGAAACTCACTGAGTTTATCGGTGAGCACTTTGATGCTGGTTTCTTCGGCGGTGTAACTCACACCAAACTCATCACAGATACTGCACAGCAGATCGCGCGCGCTGGCGGAAGGATTCATCACAATCGCCAGGTCCGCGTGGTCGGGCAACTGCTCTAATAAGCAGCGGATGATAGTAGTTTTGCCCGTCCCCACCTCACCGGTCAGCATGACGAAGCCGCCGCTGCTGACGCCGTAGAGCAAATGAGCCAGCGCCTCTCGGTGCTGGGTGCTCATATAAAGGTAGCGCGGGTTGACCGCAATGGAGAAGGCTTGCTCGTCCAGGCCGAAATAGCTGTGATACATAATTACAAAAAAGCCGCTGGCGACAGTGTCTGGTGATTCGTCGGGGGATGATACCCGGATTTCCCCCTACAGCATAAGTGACCGCAGCAGGGAGTGCGAGAGCGGGCTCAGCCCGGCTAGAAGTCTGTAGAGTTTCGTCGCGGCAGACGGTTCAACAAATTCGCCGTGCGGGCGACGGCGGGGGAGTGCTTAGGGATGTTGCACTATTCCCAGGGCAGGTTGTAGAGCATCTTGCGACGGCTCTCAATCATCTCCTCATACGTTTGCAAAGTCACTTCGTCGGCGAACTGGTCGCGCATACGGATGCGTTCAAGTTGGCGCTCAAGGCAGGTGATCTCCCGCACCAGTTGCTGTTTCAAAATCGAAGTGTCGTTTTGTTCGCCACTAGGAAGAACATTCTGCGGAGCAGCTTTCATAAACATTGTGCCTGTTAATTATGTTGTTTATTGGCAAGTAGGCAATGCCGAGACACACGTTCCGTGATAATAAAGCCAGACATCCCGAGGCTGGAATAAAAGAATAGACAATTTTTAACCGAAAGGTGTGCAAACCATTGGATCGAGCGCGCCGAATCCGCAGCTTTGCGCGCCACTATTTTTAATCGATCGTTTACATTCGCCTTTTATTTCGTTTGGGAATTACGCGCTGCGGCGAGTCCGGCGAGAAAGTCGCGTGTCAGATAGAGCGCGGCAATGCTGCGCGCCTCGGTGATGTCTCCTCGCTCAAGCCAGCTGGACATTTCTTCCAGATGCAAGACTTCCAGCCCCAGTGGCTCTGGCTCATCTCCTTCAAGCTTTTCGGGATACAGATCCTGGGCAAGGACAATCTGGGTGCGATGCTGCAAATAATTTGGTGCCTGGGTGAGACACTTCAATAAGGTGAGCCGCCGGGCGCCGTAGCCGGCCTCTTCTTTCAGTTCGCGATTGGCCGCCTCGATTGGACTTTCGCCGGCATCCACCCGGCCTTTGGGCAGAGCGACGTGGTAGTCGTCTATGCCGGCGCCGTACTCGCGCACCAAGATAACGCGCTGGTCGTCGAGCATGGGCACTATGATGACCGCCGGCAAACCGCCACCCATCAACCGCTCAAAGGTGCGTTCCTCGCCATTGCTGAAGCGTAACTCCAGGGATTCCACCCGGAACAACTGACTCTGGCACATAGGAGTGCGCTTTAATATCTCGGGTTTTGTAGGCATACTAACCACCGGTTTTTCTTCTGTTTAACTTCGCCCATGATTGATTGGAACGCAGTGGACACCGTTTTGCTGGACATGGACGGCACCCTGCTGGACCTGCATTTCGACAACTATTTCTGGTTGACGCACCTGCCGCAGCGCTATGCGGAGTTTCACGATCTCGATCCTGCACACGCCCAGCGCGACTTGACCCAGCTGATTATGTCTTTCGAAGGCACTCTGCAATGGTATTGCCTGGATCACTGGTCAGATCTGGTGCGTATGGATATTCCCGCGTTGAAGCGCGAGATTCAACATAAAATTCAGCTGCGCCCGCACACCGAGATCTTTTTGCGCTTTCTGCGACAGACGCAAAAGCGGGTTATTTTAGCCACTAACGCCCACCGCAAGGGACTGACACTTAAGCTAGAAGTGAGCCGCATCGACCGCTGGTTGGATTTGGTGATCTCCTCCCACGACTACCAGCACCCGAAAGAGGCCGATGCTTTTTGGTGCCGCTTGACGGAGGCCGAGGCGATAGATCCCACGCGCACCCTCTTTATTGACGACAACCTTCAGGTGCTGCGTGCGGCCAAGTCCTTCGGCTTACACCACTTGGTGTGCATTACTCAGCCAGACTCGCAGAAGCCGCCGCAGATGTCGGGCGAGTTTATCGATATCATCGACTTCGACGAAATTATGCCCACCGACTTCACCGTTCAGAGTTTGCAGCACGCCTTCCCATGAGCAATTTACCTCCCAGTAAAGTCCGCATCGACAAATGGCTGTGGGCCGCGCGCTTCTTTAAAACCCGCAGCATTGCCAAACAAGCCATTGAGGGCGGCAAAATACATGTGGACGGCCAGCGGGTAAAAGCCAGTAAAGAACTCACCGTCGGCCTCACCTTGCGCATCCGCCAGGGCCACGATGAGCGCGAAGTGGTGGTGACGGCACTTTCCGAGCAGCGCCGTGGCGCGCCGGAAGCGGCTTTGTTGTACCAGGAGACGCCCGCCAGTGTGGAACGCCGCGACCTAGCGGCCCAACAGCGCAAACTGGCCGGCGCGCTAGACCCGCACAACGAGGGTCGACCGACGAAAAAGCAGCGGCGTCAAATTCATCAATTTAAACAATCCTGGGACTGATTCCACGCCCCCTACTCAACTGGCTGACACGCCACCTTTGCTACTAGGTTTTCGATATGAAGGCATCCAACGCGGATCAAATCCATCGCTTTGTGTTTGACGATTGCGATATGCGCGGTGAAATCGTCACCCTTGAGACCAGCCTGCACCACGCTATGGCTCACCAGAATCTGCCGCAGGACGCACAAGCGCTGCTGGGGGAGTTCTTTGTCGCCGTCAGCCTGATGGTGGAGATTCTGAAGTTCTCCGGCACCCTTACGGTGCAGGCCCGGGGTTCGGGTGCGGTGCCGCTGATCATGGCGGAAGCAACGGATGCCCGCACCCTGCGCGGCATCATCAAGTTCGCCGAAGGCCCGGTACCGGAACTGCGCGGCAAGACTCTGCCAGAGCTGATCGGCAATGGTGTGTTGACACTCACGCTCGACCCGGATCAAGGTCAGCGCTACCAGGGAGTGGTTTCCCTGGAAGGTAACTCGCTCGCGGAGTGCTTAACCACCTACTTTGCCCGCTCGGAACAATTGCCTACGCGCCTGTGGATTCACTCGGATGGCCGCCGCGCCGGCGGTCTGTTGCTGCAGGCTCTGCCGCCAACGGATGGGCTGCGCCTGCGCGAGGACGTGTGGGAGACGGCGGAACACTTGGCGCAAACCCTTACCGCAGACGAGTTGTTTGAGCTGGATCACGCCACTGTTTTAACCCGCTTGTTTCATGAGTTCGAGGTGCGTCTATTCCCGCCTTATGAACTGGAATTTAAATGCCAGTGTTCGCGCGAGCGCAGCCTGCGCGCCTTGACGGCTCTCGGCCGCGATGATGCCTATGCCCTGCTGAGCGAACGCGACATTATCGACATCAACTGTGAGTTCTGCGGTACGGAGTACCGCTTCGGTCAGGCGGATCTGGATGACCTGTTTCCGGGAGATGAGCAGCACCTTCACTGAGCCGCCTGCTG
>CAYZVN010000028.1:0-12878 GCA_964482025.1 uncultured Saccharophagus sp. | reverse complement strand
GATGACCTGTTTCCGGGAGATGAGCAGCACCTTCACTGAGCCGCCTGCTGCCCCCAAACTGCACTACTTGTATCCATTAAGGCCGCCGCTTGCCAATGTGCGGCCTTTTTGCGTTTCGCTAGAGGGCATCTATCCTTAATGGGATAACAAATCCCGATGGCAGGATCCCATGGAATCGCGCCCCCGCAACGGCAAGGCTTGTCGAAGTCCTCTCCTCGCAGCTGTTGTCAGTTTTCTGGTCATGGTGTCCCTGCTCGCCTTGCTGATCGTACATATGTCCCAACTCGCAACACGCGAAAAGCAGTTGGACGCTCATTATTGGGCCAGTGCTTTTGCCACCAAATTGCGCGGGCAGCTGGATGCCAACCTCGCGATAGGCTACGGCCTCGAAGCACAAATTTCCGTGCTAAACGACCTCGACCAAGCCAGCTTGGAGCGAGTCGCGGAGCGCCTGCTACAAAAACCTTTGAATATTCGCCACATCGCCTTGGCCCCTAATCTAGTGGTCAATGCACTGTATCCACTGGAAGGCAATGAGGGCGCTCTGGGGCTCGATTATCGGCGCCATCCCGGTCAGCGCGATGCGGTGTTGCGAGCCATGCAGAGCCAGCAGGTGGTACTCGCCGGCCCCCTGCCATTGGTGCAGGGCGGCGGCGAGCATTTACTTGCTCGCTTTCCGGTTCGTACCGCAGAGGGGAAAGACTGGGGGCTGATTAGCCTGGTGATCTCGGTACCCGAACTTTTGCGCGATGCCGGCTTGCAGGACATTGCTCAACGCCACCGAGTTGCCCTGCGCACCTCCGCTTCCAACGCGCCTTTTCTCGGGGACGCCGTGTTATTTAATGCCGCCAAGGAGCCGCCCCACACCATTCCAGTGCCCGGCGGCGAATGGCAATTAGCCGTCACACCAAATGCGGAGGGACGCCGACTGGAATTGGTAAATTGGGGCGTTGCGATTTTAACCAGCGTGCTGGCTGCGATCGCGGTCTTCTATCTGCGTCGCTACCACAACGAACGCGATCAACACTTGCACGAACTAGAGCAAATTACCGCCATTGATCCCCTCACCCAACTCACCAGCCGCTATCAATTTAACGAGCACTTACATCAACTGATCGAGGAGTGCCAGCGAACGGGTCAGGGTTTTACGGTGCTCTTTATCGACCTGGACCATTTCAAAGAAATTAACGATAGCCTCGGCCATTCAATTGGCGATGAGCTGCTGGTGCAGGTCGCCCAAACCTTGAAGAGCTGCGTGCGCAGTTACGACCTTCTGTGCCGCTTTGGCGGTGACGAGTTTATCGCAGTGTTAAAAAATATTGACCGCACGGCAGAGATTGAAAATCGTGCGCAGATTATCGCCTCATGTGTGGCAGAGAGCCGAAATATTCACGGCACCGCGGTGAATATTACCTGCAGCCTGGGCGTCGCGGTTTACCCCACCGACGGCACCGATGCCGCCTCCCTGATCCAGCACGCCGATCTCGCCATGTATGAAAGCAAAAGGACCGGACGCAACTCTCTGTATTTTTTCAACATGTCCATGCGCAATGAGGCCGATCGTTATATCGAGCTGAGCAACGCCATCAAGCAAGCCCTCAACGACAATGCATTCGAAGTTTATTACCAGCCCATTTACAACACACAGGAGCAGCGTTTCACCCGCTGTGAAGCGCTCTGCCGCTGGCCGCAAGGCGATGGCAGCATGATTCCACCGGCCGAGTTTATTCCGGTAGCCGAACAAAGCGGATTAATTTGCGACTTGGGAAATTGGGTCGTCGAGCAGGCCATGCGGTTCTGTTTGAAGCTGCGCGAGCAAGGTATCGAGATTAACGTTTCCATCAATCGATCACCGCAGGAATTTGCTTCACACCAACATACCCAGCAATTAATAGCGTTGCGTAGACGCCTGAATATTGCACCGCACCAAGTGACACTGGAAATTACCGAGTCCCTATTAATGGCCGACCATTGCACCAAGGCGCAAAACTTTCTCGCCTTGCGTGAACAGAATTTTCAATTCGCCATAGATGATTTTGGTACTGGATATTCCGCCATTAATTACTTGCGCCAATATCCAGTCGAAAGCCTAAAAATTGATAAAAGCTTTATCGCCGAACTGGGCGCTTCCCGCCAGGCGGAAACTTTGGTAAAAGTCATCGTACAAATGGCCAAAAGCCTCAATATTCGGGTGACGGCAGAAGGAGTGGAAACGCAGGAGCAAATGGATTTACTGTCGACAATCGGCTGTGATTACATGCAGGGCTATTTTTTCGCCCGCCCTATGCCGGCAGAGCAATTTTTGCAATTTATACGCGCATCTGCTGCGCGGTCACAAAGCCTTTAAATGATGGTCCGCGAGTGAAATCCCCAAAAAAAAGGGCGATCAAATCGCCCTTTTACGCAGATAGCTGAACTGGGTTAGAAGTTCAGTCGCGCGCCCAGCGCAAAAGTGGTGACATCAGAACCCAAGCCCACATCGAAGGTTGCGGCCACCGCGTCGTTGAACCAGTAAGCCAACAGGCCATTGATCGCCGTGTTGCCATCGCCCGTGGTGCTGTGCATCAATTCAACACCGCCTTCCAGTTGCGCAGCCAAAAACCCGCGCAGACCGGCCGCCAAGATCAAGCCCGAATCACTGCTACCGTGATCGGGTGAAATGCTTTCAAAGCTCAGGCTGGCGTACATGTGCATATTGTCGTCAAAGCGGGTGTGATAACCACCGCCGGCCTGCACATTGGTGGAGCCGCAACCATGATCACCGCTCACATCGCTGAACGAGGCGCGAGCGTACCAACCGTCTTGAATATCCAGGCTACCGTAGATATTCGGGCCGTCCTGATCACAGCTGAAGTCGTTGTGGTCGATATCTTGAAACATATAGCGCGCACCGACATGGGTGAAGCTAATGACCGGAGCGCGTTGTGTGGTGTAGTTAGGCGCACGGTTGTTTTGCGCGTGAGCCGCGCTGGTGGCAAAGACCGCGAGCAAAGAACCCAGTAATAAACCGCTTTTAACTGACTTCATAAAATAACCCCCAAGGTTATAGGTGAAAAAACGCCGCCATATTACCATCGAGTGCCTCAGCGCAACACGCGGAACCGCACACAGCTCCGCTTTTGTGCGCCACCCGGCAGATTAGTCGCTTGTCACTTGCCGGTTTAGCCCGTTCAGCGACGGCGCAGGACCCCTAAGGAATTAATGGATTTTTCCCAGTGAAAATCACCTCGTGCGACCACCGCTTGCAGCGCAAGATAGGGGCCTTGGCCGCCGTCTTCGGGGTTGGGGAAGATATCGTGGATAACCAGGAGTCCGCCGGGCGCAATTTTATCGGCCCACGATAGGCAGTCCGCTCGCGCCTGCTCGTGGCTGTGGCCACCATCGATAAAAACCAACCCAAGCGGCGTTGCCCACTTTTTGACAACCACTTGCGAGGGTGCGACCACCGGCACCACGGCACCCTCAAGCGCAAACAATGCCAAAGCGCGGCGCAGGGAGGGTAAGGTGTCAATCGCTTGGGCGGCCGCGTCAAAAAGCTCGGGATCATGATACGCCTCACCGGGCTGATGTTCCTCCGAGCCGCGATGGTGATCCACCGCAAACAAAATGGTGTTGCACTCGCGGCAGGCGGTACCGAGATAAACCGTGGACTTGCCACAATAAGAGCCGACCTCAAGACAGGGGCCGAGCGCGCCACCTTCCAGCGCCAGCTCATACAGCGCTTGCGCTTCATCCTGCGCGAGAAAACCTTTAATCTGGTGGCTCTCTATGGCCTGATGCAGGGCCATCATTGTTACGTTGTTCATTGTGAAAAATTTCCGTGCGAAAAGATCACCGACCTTTTTTTATTAAACACTGCTATTCCCGCCTCAATCACTGGTACGTCCGGCGTTTTGTTCAACCGCAGTTCGATCATCTCGGCCTGTACCCAATGATCATCAAACCGCACACCTGCGAAATTCACGGCAAAGAAATTCACGCGGGAAACTATCTGCACTTGATCAGCAGTCGGGCAAAACCGGTACGTTTAACAACCTGGTCAAGCCGCCAGGGACAGGGGTCGATTCATATAGGGGATTATTGCCTGATCGCACCCGGGGTGGAAATTACCGCCGCCATGTCGATTCGTATTGGCGCAAATAGCATGATCGCGGCGGAGTGTAGCATCAACGATTGCGACTGGCACGGGCTCTACAACCGCACTCGCCCGTTCCGCTGCAGCAAACCGGTGGTGCTCGGTGAAAATGTTTGGCTGGGCGCGCGGGTGATTGTTTGCAAAGGGGTGACCATCGGCGATAACAGCGTGATTGGTGCGGGGTCGGTAGTAACTGGGGATATTCCCGCCAACGTAGTCGCCGCCGGCAATCCGGCGCGAATCGTCAAAGAGCTTAATCCGCACCGACGTATGCTCAAGCGGGACTTTTTATTTCGCAAAGGCAATTTTTACTGGCAGAACCAACGGCAACTGGACAAATATTTAACCGTGGGGAATTCACTGTGGAAGTGGCTAAAAGTCTTAACCGGCCCGAGCCGAGAAGACTAGAGGCGGCCTTATAACAGCCGCCGATACTGCGTTAAAAATGGCCTTAGGTACGACGCATTAATTAGTGCGACCTATTCAAATGCTGCCGAACGGATTCTTCCAGCGCCACAGATAATTGATCAATCATCCGGTTAAGGGCCGCCACATATGCAGCATAAGAGCGATCTTGCACAGTAGCGGTAAATCGTTGACGCTCGGTTGCGATAGCGCGCTGACCAAAGTCATCCGTCAGGTGCCATTTTGCAATCAGTTCGACCTCCTGCGCTAAAGCTCCGCCAAAAGATTCGATCACCAGCACAATTTGTTTTTGCGGTCTGGTGCGAGAGTCCCAGGGGTGCGCCCATATGTTATTGGTGCGTAGTTGGCGGTTTAAATTTCCTGCGATAACGCGACTGATCGCCAGCTTAGGATCCCCAGCCCACAGATGCCGGTCGTGGGTTATCACCTGATTATTTTCTATCACCACCACCTCGCGCTGACGCCAAAACTCCGGCAGTGCCACCGGCCCTACGCCCAAGCCGCCGGCGACCAGCAGTGGCTCGCCAGCCACCTCCACAGTACTGGTCGAAAAAGTGTAACGGTGTAATTGCGCAGGTGACGATGCACAACCCACCAACAACCACAGCAGCACAATGCCGATGAAAAAGCGCATATCAGTTATCCCCGAATATAAGTGCATTGGGTTTTTGATTTAATTTATCGCCGAGTCGTCCCATGGTTTCCGCCGCATTTTGGACGGCTTGCAACATCGTTCGCAGTTCATACTGGGTCGGCGAGTCGGGGCTGAGCATTGCATCCATTGATTTCAGCGTCGTGGCCACATCCTTCATCGCAACCCGCGCCTCCTCCATAGTGGCTTCCAGCTGTTCGCTGGCAAGGCTGACATTGCCCAGTGTCTGATCCAATTTCGCTACAGTGTTGCGCTCATCGAGCACCTTCAGCATTTTATTAAGGCTGGCGAGACTCTCGGATAGATCGGTACCCATTTGTTCCAGTGGAATTTGATTTATTTTGTGCGTAAGAGTAATGAGCTGTTTTTCCAAATCTCCCGCGGCGTCATCCACCGTGGGTATTTCCGCGTACTGGGGAGAGCGAATAAATTTGCCGGCTGTCGGATCGCGGGGAAAGCCCAAGTCGATCATGCGCGAGCCGGTCAGCAAATTTGCGGTTTTAATTTTGGCGCGCAAGCCTTCGACAACCAGATTCTCCAGCAGCGCATCAAACTCTTCACGGGTGGGCTCGCTACTGGGGTCAAGGCGCTGCGGCTCCATCGAAATATAAACGTGCAACCCTTCCGGGTTTTTGTCCACCGCGTGCAGTTGCACATCCACCACCTCCCCCACTTTGATGCCGCGAAACTCCACCGGCGCCCCTTCATTTAAGCCGCGCACTGAGTGACTGAATTTGAGCAAATAAAAGTATTTGAGGGTGTAGCGCTCTTCCATAACTGAGCTTCGATCTTTATATAAATAAAACTGGTAATCGCTGGGTGCGCGCTGAGGCGCTTCAAAACCCACGGTATTTTCAAAGGCGATCCCGCCATTGATGATCGACGCGAGTGAGCCAACTTCCGCCCGAATACCCTCCGCACCGACACTGACATTCACACCACTGACATTCCAAAATCGACTGCGCTGCAACACTAATTTATCGTGGGGCGCCTCAATAAAAATACGGGCCTCCACATGGTTGCCGCTGTCGGCCAATTTATAACTGGTTACCTCACCCACTTTTAATTGGCGAAAATATACCGGCGAGCCTATATCCAGCGAGCCGAGAGAATCGGCCAGGAGCACAAATTGGGTTCCCTGGTCGTCGGACTGAATCGCGGGCGGCTCGGTCAGCCCGGTAAAGACACTGCGGAAGTCACCGGGCTTACCCGGGTCCATAACGATAAAAATACCGGAGATCAAGGTACCGAGATTCGATACGCCGCTGGCGCTCACCCGCGGGCTCACCAACCAAAAGCGGCTGTTCTCACTCAGGTGCCGGCTGACTTGGCGATCCAGCAGCGCAAACACCCGCACTTGTGACAGGTCCGCACTGAGGCGCATTTTCGTCACCCGACCAACCGGCACATCTTTTAGGCGCACTTGGGTTTGCCCCACCTGGATGCCATTAGCATTGTCGAACAGGATTTCGATTTCGGTGCCTTTTTGCTGCCAAGAGCGCAAAGCTAACCAAGCGGCAATAATCAGGGCGAGCAGCGGAATAATCCACACGGGCGAAATGGATGGGGCGGATTTCAGGCGAACATTATTCAGCATCAGACCGACATTCCCAAAAGACGATTACCCCACAGGTACACGCAAAGGCGCGTCATGACCCGGGGAATACATTAATAGTATTGAGTTGTGCAAGGGTACGTTTGCGCGCTTCGGCAGGTGTTTTGTCACCTGCATTTTCCCAGATTAAACGGGGGTCGAAGGTTTCAGCCGCCAACATGGTCAATACCACTACGGCTGCAAACGGCAAAAGTGCCGCCCCTGGCTCGACTTGGCCAATTAAACCAAACTGCACTACTGCCGTCAGTAAGGTAACCACATAGACATCCACCATCGACCAGCGGCCAATAAATTTGGTTATGCGATACATCCAGCTGCGCAGACGGGTGAGTCCTTGCATGCGCACATAAACGGACCAAACCAGGAACCCCAGCATTAATAATTTCGCCACTGGAACCACCAAGCTGGCGACAAAAACCACTATGGCAATCAGCCATAAATCGTTGGCGGCGAGGTCGATAACACCGGACAAAATGGTGCTGTCATAATTCGTCCCCAGTTCGTCGTAATGCATGATCTGATAGAGGTTCGCTGGGATAAATAAAATCACCGAAGCGAGAATCAGCGCGCTAGTTTTCTGCAGGCTGTTTGGAATGCGGCTGTACACGCGGGCTTTACAGCGCGGGCAGTGGCGACGCTGGGCAATGACACTTTCAGACACCATAGCTTTGCACACGTCGCAGTCGTACAAAGTTTCGTGCTCGTGCTTGGTAAAGCAGTTATAGGGATAGAGCCAGCTCCACAGATTTTGCTTATCCATAATCCAATAGGCCGCCTGCAAGACACCCACCAACAGGAAAAACAGCGGCATTCCCGGCCCCAAATGCACAGTGGCGCTGTCGCCCAGTTTTACTGTGGTCACCAAAACGCCAAGCAAAAAAACATCCTGCATGATCCAGTGCTGCACGCGCTCCAACCAGCGCAAAACGGCAATCTGCCCAGGCAATCGTCGATTAAATCGGTAGGGGACAAGCAAATACAAAAGCGCAAACACTTCCAGCATCGGCAACAAAAAGATCGTCACCAACACCAGTGCCGCCAGCACCCACTCCTCGCGATCAATTAACGCGCCGGTACCCGAAAGAATGGTCGCCGAATGGGCGGCAGTGCCGAGCTGCAAAGTAAAGAAGGTAAAAGCGTTCGCGCCGATAAACAGCACTAAAGCCGCGACCGCCAGGGCGGTCGTTTTATCGAGCCATGGGCCGCGCCCAAAGTGCAGTACCCGGTCGCAGTTGCCACAGATCAATTGCTGATCCGCCGGCAGCGGCACCATCGGCTGCAGCGCGCCGCAATCGTGGCACACCAGCCAGTCGCGGTATTCCGCGATAACCGGCGCAGCGACTTGGGGTTTGTCCGGTGTCATAGGCTGGTCAGATATCGCCGGCGGCAACCTGCATCAGCAGGCGCTTGAGCCACAGCTGGTTATCGACCCAACTCATGCCGCGATTGCGCACCGTCAGTAGTGCAGGCGAGTTCACACCGAATAATCGCTTAAACCCCTCCATAGACGCCATGGCGGCCAAATTGTGGAATTTCCGCTGGCGCTGATAGCGCTGCGTCAAAGAATCGTGATTGAGCGGGACACCTCGCCGATGGGCACGCAGGACTTCCGCGGCTAAGACCTGAGCATCGTAGAGGCCGAGGTTGACGCCCTGACCCGCAAGCGGGTGAATGGTATGAGCGGCATCGCCCAGCAAGGCAAAGCCGGCACGGCCATATTCGCCGGCGTGACGCTGCCACAAGGGTATGGCGTGGCGCTGATCGGCCCACTCTACCGGCCCCAAACAGCCCTCGCTGGTGCGCGTCAATTCCGCGCAAAACTCGGCATCCGTCAAAGCCATCAGGCGCTCCGCCACGGCCTCTTCCAGCGACCAGACAATCGAACAGTGCCGGCCGGAATCCTCCGGACCACTGCGCAACGGCAAGAGCGCCAGGGGCCCCTGATGGCTAAAACGCTGCCGGGCAATATCGCCGTGGCCCTTGCCGGTACGAATGGTGGTAACTATGGCGGTGTGCTGATAAGACCAAGCGCTAACCGGAATTTGCGCCCACTCGCGCAACCGCGAATGACCGCCATCGGCGGCGATCAACAAAGGGGCGATCACTAAGCTGCCATCCGCCAGAGTCAATTGATTGAGGTCGTTGAGTTGATCCCAGGCCGCCACCGCCAGGGGCGCAAGATAAGTGACTCGCGGTTGCATCACCTGGTGGAGCGCGTGCCGCACTACGCTGTTTTCGACAATAAAGCCCAGCTCGTCTCGGTGCAGGTCGTCGCTGGAAAACTGGATGCGACCATTGCCCTCCCCGTCCCACACTTCCATACCCCGGTAGGGGCAGAGACGCTGATGCTCTATACCGCGCCAAACGTCCAAGTCCCTCAGCCAGCGGACCGATGCAGCACTCAGTGCCACCACCCGCGGATCGAAGCGATCCGGCGGATAGGGTGCAGGAGGTGATTGAGCATCCAGTACGGCGACCTTAATGTCACTGCGTTGGGTAAGCGCACAGGCCAGAGCACTGCCCACCAGCCCGGCCCCGACGATAACGACGTCCACTTGCCGGGTCACCGGCTTTTGCGCAGATTCGCCTTGCGTTGTGGATGCTGTGTCAGCCACTGCTTATCCTCTTCATTAGTCCGCGCCCACCCCGCGCCAGGGATTGGCGCGGCGACTGCCGCGCCCGGACAACTGGCGGATCAGCGTATTGCGCACGCCGCTGTTCCACTGCACCCCGATCATTCCCAGATTGCGCAGCAAGGCCCAATGGGGCTCAGGTGTGCTGAACATCTCGTTGAAGCCGTCGCTCAAACGCACGGTATTGCGCTGATCCGGCCGCTGGCGCCGCTCGTACTCTTGCAACACTTGCAGATCCCCCAGGTTGCCCTTGGCATCCTGCAGAACCTCCGCCAAACGCACCCCATCGCGCAGCGCCAAGTTATAGCCTTGTCCGGCAACCGGATGGAGAAAATGCGCGGCATTGCCCATCAAGACAATGCCGCTGCGCACCTGCTCTTGCGCCAAGCAGAGGCGCAAGCCATAACTCTGGCGCACCCCCACTTGCTGCAAATGTCCCACTCGGTAGCCAAACTCGCTTTGCAAGTGTGCGAGAAAGACATCGTCGCTCATCGCCATCGCCTCTTCCGCCTGCGCGGTGGGCCAGGTCCACACCACTGCACTGGTTCGCCCTTGCGCACCGCCCAGCGGCAAAAATGCGAGCGGCCCCTGCCGCGTAAAGCGCTCGAAGGCGGTTCCCTGATGGCTTTGCTGGTGGCGCACATTGGCGATCACGGCGGTTTGGCCGTAATCCTTATTAAAGTCGGCGATTCCCAATTGCTGACGCAGCCGTGAATCGGCGCCATCAGCAATGACCACTAGCTCGGCCTCAATGCAGTGGTCGCTCAAATCAAGCTGTACACCGCCCGACCGGGTCTGCAAACGCTGGACGTGTGCGGGTGCTTTTAATTCCAGCCCCGCACACGCCAACAGAGCATCGGTCAGCGCGCGGCCGAGGGCGCGGTTTTCCACCACATAGCCTAGAGGCTCGCCGGAATTGCTGTCGGTGCCCAGGCGCACCCAGCCCAGATGGCCGCGGTCGGATACCTGCACCCGCCGAATAGCCGTGGCATGAGTCGCCAGCGCCGGCCAAACGCCGAGGTGACGCAGAGTGACGGCACTGGTCGGCGCCAGCGCCGTGGGGCGTGCATCAAAATTGGGTTGCGCCAGCACCTGGTCACTGGCGCTTTCTAAAGCTCTTTGCTCGATCAGGACGACCCGCCGGCCCGGCAGCGTCTTGCAAAACAGCAGCGCCAGCGCCGCCCCCATCAAGCCGCCACCGACGATGGCGATGTCATAACGAGACGGCGTCATGCCGATCTGGCACCGCTGTTTGGTGCCGCCATCAGCGCCTCTATATCGGCCACGGTTTTTGGCACGCCAGAGGTGAGCACATCGCAGCCATCTTTCGTCACCACCACATCGTCTTCAATGCGAATGCCAATCCCACACCATTTTTTTGCAACCTGCTCATTGTCCGGTGACACATAAAGGCCCGGCTCCACCGTCAGCACCATACCCGGCTCGAATACCCGCCACTGCCCGTGCACTTTGTAATCCCCGACATCGTGCACATCCATACCCAGCCAGTGGCCGGTGCGGTGCATGTAAAACGGCTTATAAGCTTCCTCGGCAATCAGCTGCTCCACCTGACCCTGTAAGAGTCCGTGATGCACTAAACCTTCGGTTAATACCCGCACTGCTGCTTCGTGTGGCTGATTCCAGTGATTGCCGGGTTTGACCTCGGCAATGGCCGCAGCCTGAGCGGCCAATACCACCTCGTACAGCGCTTTTTGCTCCCGCGAGAAGACCCCGTTTACCGGGAACGTACGGGTGATGTCGGAGGCGTAGTAATCGTATTCACAACCGGCGTCGATCAGCACCAAGTCGCCGTCGCGCAGCACTTGGCTGTTGTCCACATAATGTAAAATACAGCCGTTGGCACCGCCGCCGACAATGGTGTTGTAGGCGGCAAAGCGCGCGCCATTGGTGGCGAATTCATGGAGGATTTCGGCCTCCAGCTGATACTCATAAACCCCCGGTCGACAAAACTGCATAGCGCGACAGTGGGCCTGCGCCGCTATGTCGGCCGACTTGGCCATCAGGCGAAGTTCCGCCGCACTTTTGAACAGCCGCATATCGTGGAGGAAATGGTTCAGATCGAGAAATTCACCGGGTGGTGTGGCACCGGCGCGAACCTGGGCGCGGATGCGATTGATCCAACCCATCACCTGGGTATCGAATTCCATATCGCGGCCCAGCGCGTAGTAAACGCGCTGGCGGCCTTCGATGAGCCCCGGCAGTATGTCGTCTATATCGTCGATCGGGAACGCATCATCGGCGCCGTAGGTCTTACACGCGCCTTCGGGGCCCGCTCGATAGCCATCCCAAATTTCCCGCGTCCGGTCGCGCTCGCGGCAGAACACCACAAACTCGCCATGCTCGCGTCCCGGAATCAGCGCCAACACCACTTCCGGCTCGTCAAAGCCGCTGAGGTAGTGCACGTCACTGTCCTGGCGGAAGCTGTAGTTCGTGTCTCGGCTGCGAGTTTTTTCTTTGGCGGCGGGCAAAATCGCGATGCTGTTGGGCTCCATCTGCGCCATCAATTCTTTGCGGCGGCGGGCGAATTCGGCTTTGTTGATCGACATGGGAGTACTCTCTTCGGCAATCTCAGGGGCAACTCAGAATAACGATTCAATCTCAATGGCGGGTGACGGACTCATCCGGCACGGCTGCCACACGCAATTGCGACACAATGCTGAACAACACCATGCGCACATATTCGACCAACTCCATAAGATCCTGCTCACCGGCTTCGGATTCCGCATCGGCATCGTCGAGTCGGGCAATCTCGGCAAGATCAATCAAGGCTTCGCGAGCCTCTTCATCCAGGGACAACAAAACCGCTTCCCCTTTAGTCGCAAGGCCGTGCAAAAACCCCTGGCACCACTGTGCCAAAGCTTCCGCACGAGTGGTCAGCGGCAAGGCGTCATCCGGCAGCAGCGGCTGCAAATCAAACTGACCCTCGTTCAGCGCATTGCCAATCAAATCGTACTGCGCCTCCAGAGCCGCATCCACACTCGTCAGATCCTCGGCATCGAGCAGATCCATAAATTCCCGCACATGGTTCCGCCAGTTTTCCTCGGGTCCGCGCGATTGAATTCCACAGAGCAGGCCGTGCAATTCTGCCGGAGAGCAAATCGCCCCTACTCGCAATAAAAAATCGCTCCAATCTTGATAGGAAATTTGCATTGCTGGAACCACCTTGAATACGACTAATAAAAGAATGAAGCGGGGGAAGCCCGCCGGGTGAGCGCATGAAAGACGGCCATGCTATCACGAAATTTTCCACGTTTTGCCGGAGGCCGACCGCGCTCCCGTTCCTCGATCGCCATTAGCTCCGCCTCTGCTAGGCATGCGCTCCCTTGACCGTTATTAATGCGACCCCTATAGCCATACGCTCCCTTGACCGCTATTAATGCTACCCCTATAGTTACG
>CAYZVN010000027.1:0-36085 GCA_964482025.1 uncultured Saccharophagus sp. | reverse complement strand
ATAGTGACAGATAAGAAAATCGCCCTGGTGACCGGCGCAAGCCGCGGGATTGGCGCAGCCATCGCAGACAGCATGGGAAAAGCCGGCATGGTGGTGATTGGTACTGCAACCTCCGCCGCTGGCGCAGAGCAGATTGACGCCCGCATTCGCGAAGCCGGTGTGGAAGGGCGGGGAATGGTGCTGAATGTGACTGACGCAGACTCCGTCACTCAGTTGCTGGAGGCAATAACACGCGATTTCGGCACTGTGACAGTGTTGGTGAACAATGCGGGCATCACCAAAGACAACCTGTTGATGCGCATGTCGGACGAGGAGTGGTTTGACGTGGTCAACACCAATCTGAGCTCCGTGTATCGCTTAAGCAAAGCCTGTCTGCGCGGCATGTTAAAAGCGCGCTGGGGGCGAATCGTCAACATCAGCTCGATTGTCGGCGCCATGGGCAATGCAGGTCAGACCAACTATTCGGCCACCAAGGCAGGTGTAATGGGCTTTACTCGCTCCCTGGCAAAAGAGATTGGCTCGCGCAATATCACCGTTAACGCGGTTGCGCCTGGATTTATCGACACCGATATGACCCGCGCTCTTCCCGAGGATCAGCGCGATGCTTTAGTGAGTGGCATCGCCCTGGCACGCCTCGGCCAGCCGGAAGAAATTGCCAGTGTTGTGCAGTTTCTCTGTAGTGATGGCGCAGCCTATGTTACGGGAGAGACCATCCATGTAAACGGTGGGCTCTACATGTCATAGGGCTCAGTATCGGCGGGTGAAAGGCATAGATGTGCTCAGTTGTTTTCGAGGAGGTGCTTGTAATTCATTGAAATTATTAGTCTTTTAAAGCACGGCTAAAGAATTTTCCGAGCATGGATTACAAGTCCTGAAAAATAACGCTAAAATGCGCGCTTTAGTCGGCCCCCGTGACCTGAGCTGCGGGCATGCAAGGCGGGTGTAAGATCCGCCAAGACTTCTAAATGACAAACTGCTGATTTTATATAAAAGGCTATTAGGAGCTAACAAACGTTATGAGCAGCATTGAAGAAAGAGTAAAGAAGATCGTTGCCGAGCAACTCGGCGTGAAGGAAGAGGAAGTTAAAAACGAAGCCTCTTTTGTTGAAGATCTGGGTGCGGACTCCCTGGACACAGTTGAGCTGGTAATGGCTTTGGAAGAAGAGTTCGAAACCGAAATTCCAGACGAAGAAGCCGAAAAGATCACGACCGTTCAGCTGGCGATTGATTATATCAACGAGCATCTGGCGTAAGTCGATCACGACTGAGCAACATCTTTATAGAAGCCGTATCTATGTAAATAGTGCGGCTTTTATTTTTCCCCTTAAGAGCCTTAGCTCCGCCATAAGACTATTGTGGCGTCTTCAGTGTGCTGACGGCATTTCAATTTTCCTGTTGCGCTTGGTTAAGTTTGGAGGAATACAGTGGGCCGAAACCGTGTAGTGGTAACCGGTATGGGCATGGTCAGCCCTGTGGGGCATAACGTGACCGAATCCTGGTCTGCCGTTTTGGCGGGTAAGAGTGGCGTTACCCCGATCGATCAGTTTGATGCCTCCGCCTTTGCCACACAATTTAGTGCATCTGTAAAAAACCTGGACCTGTCGCCTTACCTCACCGAGAAAGAGGCTCGGAAGGTCGATCCTTTCATTCAGTACGGAATGGCCGCCAGCATTCAGGCGATAGAGGACTCTGGGCTGCAAGTGGTGCCCGAAAATGCCGAACGCATTGGCTGTGTTATTGGCTCGGGAATTGGCGGCTTGGGTTCCATTGAAGAAACCGCATTGACCATTAAGGAAAGAGGACCGAGACGAATTTCACCGTTTTTTGTTCCCGGCTCTATCATCAATATGATCGCCGGCAATCTTTCCATTCGCTACGGCTTCAAAGGCACCAACATAGCGGTAACCACCGCCTGTACAACAGGAACCCACAGCATCGGCTTGGCGGCCAGAGAAATTATGTTCGGTTATGCCGATGTCATGATTTGCGGTGGCTCGGAAATGGCCACTACACCGGTTGGTATCGGCGGCTTTGGTGCGGCGCGGGCGCTATCGACACGCAATGCCGAGCCTGATCGAGCGAGCCGGCCCTGGGATAAGGGGCGCGACGGCTTTGTGCTCGGTGACGGCGCTGGAGTACTGGTGCTGGAAGAGTATCAGCACGCACTTGCTCGTGGCGCCAAGATATACGCAGAGGTGGTCGGCTTTGGCACCAGTGCCGATGCTTTTCATATGACATCGCCTCCAGAGGACGGCGAAGGTGCGGCGCGATCCATGTTGAACGCTCTTAAAGATGCGGGAATGACACCGGCGGATGTGCAGCACATTAATGCGCACGGTACCTCCACACCAGCCGGTGATCTGGCAGAGTGCCGCGCGGTAAAGTCGGTGTTTGGTGGGTGCGCGAATGATTTGACCATCAGTTCTACCAAGTCCATGACCGGGCACTTACTGGGTGCTGCAGGAGCGATTGAGGCCATCTTCAGCGTTATGGCAATCAGGGATCAAATCGCACCTCCGACAATCAATCTGGATGATCCAGATGTCGAGTGTGATCTGAACTTTGTCGCCCATAAAGCACAGGCGCAAAGAATCGAGGTTGCACTCAATAATTCTTTCGGTTTTGGAGGCACCAACGGGACATTGGTTTTCCGCCGACTCTAGGGATTCGCAGGATTGCCCATAATGTTATCCACCCGGCAGGTCACCATGGTCAACGGCGCTTTCGTTGACCAGCTAAGCGTAGCGGACCGCGGTTTGGCGTTCGGTGATGGCCTGTTCGAAACCATGCGGTTTGTGGCGGGCCGCGCTCCTTTGCTGGAATACCATTTCGATCGCCTGGAGTTGGGCTGCCGAGTTTTGGCCATACCATTAACTCGGTCGCAACTGCAGGCTTCTTTTGCACAGTTTGTTGCCGCAATCCCCGAAGCTCCAGCCAGCATCCTTAAACTGATCATCACCAGGGGTGTGGGCGGGCAGGGTTGCAAACCGCCATCCGCACAAGCTTCCACCCCTTCCATTATTTGGCAGTGCTTGCCGCTAAACGATACCGCTCGGCTGGCTTGCGCCGGCGTCACTCTGCAGCTCTGCCAGACACCTCTATATGCCAATCCACTTTTGGCTGGACTCAAGCACCTAAATCGCCTGAATTATGTGCTGGCAGCGCTCGACCTGCCTGAAGATCCCCAGGTCCAGGGTCTGTTGCTGGATGAGCAAGGCAAGATTGTAGAAACGCTTCATCACAATATCTTTTTTGTTAAACATCATCGGTTGCTCACGCCACGCCTGCAGCACTCCGGCGTTAACGGAGTTTTGCGCAGGCTCATCAAGGAGCGCTTAGCGTCAGCGTGCGCGCTGGTGGTGGAAGAAGGGGACTTCTCGCTGGATGAGCTGCTGTTAGCGGAGGAAGTTTTTATCAGTAATGGTGTTCGCGGCATATGGCCGGTCAAACAGCTAGCGGACCGTCAGTGGCAGGTGCCGGGGCCGGTCACCGCCAAATTGCAGGCACAGGTAGAAGCTGTCTTTCGGACAGGGCGTTTGGCAGGAGGGGAACCCTATGGTCAGTAGGCTCCGCCTTAGCATCTCAATGGCCCTATGGCTGATGCTCATGAGTGCAATCGCCGCCGGCTACTGTTGGCATTGGCTGCACAGAGATCAAGGAATCGAAGAGGACAAACGCTATTTTGTTGTGGCAAGAGGGGAGAGTCTGGTCAGTGTCGCTAGGCGCTTGCACGAGCAAGACCTGTTGCGCTGGCCCACCGTTTGGCGCCTGTACGCTCAATACCTAAAGCCGGACTCGATTAAAGTCGGGGAATATCAATTCCTCGAGCGCGAGACGCCGGCAAGCATGCTCAACCGCTTACAATCAGGAGCGGTGATTACCTATACGGTAACCCTGGTTGAGGGGCGGGCCTTCCAGGAATGGGTAGAGCTGCTAGCGCTTCAGCCCAAGTTGAGCGTTACCTTAGCCGGCAAAACTCTGCAAGAACAGCTAGCGCTTCTCAACCTAGACCTCGCTCACCCGGAAGGCTGGTTTTATCCCGACACCTATCAGTTCGTTGCCGGCGACTCCGATGTGGGGCTGCTGCGGCGGGCTCATCGATTGATGCGCGACGTTTTAGAGCGTGAATGGGCGGATCGCGCCCCAGACCTTCCCTATCAGACGCCTTATCAGGCGCTTGTTATGGCATCGATCATTGAAAAGGAAACGGGCTTAGTGTCGGAGCGACAGGACATTGCAGGGGTCTTTGTGCGCCGCTTGCGTCTGGGCATGCGATTGCAGACCGATCCGACGGTGATTTATGGCTTGGGCAGTGACTTTACCGGCAACTTAACGCGACAGCACTTGCGAACGCCCGGACCCTATAACACCTATACCAATTTTGGTTTGCCGCCGACGCCGATCGCGATGCCCAGTGGCGCGGCGGTACACGCCGCTTTGCATCCGGCTGAAGGCAGTAGTTTGTATTTCGTCGCAAAGGGTGATGGCTCGCATCATTTTTCCAGTACGCTTGAGGAACACAATCGAGCGGTCCAACAGTATCAGCGCCAGCGGCGACCAGACTATCGCTCTTCACCTCTCCCCCAGCGGAACAGCAGTCATGACTAAAGTACGCCGCGGCTTGTTTATCACCCTCGAAGGAGTGGAAGGAGTCGGCAAGACGACCAACTTGACGTTTATGCGGGAGTGGTTGGAGCGCGCCGGAGTGGAATTAATTTGCACGCGCGAGCCGGGCGGCACACCACTGGCGGAGGAGTTGCGGACCCTACTGCTCGCCAATCGCGAAGAGGCGGTTGATCCTCAAGCCGAACTGTTGATGATCTTTGCTGCGAGAGCACAGCATTTGCGCCAGGTGATCGAGCCGGCGTTGGCGCAGGGTAAGTGGGTGTTATGCGATCGCTTTACCGACGCCACTTATGCCTATCAAGGCGGCGGCAGAAAACTACCGGTGGAGATGATCCAAACACTGGAGCGCTTGGTGCAGGGCGATCGTCATCCAGACCGCACATTCTATCTGGATTTGGATGTAGAGATCGGCCTTGCCCGAGCGCGAGATCGCGCTGCCGCCGATCGCTTTGAGCGGGAGCAACGGGCATTTTTTGAGGCGGTCCGAGCAGGCTATCGACAGCGAGTGAGCAGCCACCCAGAGCGTTTTTCGGTGATTGATGCGGGGGGCTCTTTAGCGGAAGTCCAGGCGCGCATCGCGGCGGAGCTGGGCAAGCTAATGGATCAATACCATCATGTGCCGAAAGGCGTAGGGCAGTAAATCTCGACGCGGCGATCAAGTTGGGGGTGGTGGAAGTCAATGAACTCCGCATGCAGCATAAGCCGGCTGCCCTCTGGGGTATGGTGGTAGAGAGTATCGCCGACGATCGGGTGGCCAAGCTGTTGGCAATGCACTCTCAATTGGTGTGATCTTCCGGTCAACGGCTGCAGCTCGACCAAAGTGCAGTTGCCGAGGTAGCGCTTTGTCCGAAAGAGCGTATGAGCAGACTTTCCTTGGAGCCAATCAACTTTTTGCCGTGGACGGTTGGGCCAGTCGCATAGCAGCGGCATAACAATTTCACCCGCAGCTGAGCGGAGATGACCGCTGACCAAAGCGCTATAACGCTTATAGATGGTGCGCCTTTCAAACTGCTGGCCGAGGCTTTTTTGGCAGGCGTGATTCAGCGCAAATAGCACCACCCCGGAGGTGGCCATATCCAGGCGGTGGACAACCCGCGCGTTAGGATAGACATTGCGCACCTGGTCAAACAGATTCGCCGGGTCACTCAGCCCTGGAACGCAAAGCAAATTTTCAGGCTTTGCGATCGCGACTAAGTGCTCGTCTTCGTAAAGTATGTCCAGCATAAAAACCGACCGGCCGTTCCAAGTGGGACGCCATTCTACGTTAGATTGATGGAGTTGCAGATGGCCCTCACCGGCTTGCTACCACAACCGCCGTATCCCTGGTTTACCTCTGTATGGGAAGGCTTCGCCCGCCAGGTGGAGCAGGGTCGACTGCCGCATGCGTTGCTGCTGGTGGGGCAGAGCGGAATCGGCGCCCTAGAGTTAGCGCGCGCCATGGCTCAATACCTGTTGTGCTCAGCACCTCACCCGGGGCGTTCCTGCGGCCAGTGCCGCGCGTGCCTGCTTATCCAGGCGGACAGTCACCCCGATTTACACTGGGTAACGCCGGAAGACGGGGCGCAATCCATCAAGATTTCGCAGATACGGGAGATGGCGGAATTCACCAATAAAACGGCGCAGCAGGGCGGACGCAAGCTGGCCATCCTATCCCCAGCAGAGACAATGAATACCAATGCAGCCAATGCGTTGTTGAAGAGTCTGGAGGAGCCCAGCGGTAACTGCGTTTACCTGCTGGTGACGGAGCAGCCCGCCTTTTTAATGGCGACCATTCGCAGCCGTTGCTCTCGCGTGCAGATCCGTACGCCGGACTTCGCCGACGCGCTCCAGTGGTTGGAGCGCAATCGCGTCACCGATGCCGACAAGCTTCTTCGAGCGGCCGGCGGACGGCCGCTGCGGGTAATGGATTGGTTGGCCACGGATCTTTGGGGGCAGCGAGAGCAGCTGCAGCGGGAGTTGCTGAAGCTATTGGACAATACTTCAACATTTCTCGACAGTGCCAAAGTGATAACCGCATATGGCGGCGTCTGGGTCTTGGAGCAGTTGCAAATCTGGGTCGCGGATGCGGTTCGCCGCAGCGCTTCTGGGCAAACGGACAGCGAGGATGTTGTAGTGAGCCGCTTGCGCGGGTTACCTATGCCGAAATTGATGCGTTTTTACGAGGCTTTAGGAGCGAAAAAGCGCCTGCTCTTAAGTACCGCCAATCCAAACCCGCAATTGCTGATCGAAGAAATCATGATGGATCTAAAGGAATTGAGCCGGAAAACAAGCTAGATTTAGAAATTGACATGCGCGGCGCCGAGAGTTGAACGGCGCTATTTCTTTTCGATCTAAAAATGCGTATGTTTCTGCGTTCATTACACCACGAGGTTTGATTATGGCCGGATTAGGTGGCCCCCGTAGCGGGATCCTCTCTCTAACCATCCGGGATAAGGCGGTGCTCTACGCCGCTTACATGCCGTTTATTCAAAACGGCGGCCTGTTTATCCCCACCAACAAGTCTTATAACTTGGGGGATGAGGTGTTCATGCTGCTCAACTTGATGGACGAGCCGGAAAAAATCCCCGTTGCCGGCAAAGTTGTGTGGATTACCCCAAAGGGCGCGCAGGGCAATCGCGCGGCGGGTATAGGCGTGCAGTTCAGCGCCGAAGACGATACTGCATCCAAGAAAATTGAAACCTATCTGGCGGGCTCTATTGAGTCCGATCGCCCGACTCACACAATGTAACTGCCATGCTTGTTGATTCCCATTGTCATCTCGATCGCTTGAAGCTGGACCAGTGTGGGGGCTCTTTGGCCGCCGCGCTCGAAGGCGCGCGCGCCGACGGCGTTAGTCATATGTTATGTGTGTGCATCAGTGATGATAACCGCCAAGCCGTACTGGACATCGCGTCAGGAGATCCGGGCATATTCGCCTCGGCGGGGGTTCATCCCTCCGATGTAGGCGAGCACATAGAGTCCGTGGAGACGCTCAAAGCCTGGTGTGACCACCCGAAAGTCGTGGCGCTCGGTGAAACAGGACTGGATTATTACTACAGTAAGGAGCGCCAAGAAGAGCAAAAGGAAAGCTTTTTTAATCACCTGCAGGCAGGGGCAGACCTGGGATTGCCGGTCATTGTGCACACCCGTGAGGCGCAGTTCGATACCATCGATTTGATCAAAGCCAGCGGCAGTCCCGACTCAGCGGGGGTCATGCACTGCTTTACCGAATCTTGGGATATGGCGCGCAAGGCTTTAGACCAGGGCTATTACATCTCTATTTCCGGCATAGTAACCTTCCGCAATGCCGATGAGTTGAGAGAGGTGACCAAAAAGATTCCTCTCGACCGTTTGTTGGTGGAAACCGACTCTCCCTATCTGGCACCTGTTCCCTATAGAGGTAAATCCAATCAGCCTCGATATGTGCGTGCGGTAGCCGAATTTGTTGCGGAGCTGCGCGGCATGAGTTTGGAGCGCTTGGCAGAGCAGACCACGGCCAACTTCTTCGAGCTTTTTAAGCGGGCGCAAGCGTAAGAAACCACAATCACAAGCGTACTTTCCGGCGGAAGCGCTTCACGCGGTCAGGAGGTGAGCCATGCCCTGGCAAATGAGCAGGCCCATGGCGGCACCCGCCAGCGTATCGGTTGGAAAGTGAACCCCCAAAATCACCCTCGACATGCCGACAGCTAGGGCCCATGGATACATGAGCCACGCTGTCCAGGGCAGGGCAAACGCCATTGCTCCGGCAACCAGAAAGGCCGCGGAGGTATGGCCGGAGGGGAAACTAAATTGATCCGCCGGCTCTATAACGCTACGATAACCGGGAATTGCGGCAGGCGGTCGGTTGCGCCTGAAGAGGGCTTTAAACACAAAGTACCCAGTTCTTTCAACGACGAATCCTGCAATCATCAGCTGCACCAGAAACCAGTCCTGCAGTAGCACAAATAACAGTCCGGCAAGCACGTAGAGTGGGCCGTTGGCGGTATAAGAGCAGATTCTGGCCATGCATATGGCGACAGCGCGGTGCTTCCGCCTGAGACACCAATTAAAGGTTTTCAGATCGAAGCTGTGGATACTCTGAAGCAGTAGGCGCATGATGTTCTCCTGTTGTCGCTAAAATAGTCCTGCAATGTGAAACCAATATTTCATTGATATTGCCGTTTTGTGACGGCGGATAAGCGGAGCCGATCGGCTTGCGAGGTGTAAAAGTGAAGCAAAAGCTATTGGCTATGCTGCAGATGCAGAATGAAATGAACACTCGAGTTCATCCAGCTTGGCGGGATCAGAACTACGAGTGGTATAGGGCCATTTGGGTTGAGTGCGCGGAGTTGATGGACCATTACGGCTGGAAATGGTGGAAGAAACAGTCGCCCGACCGCGATCAAGTGGTGCTGGAGTTGATCGATATATGGCATTTTGGCTTGAGCAGTCTTTTGCAGCGAGAGCAGGACGAAGAGAAAATCGCGGCGAGTCTGGAAGCGGCTATGGTCGCGGATGTCCCCGAGCAGAACTTCTGTCGAGACGTGGAAGTCTTTGCCCAGCAAACCCTCACTAGTAAGCAATTTGACCCACAGTTATTCAGCCGACTCTTGGGTCATATGGATATCTCCCTTGATAGCCTTTATCGCTCCTATGTCGGCAAAAATGTGCTCAACTTCTTCCGTCAAGATCGCGGCTATAAGGAGGGCTCATACCAGAAGCTTTGGGGCGGGCGTGAGGATAATCTACATCTGGTTGAGGTTCTTGATTCGCTCGACAGTAACAGCCCCAGCTACCGAGAAGATGTGTACCGAGCGCTTGCGAGCCGCTATCCGGCACCATAAACCCCGTCGTTGCCATAATGACATTTTCATTCATTACTCTATAATGGCGCCGCATTTGAACCCCCAGCCCGGCACAAGAGTCCGCGCCCACATAGGCACTCCGGGCTCAGCTGAAACCCGGTCGCCGGCAATGACCGTTTTGCTGTCGATCCTCACTAATTGCCACGGAGATCTATCGTGAAAGCACCTGTACGAGTTGCCGTGACCGGCGCAGCCGGTCAAATCAGTTATTCCCTTTTATTCCGCATAGCTTCTGGTGAAATGTTGGGCAAAGACCAGCCGGTGATATTGCAATTGTTGGAAATCACGCCGGCACTCAACGCGCTCAAAGGGGTGGCGATGGAGCTGGAAGACTGTGCGTTCCCCTTGTTGCAGAGTGTGGTTTGTACGGATGATCCTACCGTAGCCTTCAAAGATGCTGAATACGCCTTGTTGGTTGGCGCGCGCCCACGTGGCCCCGGCATGGAGCGTAAAGATCTGTTGGAAGCCAATGCCGCCATTTTCTCGGTACAGGGCAAAGCGATCAATGACCATGCCGCCCGCACTATCAAAGTTCTGGTAGTGGGTAATCCCGCCAATACCAACGCCCTGATTGCCCAGCGCAATGCGCCCGATATTGACCCGCGCCAGTTTACCGCGATGACGCGCTTGGACCACAACCGGGCGGTGACGCAGCTGGCGCAGAAGCTCAGTATCACCCTCGACCAAGTAACCAAAATGACGATTTGGGGCAACCATTCATCGACTCAATACCCGGATCTGTTCCACGCTATGGTGAATGACGGTGTCGCCATCGAGAAAGTTGAGCAGGCGTGGTATGAGAATGAGTTCATCCCCACCGTTCAGCAGCGCGGCGCGGCGATCATAGCGGCGCGCGGTGCTTCCAGCGCCGCATCTGCAGCCAACGCGGCCATCTGCCACATGCGCGACTGGGCGTTAGGTACTCCGGCCGGTGATTGGGTCAGCATGGGTGTATACAGCGACGGCAGTTACGGGATTGAAGAAGGGCTTATCTACTCGTTCCCTTGTGTGTGCAAAGACGGCGATTGGCAGATTGTTCAGGGCTTGGATATCGATAAGTTCTCCAGGGCTAAGATGGATGCCACGGCGCAGGAGCTGAAAGAAGAGCGCGATGCGGTTAAATCGCTGCTGCCTGCCTAAACACGTCTAGCCGTGTAAGTATATTCTTAAGCCGCTTTGTCCTAGACGAAGCGGCTTTTTTTCGTTTGTGAGGAGGGTGTGTGATGTCATTGGTCAAGATTGGCGATAAAGCGCCGGCATTTTCACTTCTGAACCAAGATGGTGCTGAGGTAAAGCTCAAAGATTTTCGCGGTCGCTACTTAGTTCTCTACTTTTACCCTAAGGCACTGACGCCAGGATGTACGACGCAAGCCTGCTCAATCCGCGATATCAAACAAGAATTGGATGATCTGGGGGTTGCAGTGGTTGGCGTCAGCCCAGATCCGCAGGCGAGGCTGGAAAAATTTCGCGACAAGCACCAGCTAAATTTTGATTTGCTGGCGGATGAGGACCATGCCATCGCTGAGGCTTATGGAGTTTGGGGGCTGAAAAAGTTTATGGGCAAAGAGTATATGGGGCTCATCCGCACGACCTTTATCATTGACCCCAAGGGCAAGATTGCCGAGGTTTTAACGAAGTTTTCTACGGCCGGTCATCATCAAGTTCTGCTGAATTGGTTTGCTTCTCAGTAAATTTAGCTGCTTGGAGGGTGGAGAGATTTAGTACTTTGTCTCGTGTTTTTCCTAAAAAAATAGCCTTTCTGTAACTTTTTACTGATGTAAATGCTTCGAGTCGTTCAAACAAGTGCATGAACAGAGCTGTTTGAAATTGCGACAAAATTGATTAAGCTGACGCAGGTTTGCAACCGCTCGTGCCATAAGGTGTGTTCGACATATAGATCGCACCTACTGTTGTCGCAGGTTAGTGTGGAATAACTATTGGCGTGAAAATGGGCGTGCTGGCGCATACGGAGCTGGTTCTTTAGACGTCATAAGCTTAGTTTAATGGCCTCGAAATCCTGCTTCATTTAGATGGTTAATAAATAAAAAGAACCCACTTAATAATCGAAGAAAAGGTGAACGACTTGAAGCTTAACATCAGCAGCAAGACATCTCCGGAATACGTCCGTGCAGATTTCCAGTTTAATGCTCCTATATCATCGGATTTCGGCCAGCGCGTTAAATATCTTTATCAGGTTCTCGCCGCGACACCGCGCTATGGTGTTGACCGCTCCGGCATCTCCCGCTTTCTCGAAGCTGGCTGTCAGATTTGGGGGATGGAGTATGCGCTGCTTCTGCGACGCCTTTCGCAGCAAGTTGCTGAGGTGATGGCTACGGTAGAGCCTGACGGCGATGAGAGCCCTTTCTATATGGGGCAGCACATCCACGTGGAAGGCACACCCTCTGAAGAAGTTTTTGCTGACGGTAGTTCACAGCATTTTAAAAAGATCCCCAGCCTGGGTACCCATTCGGGAGGCTTTGCCTATAATGGGGTGGATGTCAATACGTACCTTGGTACTTCAGTATCTCCTTCGTCAGCGGAATCGATGGTGGTGTGTTTTTTCTCATCGACTCCTAGAGAAGCAGAATTTAAGGCTGAGGATATAGAAACCATAGAGCTCTTGGCAGAAGGAGTGGCCTGTATGATTGATCTACAGAAAGCACAAGCACAACGCAAAATGACCGACCAGGCCATGTTTGCTTTGGGGTCGGTTAAGACATTAGATGAGTATCTCCAGCAAGCGAAGCTCCCGGAAGTCTATGGGGTTCCCGCTCGCGTGGTAGAAGTGCTGCAGAAGCGTATTGGTCATGCGCAACTGGGTATTGGTCATGTGGCAGAGGAGCTGAACTTGTCGAAGCGCACTCTGCAAAGACGTTTGCAGCAGCAGGACATCAGTTTTGCGGAACTGCGAGATCAGGTGCGATTCCATTATTCAATCGACTATCTGATCAAACAACACCTCAGCATCGATAGCATTTCAGCCTCTCTCGACTTTTCCGACAGAACCAGCTTTACCAACGCATTTAAGCGTTGGACCGGTCTTTCTCCCAGTACATTTCGTAAACTATTTCGCGACTACGTTTAAGCCTTTTCAAGTGGAGCCCGTTCGGGCTTCACTGTCTTCCTCGCACAAAGGCTCCTGGCATTGCCCGAATTAGGGAAACTCTGTAGAGTTGCAAACCCCAATTTTCATGTCTTTTTGAATATCAACGAGGTTATTCATGTCTTTCTTTATTGCTGAAGCATCCGCGCAGGCGCAAGCAGCTCCGCCACAGGGTGGCGGCATGATGCAAATCGTAATGCTCGTAGGGCTGTTTGCCCTTATGTATTTCATGCTGATACGCCCCCAGCGCAAGCGACAAAAAGAGCATCAACAGCTCGTGGAAGCGCTGAGCAAAGGAGATGAGGTGGTGATGACAAGCGGAATGTTAGGGCGTGTAGTTGAGGTCGGTGACGTCTATATCACATTGGACGTAGGCGGCGATATCAAGCTGAAATTTCAAAAAGCCGCGGTTCACGCCGTTCTTCCCAAGGGAACAATTAAGGCGATTTAATCACGCAAAGCCCCGAAAGGGGTTTTTTTGTATCTGTAACGGGTGCATGACCGCAACTTGTATTGCGCCCTGCGATTGCGCAAGATGGCGACGCATTCCACCGGCGTTGATGCAGGCGATAAACCGCCATAGATTTCACGCATGGCAACACCGATGATGTCGCCGAGTGTACGCAGAGCTTGAGCGCACGTTCGTCGACGAAGCCGCTGACCTTAGATTGAACAACTTTTTGCGGAGTGTCTATGCCGACAGGTTTTGGCAGCAAACTGGTTATCGCCATTTCTTCTCGTGCTTTGTTCGATTTGGATGAAAGCCACGCCGTCTTCCAATCCCAGGGGTTGGATGCCTACTCGCAGTACCAGATAGACCATGAAGACGACGTCCTTATGCCGGGCGATGCTTTTCCTATGGTGAAAAAGCTGTTGCACATCAATGAGCTGCTCGGTGGAGAGCCGCGAGTTGAAATCATCCTGCTGTCGCGCAACAGCGCGGATACCGGACTTAGGGTGTTCAATTCGATCAACCATTACGGGTTGAAAATCACCAGAGCGGCGTTTTGCGGTGGTGAGAGCCCGTATCGATATATCGAAGCCTTTAACTGTCACCTATTTCTTTCCACGGATGCTGGGGATGTTTGTCAGGCGCTGGAACGCGGCGTGGCAGCGGCGACACTGCTGACCTCCAAAAAAGGTTTTCAGGACTCCAAACAGCTGCGGTTTGCATTTGATGGTGACGCGGTATTGTTCTCGGATGAAGCGGAGAGAATCTATAAGAGCCAGGGTCTCGAAGAGTTTGCCAAGCGAGAGCGGGAATCCGCCCGTACCCCCTTAAGTGGCGGCCCATTTAAGTCATTTTTGGCGGCGTTACAAGTTCTGCAAAAGGAGTTTAGCCGCGAGGAGAGTCCTATTCGTACCGCATTGGTCACCGCTCGCTCGGCTCCCGCTCACGAAAGGGTGATTCGCACTCTGCGCGCGTGGGATATACGCCTCGACGAGTCACTATTTCTCGGCGGACTTGATAAGGGCGCCTTCCTAAAAGCCTATGGTGCGGATGTGTTCTTTGACGATCAGGCGACTCATTGTTTGTCCGCGCGTGAGCACGTTGCCACCGGCCATGTACCCCATGGCGTCGCGAATCAGCCTCCAGAAGAATCTTAAACGTCACCTTATCGTATTTGCCCCTTCAATCTTCTGGTTAGCGGTTCGATATCAGCGCGGCACTCGTCGGTTTGTCCTGCATTTATTGTCGCCACTGCTAGGCTTCAAGCAGGGACGAGAAATCTGGCGCGCTGTAGGATTAGCTCCAAAACAAGAATCGAGCAGATCTGAATGCTCGCGGCTCCAGACGTGCTGTAGGGGCATAGATGATCAAGACAATACTATTTGCGACCGATTTGGGAGTTTTCACCAGTCACAGTCTTTTGCATGTGGAATCTCTCGCTCGACAATTCAATGCTCAGATAAGCATTGTTCACGCGGTGCCGCCCATTGGTGAGTTCGCGGCTGCCGTGGTCCGCAGTCACTGCTCGGATCAGGTTAAGAAAGAAGTTCTGCAAACCTCCCATATCAAAGGGCTGCTGGAAGCTCTGCGTGAACAGATTTTTGAGCACCTTTCCCGCGACCCCGGGGGTGAGGCCGGCTTGCTGGGATTGGTCAAAGATGTCGCAGTCTTGCCGGGCCAGCCTGCGGCCGTTATCTTGCGGGAAGCAGAAAGAATAGGCGCGGATCTCATTGTGGTCGGCAGCCATTCGGCGGAAGCATTAGATGGGCGACTTCTCGGCTCGGTGGCGACCAAGGTGCTGCAGCTTGCCAAGGTCCCGGTCTTTATGGTGCCGATGATGAAGCCGGATTACGGCCATTGGTACGGCAGCGTTAAGACCGGTTTTCGTGCCTGATTCTATTTGTCCGAGTGGTGAACTCGCTAATCACATATCTCCCTTATTATTTTTTTGCAAGCAAACTGCTTGACTAGTGCTAAATTTATCTAAGTTGGTAAATTATCGGTTTACTAGCTATTCTTTTAGAGAATATTTTTTGGCGTTTTTATAATCGAGCAGCGGTTGCGCTGGTTTTTGTGGCGGCTTTCTCTTGTCGAGCTGCCGCCATTTGGAGGGCATATGAAATTGCAGCAGTTGCGTTACATCTGGGAGGTCGCTCACCACGATCTTAATGTATCAGCCACCGCCCAAAGTCTGTTCACATCCCAGCCCGGCATCAGCAAGCAAATCCGCTTGCTGGAAGACGAACTGGGTGTGGAGATCTTTTCTCGCAGTGGCAAGCATCTGACCAGGATCACCCCAGCCGGTGAAGTGATTCTTCGAACCGCAGGGGAAATTCTGCGAAAGTGCGAGAGCATCAAGCAGGTTGCCCAGGAGTTCAGCAATGAACGCAAGGGCAGCCTTTCGATTGCCACCACTCACACACAGGCCCGTTACGCGCTGCCGCGTGTGATTGGTGACTTTATCAAGCGCTATCCCGACGTATCGCTGCATATGCACCAGGGAACGCCCATGCAGATTTCTGAGATGGCGGCGGACGGCTCGGTTGATTTCGCCATCGCGACCGAAGCAATGGAATTGTTCAGCGACCTTATTATGCTGCCCTGCTATCGCTGGAACCGCTGTGTGCTCGTGCCGAGAAATCATCCGCTTACGCAGGTGTCTCAACTGACAATTGAAGATATTGCGAAGCACCCAATCGTTACGTACGTTTTTGGTTTCACCGGGCGCTCGCGTCTTGACGAGGCTTTTTTAGAGCACGGTTTAGCACCCAAGGTGGTATTCACGGCAGCCGATGCCGACGTCATTAAAACCTATGTGAAATTAGGGCTGGGGATTGGCATAGTTGCGAAGATGGCTTATCAGCCGGAGGAGGACAGTGAGTTAGTGGCGTTGGATGCCAGCCATCTGTTCCGTTCAAGCACGACGAAAATCGCCTTTCGCAAGGGCACCTTTCTCCGCGGCTTCATGTATGAGTTTATCGAAGAGTTTGCGCCGCATCTCACCAAGGACGTGCTTACTGAGGCGTTTAAGCGCAATTCGAAGATCGAGCTGGATGAATTGCTTTCTAGTGTGGAGCTGCCCGTTTATTGAGTTCGATAAGTTAAGACAGGCGTGACCCGGCCATCGTCGGGTCACCTTCTCAAAGAAAATCCAAATCCGAATTGTTCTGCAATATCTCCTTGAGTTCTTCGTTCTCGTTCGTTTGCTGTTCCAACACTTCTTTAACGAATTTCAAATAAACCGTGTAGATCTGTGGCGTCTCAGCTCCGTCATTTTCGACGACAAAAAAGGGCGCGCGATCGACATTGAATTTTTTTGCGATGGCCATGCCGGGGGATGAGGGGTCGCGCTCATCCGCCACCAGCACTTCATCTATTCGCGCCATTTGGCCGGAGGATTCTAACTTTTCAATAACGTCCCCACATTTTCGGCAGGGCGACCCATCCGCAAGAATTTTTTTCACAAACGTGATTTTCATGGCGTGCCTCAACGTGAGTCCTGGAGGTTAGTGGCGTGCAAGCCGCACTCTTTCTTGGTTGCATCCTCCCACCACCAGCGACCTTCGCGCTCGTGCTGGCCGGGGCCGACTGGACGGGTGCAGGGTTCGCAGCCGATGGAGATAAAGCCGCGATCGTGCAGCGGGTTGTAGGGCACTTCGTAGGCGCGAATGTAGTTCCACACCTGTTGCAATGTCCAATTCGCCAGGGGGTTGAATTTGGTTAGCGTTTCGCCGGGTCGCGCAAACACTTTATCATCCTGAATAACAGGAATGCTGGCGCGGGTGCCGGGGCTCTGATCCTTTCTCTGACCCGTGACCCAAGCATCAAGTGTGAGGAGTTTTTTCTTGAGCGGGCTAATCTTACGGATGGCGCAGCATTCGTGGTGATTGTCTTCATAAAAGCTGAACAGCCCTTTGGCGCTCACCAACTGGCGGACGGCTTCTCCATCGGGGGAAAGGATGTCGATGTTAAGGTTGTAGTGCCGCCGGACTTTCTCTATAAACTGATAGGTTTCGGCATGTAAGCGGCCCGTATCCAAACAAAAGACTGGTACGTCTGGACGGATTTTAGTGGCCATATCCACCAAAACCACATCTTCAGCGCCGCTGAATGACAGTGCAATATTGTCAAACTCCTTCAGGGCAAATTGCAAAATTTGCTGAGGCGTTTGGGTTTGAAGATGATTATCAATATCGAGAAAATTCAAAGAAGTCATATAAACAGCTGTAACCGCCGGCAAAAACCAAGGCGGAAGAATAACAGACCCCGACAGCCTTGAGAAATACTACCCAGTTCTAGCCTTAGAACTGGGTCGCAGGCATAGGAGTGGTGGCGTTGCATACCGTCGGGGAAATCGGTAGATTTGCCGCCTGCAGCGATATGCGCTTGCCTAACGCTGCGATATTCTTCTTGCCAACCTTAGGAGTCATCTGTGGAAATCGCGTGTCTCGATCTTGAAGGGGTGCTGGTCCCTGAAATATGGATAAAATTTGCTGAAAAAACCGGCATTTCGGAACTGCGTGCTACCACACGTGATATCCCCGATTACGATGAGCTGATGACGATGCGGCTCAATATTCTGGCGAAGCACGGCTTAGGCCTGCAACAGATCCAGGAAGTGATCGCCACTTTGAGTCCTCTGGATGGTGCTGCGGAGTTTCTCGATTGGTTGCGGGCGCGATTTCAGGTAGTGATTCTTTCCGATACTTTCTATGAATTCGCCGGTCCTTTGATGGCTCAGCTCGGTTACCCGACGCTCTTGTGCCATAAGCTTACGGTGGACGAGAAAGGCATGGTAACCAACTACAACTTGCGCCAAGTAAACCCCAAGCGCCAAGCGGTGTGTGCCTTTAAAACGCTCTACTACCGTACCATCGCGGTGGGTGATTCCTACAATGACACCACTATGTTGGCAGAGGCGGATGTCGGCATTCTGTTCCATGCGCCGGACAATGTGATTGCAGAGTTCCCCCAGTTCCCGGCCGTACATACCTATGAAGACTTGAAAAAAGAATTTTTGAAGTCGAGTCAGCGCGAGTTGACGCTTTAGGATCTAGGCTGCGTTTACGCCCGTTAGCGCGGCCAAAAGAGAGCCTATTTTGTGTAGGCTCTCTTCATATTCCTCGGCGGCGACAGAGTCCGCCACAATCCCACCTCCCGCCCAAGCGTAGAGCTTGTTGCCATCCAGCAGTAACGTCCGTATCGCGATGTTGAAGTCGCTATTGCCGTTGCTGCTGAAATAACCAATTGCACCGCAATAAATGCTGCGAGAGTGGCTCTCGAGCTCTTCAATAATCTCCATGGAGCGCTTTTTGGGGGCGCCAGTAATTGAGCCGCCGGGAAAGCACGCCAGAATAAAATCAGGGTGGCTGATGTGGGGTCGGAGCGTCCCTTCAATGCTACTGACCAAGTGATGGACATTATTAAAACTTTGCAGTCCGAAGAGTTCCGGGACGGTGACGCTGTGGTGCTGACAGTTCATGCTGAAGTCATTTCTCAGCAAATCGACAATCATCATGTTTTCGGCCCGGTTTTTCGGGCTCGCGTGCAGTTCGGCTTTTAAGGCGTCGTCTTCCTGGGCGGTTTTGCCGCGAGGCGAAGTGCCTTTGATGGGCTGGGTGAGGGCACGTCGGTCGCGAATTTGGATAAAACGTTCCGGCGAAATGCTTAACACGGCGCCAGAGGGCAAGCCTAAAAAAGCTGAAAAAGGGCTTGGAACCGCGTGCCTTAAGGTGAGGTAGGCGGCTGCAGGTGAGCCGGAAAAGTCGGCGCTAAAGCGCTGGGTGTAGTTGACTTGATAGCAGTCTCCAGCGAGCAGATACTCCTGAATTCGCTGCAGATTATGTAAGTAGTGCCGGCGGGATTCGTCGTGGCGAAAAGGACTGCAACTATAAGACTTGACGGCTTGCTCTGCTTGCAGAGCCGCCAGTACTCGGGCGCGAGTCGCGGGGGGACAGCTGGACAAAAATGTTAGGCTCGCCTTTTCTTCTTGATGGTCAAAAACAAGCGCCCAGTCATACCAGCTAAATTGCGCGCTGGCGATAGGGTTTGGTTTTGGATTGCTCAGTTTGAAGGTGGTATGGCGGTGGTCATAGCTGAAGTAGCCGATCCAGCCGCCACAGAAAGGCAGCTCGCTCTCGTATTGGTCCTGTGTTAGGCGTTGATTGAGGCGCGCCTGGAGATCTGTGGTCCCCTCGCTAATTTGTTCGCTGGGCAGCGCGCTGAGTATGTCGTAACGGCCGAGCCTGGACCCAGGCCAACCGCTGTCGAGCCAGACGCAGCCTGGAAGGCCCTGTAAGCGCAGGAAGAGAGTCTCGACGTCGGTTGTGTAAGGGTGGTCGAGCGAATACACCAGTGAATTACCTTGGGTTTTTTGCGGGCGGCCAATTGTAGAGATTGAGTGCTTTTTAATCCATGGCATAGACTAATGGATTGGCGGACTTTGCGAGGAATTTCATGGCGTTTTACAGTTTGGCGAACCTCATCGATATGTACGATGGCTTTGCAGCGGCCTATAACGTCGCTGGCCGACAAATATTGCTGCTGCAAGACGGGAACGAGGTTTTTGCGATTGCCAATCGCTGTCCACACATGGATGCCCCTTTGGCTTCCGGTAAAGTTTCCCAGGGCGCGATTGTCTGCCGAGCTCACGGCATTGCCTTTGATTTACGCAGCGGTAGGGCGCGGGGTCCCTTGGCGGATACTCTGGACTGCCTGCACTTTTTTCCCGTGGTTTATGAAGGGAACAAAGTGGGCGTCGAGATTTAACCTCTATAGAGACAGTCGACGCAAATTGGTATCCGTGCGGCTGCCGTACACCCAGAGGTTATCAAACTCCGTGAGCAGCTGGCGGGACTCGGCCCGAGCATTGCGGCGCGCGTAACCGCTGAGATTAGGTTCATCGACAAAGTGCACGAGATTCGCAGCGTCGGTACAGAAAAAGCCGAGCTGAGAGTCGCTGGCGCCCTCGGTGTAAGCGCGTATATGAACATGGGAGGGAAGTCGTTGCGCGAGTCTGACGAGTGGATGGTCGGCACCGTACAGGGGGCGAGTATCGCGCACCAGAATGCGCACTTTAGTCTGGGCGCCGCGTCGCGCGAATTGCGAGATGGACTCCGTCAGCTCCGGATCACCGTAGATGGAGGGCGACAACTGGTGGCTGAAGATATCCAGGCTGCGCAACGCATCCGCCGCAAACTCGCGCATAAACACCAAAATGTCGGAAGGGTGCTCTAAGGGGTAAACCTGGTCGTCAGTTTCCGCGCTCATCTCGTTTCTCCAGTCCGGCTTTGCTCATGCGTACATGATCAATACCGGCATCCTGAAAGATTTCCCCCTCTCTGGCAAATCCAAAGCGCTCATAAAAGGGAATGGCCGTGACTTGTGCGTCGAGATAAACCCTTTGGAAGCCTTCGTGAGAGGCATAGTTCAGGACGGCTGTTAGAAGTTGCGAGCCGACTTGGCGATGGCGGAAGGGCTTGCGCACCGCCATCCGGGTGATTTTTCCCGACGGCAGAAAACGCGCAGTGCCAATGGAATGGCCAGACGGGTCGGTGGCTAAAAAATGTATGGCTGTGGGATCGTAATCATCCCATTCATCCTCTGCGGGAACACTTTGTTCGAGGACAAAGACTTCATGCCGAATTGAGCGCAACTCTTCATGGGCGTGTTCCCAAGAGACGGTGCGGATCTCAATCACGCCAAATAGCCCTCATCCGCGAGATGTTCGATTAAGGCCGTATCCTCTGAATGGGTAGCACCTGCGGCAGCCGGGTCTTTACCTGCGCACAGGGCCTGCGCTAACGCCAGGGAACAGAGGTATTCCTCGCCATTAATAAAGAGCGCGGCTTGATCCGTACCTGCGGGACTATAGGCCGCACGAACACCTGGAGCCAGAACGGGATGGGGAGATTCAAGATCGAAACAGAGGGAGTCGCGACAAGGCTTGGTCATAAAGCGGCCGAACCAACTGGCCAAAAGCTCGTCATCCATCAACGAGCGCTGCAGTATGCTCCGCACTTTGGCCAGGTCGGATTCTGCAATAAGGCCAGGGTTAGACGAGGGTAGGCGGTCTGGGTCCGCGAACCTGTTGTCCAAGGGGTACATGGATGCCGCCTCCTCCGAGTAATCGAGAAGGATTTCCGCATAGCTGGGAGCGCGGAAACCGACGGAATAGGTCAGGCACTCGCCTTCGGCTATGCCCCAATGGGCGAGACCCGGCGGGATATAAAGCAGGTCACCTGGCTCTACTAGCCACTCTTCAGAGGTTTCGAAAGACTGCAGAATTTTGCATTCGGTATCGCTTCGTATAAGGCTATCGGATGAGCAGGCTTGTCCTAAGCGCCAGTGGCGTTTGCCGCTGGCTTGCAAAAGAAAAACGTCGTAATAGTCGAAGTGCGGGCCGACGCCGCCTTTATCGGCAGCGTAGCTCACCATTACATCGTCGATGCGCCAATTCGGAATAAACCGAAAGCGCTCCAGCAGCTCGTGGATGGCAGGGTTGAGCTGATTGACCGCTTGTACTAACAAGGTCCAATGCGAGCTTGGCAGTGACTTGAATGTTTTCGCGGTCAGCGGGCCGTGAGTCAGACTCCACTTGCTGAGCAGAGGGTCCTCAGGATGGGGCCGCTCAACAATCAAGCGACTTTCGACCCCCTTTTCGAGCGCGTAGCCTGCCAGCTCATTGGCGTCTATCGCTGGCAGGTCGGGTAAGGCTTGTTTGACCAGCAGCGGCTTTTTCTGCCAGTACTCCCGCAGAAACTCTTCCAGCGGCATTCCGCCGGGAATTCTATTCATAGCGTCGATCTCGTCAGGGGTATCGTTGCGCCTATTTGACCCAACGCTCCAGATCCCGAGTTTGCTGTGCCGCGTTGCCGGTGTAAGTGGCGGGTGTCAGATTCAAAAGTTGCTGCTTAGCGTCTTCCGGCAGTTCCAGCGTGGCGACGAACTCCTGAATCAGCTCTTTGGTGATCGCTTGGCCGCGGGTAAGCGCTTTGAGCTTTTCATAAGGCTCGGGGATACCGTAGCGGCGCATCACGGTTTGAATAGGCTCGGCCAACACTTCCCAGGCGTTATCCAAGTCTGCCGCTAACGCCTGATGGTTAGTTTCCAGCTTGCCGATGCCTTTCAGTACCGCGCTGTACGCGATTAAACCGTAGCCGAAGCCGACACCCATATTGCGCAGCACGGTGGAGTCTGTGAGGTCGCGCTGCCAGCGAGAGATAGGCAGCTTGCTGGCCAAATGGTGCAGCACCGCGTTGGCAAGGCCCAGGTTGCCTTCGGAGTTCTCGAAGTCGATTGGGTTGACCTTGTGTGGCATGGTCGATGAACCCACTTCGCCAGCGACGGTTTTCTGCTTGAAGTAACCAAGCGAAATATAGCCCCACACATCTCGGTTGAAGTCGATCAGGATGGTGTGGAAGCGAGCAACGGCATCGAAAAGCTCGGCAATATAGTCATGCGGTTCGATCTGCGTGGTGTAGGGGTTCCAAGTCAATCCTAAGCTGGTAACGAAGCGCTCTGCATGGGCCGGCCAGTCCACTTCAGGGTATGCGCTCAAGTGAGCGTTGTAGTTGCCCACGGCGCCATTGATCTTGCCGAGAATCTCTACTTTTTCGATCTGCACCAGTTGGCGCTGTAAGCGCGCTGCGACGTTCGCCATCTCCTTGCCGACGGTGGTGGGCGAGGCGGTCTGGCCGTGGGTGCGCGACAGCATGGGCACATCCGCATTTTTCAGGGCGAGCTGCTTAATCGCTTGGGTGATTTTTTGCAGCTCTGGCAACAGCACTTGATCGCGGCCTTGCTTCAACATCAAACCGTGGGAGAGATTATTAATATCCTCGGAAGTGCAGGCAAAATGCACAAACTCAAGTACTCCGGCCAGCTCCGGGTGCGACTGGAATTTCTGCTTGATGAAGTACTCCACCGCTTTAACGTCATGATTGGTGGTGCTTTCAATTTTTTTAATGGCCTGGGCGTCGGCTTCGGAAAAGTTTTGCACCAGCGTGTTTAAGAGTTCGTTAGCACTATCACTGAAGGCAGGGACTTCGGCGATGTTGGAGTTTTCTGCGAGGGCCTGAAGCCAACGCACTTCCACTTCGACCCGGGCGCGAATCAGGCCGTATTCGCTAAAGATCTGGCGCAGCGCGTCGGTTCTACTGGCGTAGCGGCCGTCAAGAGGGGAGATAGCGTTTAAAGTGGTCAGGTTCATTTCGGCCCCTTACAGAACTGTCAAACATAAGCGCCGCGCAATCGCGGGCAGTGTGGCAAAAAAGCGCGGATCATACGCGAATTGCTCCGATTTTAGGAGCGCATCAGCTATTTGCTCGTTTTGCTTGCGCCAGAAGTTGTTCCGCAGCCTCTGTGAGTTGTGCGCGACGGAGCAGAAAGTGTCGGCGCGAACCGCCCAGCTGACGCCATAGGGTGGCCGCGCGAATTGCGCAGAGCAGCAATACTCTCACCTGATTGGCAACACGACTCTGTTGTAAATACTGGGCCTCACCCGCCACCTGAATTCGAAAAGGAAAGGTGCTGATGGTGTCGGAGTAGATCGACGCCAGCCCGGCAATCACATTTTCATGAGTAACCTCACCAAAGTGTTGCACCTGCTGGCGAGACTTATTCAGGCGTTCACCCACTTGATCGAGCATGGCGCGATTGCGAGATAACCTGCGCTGCAGGTGAAGTACTCCGAGGCAGTAGCTGATCAGTGTTGTCTGCGGTGCCCCCTTATTTTTCTGTAAAAGCTCTATCAGCACCTCGTAACCGCGAGTCAGATTGTTGGCATTGCCAAATACCGCTTCGGTGGACGCAGGGTTCTGCTCGAATAAGCTATTGACGCAAACTTCGAAGTCCGCGCTATTGAGGTAGCCGGTCCGGGCCAGCTTATCCATCAGATCTATAGCTTGGGTGATACCCGCAAGGGCAATTACAAGGTTTTGCCATTTATCCAAACGACTGCTTCCTGTTGGTTAACGATTAAAAGCGCGTTCAATAACCGCGCCGCCAAGGCATGTATCTTCTCGATATAAGACAACGGACTGCCCTGGAGTGATCGCTCTTTGTGAGGTATCGAAGACGATATGCATTCGGCCGCCTTCGACTTCAACCCGGCACGCTTGGTCGGCTTGGCGATAGCGTACCTTAGCGTGACACTCAAACGCTTCGGCTGGCGGCGCACCATTAATCCAATGCGGAGCGGTAGCCGTCAAACACTGTTTAAACAGCAAAGGATGATTGGCTCCCTGGACAACGATAAGCTCATTGGTTTGTAAATTTTTCTCGGCGACGTACCAAGGTTCTTCCTTCTGGCCTGCCACCCCGCCGATACCGAGACCCTGGCGCTGTCCGATGGTGTGGTACATGAGACCGTGGTGCTCGCCAAGGGTTAAACCGTCGGCAGTTTTAATCAGCCCTGGCTGGGCAGGTAAATACTGTTGCAGAAAATCTTTAAACCGCCGCTCGCCAATAAAACAAATGCCGGTGCTGTCTTTTTTGTTGTGGGTGACGAGGTCGTGCTGCTCTGCTAGCTCTCTCACCCGTGGCTTTTCGAGATTACCTATGGGAAAGAGCGTTTGGGCAAATTCGGCTTCGCCCACGGCATGTAAAAAATAAGATTGATCTTTATTGGGGTCCCGACCTTTCGCCAAGTAAACCCGCCCATCTTGTTCGATGGTGCGCGCGTAATGACCGGTGGCGATTTTATCGGCGCCTAGCATATTCGCGTACTCGAGAAAAACCTTAAATTTAATTTCTCGATTACACAAAATATCCGGGTTTGGTGTACGTCCTGCTTGATATTCAGCAAGAAAATATTCGAACACGTTATCCCAATATTCGGCCGCGAAGTTTGCGGTGTGCAATTTTATCCCGAGGGTGGCGCACACTTTTTCGGCGTCGGCCAAATCACGTTTTGCGGTGCAATACTCGGTGCCGTCATCCTCGTCCCAATTTTTCATAAAAAGGCCTTCCACTTGATACCCCTGCTGAAGCAGGAGAAGGGCGGAAACCGAGGAGTCCACGCCGCCGGACATACCGACAATGACTTTTGTGTCGCGAGGAGAAGTTGGGGTGGTGTTCATTTTGGTAACCAAAGTGCTCGTATTTCTGCAGGTTATTGGGTTGCCGAGTGGACATTAAAATCAGCCAATAACGCCAAAGGGTAAGTTTCACCGCGGCGAAAGCGTTCGATGTCTGCCAGTACCAGGGGGCTGCGAAGTTGTGCTTTGCGCTGCAAAATCTCCTCGTAAGTCAACCACACCGCTTCAATAATTTCGTCATCCAGCGTTGCGTTGACAATGGGCTCTATTGGCGTTGCAATAAAACTGGTACGCAGATAGGTCAGGCCGTTGGGGGCGTTGTATAGACTGAGCGCTAGCAGCGCTTCGATCTCGACGTGCCAACCGGTCTCTTCGCGGGTCTCTCTCACGGCAGCTTCAATAAGTGTCTCGTTGGGGTCCAGGTGTCCGGCGGGCTGATTGTAAACCTGCCCCATATCCGTATTTTCGTGGACCAACAAGAATCGATCTTCTTTGACGATTACGGTCGCGACTGTGACGCGCGGTGCCCAAATCATGTAAAGCTACTCCGGTTAACGATGTTTGTTGCGCTTATTGGTGCGCGCAAGATGGACTTCTTCCTGGCGAAACTCGCCGGGAGCCAAGGCACCCAGCTGCCATGGGCCTATTTGAACCCGGACCAAGCGCAGAGTAGGGTGTCCTACCGCCGCGGTCATGCGCCGCACTTGGCGATTGCGACCTTCGGTGATGGTCAGTTGGATCCAACTGGTGGGGATGTTGAGGCGGTGGCGAATGGGCGGGTCCCTCGGCCATAGGTCGGGCGCCTCGATTTGCTGAGCTTTCGCGGGCTGCGTCATCCCGTCTTTTAGCGCGACGCCGCGCGCCAAGTGGGCGAGAGCGTCTTCATCGGGAATACCCTCCACCTGAGCAAGGTAGGTCTTCGGCATTTTTTTTCGTGGATTCGCGATGGCATCTTGCAGTTCGCCGTTATCGGTGAGCAACAGCAAACCTTCAGAGTCAAAGTCCAGTCGTCCGGCCGGGTAGAATTTCGGGAAGGCCGAAAGGTACTTCGCCAAGGTCGGCCGGCGTGCCTCCGAATCCGTGAATTGGCTCAGCACATTAAACGGTTTGTTGAACAGAACAATTCGAGGCATAGCGGCTTGTGCAAAAGCCGCTATCTTACATGAATTACAGAGCGCAGGCTCACTTGCTGCGGTTGCGCACACGGCGGCAAAAAACGACCTTCGGTCAGAAAGTCCAGCGGCAACCTTTATTCGCGTGTCGTGAGTTAGGCGTCTTCGACGGCAAACTCGGCAGCGCGGCTGTGTGAATTAAGACTTTCAGTTTGAGCGCCGGTGGAGCTTGACGGCTTGTGTTGCTCGACCACCTGAATGCGTGTGGCGTGCAAACCTTTTTGCCCTTGTACCAGCTCAAACGTTACCGTTTGTCCGGCTTTTAAGGTCTTATATCCGTCCATCTCAATGGATGAATAGTGTGCGAAAAGGTCTTCGCCAGCTTCTTCAGACAAAATAAAGCCGAAACCTTTTGCGTTGTTGAACCATTTGACAGTACCAGTTGGCATGACTCGTTCCTTTGGTTGATGCTGTCCCCTTAAACCGCTCCAATTTTGGGGAATTTATTCTTATTTAGTTGGTCTTTTCCCTTCGACCTGTGCAATTTGTAATCAAGGCGCTTTGGCTTGTCAAGTATTTCTGTAAATGTGGGTCACATTTTGACGTTATTGGGTTTAGGTACGTTAAGATGACGCCTTCCTGTCACATACAATCGTCTTCTTAATCCCATGGGTAACATTGAAAATCTTCAACTACCATTAATTAAAGCGCGGCTAATTAGCGCGAGTATGAATGGCGCAGAGGACGACGACAGAGACGGTGGACTGGCGGTTCAAGCGGAGAGACCGAAGCTTAAGCGACCGCCAATGTATAAAGTTGTCATGATGAATGACGATTACACACCGATGGAATTTGTCGTTGAAACGCTCGAAATTTTTTTTGGCATGGATCGTGAAAAGGCTACAAGGGTGATGTTAACCGTACACACTCAGGGCAAGGCAACATGTGGAGTTTATTCGCGTGATGTAGCGGAAACGAAAGCAGCCCAAGTGAATCAATACGCTCGCGACAATGAGCACCCCCTGTTGTGCGAGATCGAAGTGGTGGAGGGGGATGAATCGTAGCTGACTCAATTCAGGTGAACGGCGATGTTGAGCAAAGAGTTGGAAATTACCTTAAACCTGGCCTTTAAAGGCGCGCGTTCCAAGCGTCATGAATTTATGACGGTGGAGCATCTTTTACTGGCTCTTATCGACAATGAATCTGCGGCGAATGTATTGCGCGCATGCGGGGCCAACCTGAATGTGCTGCGTCAGGAACTGGTTGAATTTGTCGATTCTACAACTCCTCTTATTCCCGAGGCAGACAACGAGCGAGAGACTCAGCCGACACTGGGTTTTCAGCGTGTTCTGCAGCGGGCAGTTTTCCACGTGCAGTCCTCAGGTAAGTCCGAGGTCACCGGGGCCAATGTTCTGGTGGCGATCTTCAGCGAGCAGGAAAGTCAGGCGGTCTACTACCTGAAGCAGCAGAGTGTTGCGCGCATTGATGTTGTGAATTACATCACTCACGGCATTACCAAAGTTTCCGGCGAGACCGACCACGGTTCCGAATCCGGGCATGAGCAGGCAGATGATGAAGCGGTCTCGACGGCAGGAGACACTGGTGCGAATCCGCTCGATTCCTACGCGACCAATCTCAATGAGATGGCGATACAAGGACGCATAGACCCCCTGGTTGGCCGCGACTATGAGGTTGAGCGCGTGGTGCAAATCCTTGCCAGGCGGCGCAAAAACAATCCGCTGTTGGTCGGCGAAAGTGGGGTGGGGAAAACGGCCATCGCCGAGGGACTCGCCAAGAAGATCGTCGACCAAGAAGTTCCTGCCATCCTCAGCGACAGTGTTGTTTACTCTCTGGATCTGGGCTCTTTACTGGCCGGCACAAAATATCGCGGTGACTTTGAAAAACGTTTCAAAGGTTTACTCGCCGAATTGAAAAAACGTAAAAAAGCAATTTTATTTATCGATGAAATTCACACCATCATAGGCGCCGGTGCCGCGTCCGGTGGTGTTATGGATGCGTCCAACTTGTTGAAGCCCTTGCTGACGACCGGCGATTTGCGCTGTATAGGCTCCACCACGTTTCAGGAGTATCGGGGCATTTTTGACAAGGATCGCGCTTTGTCGCGGCGCTTCCAAAAAATTGACGTCAACGAGCCGTCGGTTGAGGACACCTACAAAATTCTCAAGGGGCTTAAATCTCGCTTTGAGAAACACCACAACCTCAAATACACCGACGCCGCGCTTAAGGCTGCCGCTGAACTGTCCGGTAAGTATATTCACGACCGGTTTATGCCGGATAAAGCCATCGACGTGATCGACGAAGCGGGTGCTTACCAGCAGCTGCAGCCGGTCAGCAAACGCAAAAAGCAGGTGGGTGTCCGGGACGTTGAAGAGATTGTGGCCAAAATTGCCCGTATACCGGCCAAAACCGTTTCCTCGTCAGACCGTGAGCAGTTGGCCAAGCTGGAAGAAGTGTTGCGTATGACCGTGTTTGGTCAGGAAGAGGCGATTGAAGCGGTCGACTCTGCCATAAAACTGTCGCGTGCGGGTCTGTCGAATCAGGAAAAGCCAATTGGGTCTTTCCTCTTTGCAGGACCCACCGGTGTCGGTAAGACCGAATTATGCCGCCAGCTCGCCAAGGCGCTTGGTGTCGAACTGATTCGCTTCGATATGTCGGAGTACATGGAGCGGCACACCGTCTCCCGTTTAATTGGTGCGCCTCCTGGGTATGTTGGTTTTGATCAGGGTGGATTATTGACCGAAGCGGTGACCAAGCAGCCACACAGCGTAGTGCTGCTTGATGAAATTGAGAAAGCTCACCCGGATGTCTTTAATCTCCTGCTGCAGGTGATGGACCACGGCAAACTGACCGACAACAACGGTCGAGTGGCGGACTTCCGCAACGTGGTCCTGATCATGACGACCAACGCGGGTGCGGAAGCGTCGAGCCGAGCTTCCATAGGCTTCACGCACCAGGATCATTCAACGGACGCGATGGAGGTGATCAAGAAGACGTTTTCGCCAGAGTTTCGCAACCGCCTGGATTCCATCATTCAATTTGGTTCTTTGAGTATGGACGTCATCCGCACAGTGGTGGACAAGTTCCTTATGGAATTGCAGTCGCAGTTGGATGATAAAAAGGTCACTCTTGAAATCACTGACAAGGCTCGCTCTTGGCTTGCCACCAATGGCTATGACGCCAAAATGGGCGCCCGGCCGATGGCGCGGATTATCCAAGAGAAAATCAAGAAGCCTCTCGCTGAACTGGTGCTCTTTGGCGCGCTCAGTGAAAAAGGTGGAGTTGTGAAGATCGATGTCCAGAAAGACGGGCTAGAGCTTAAAGTTGTGGAGTCCTAGCGGGGTCAGGGTTGTGGAGTCTAGAGCTCCACAACCTTCCGCTAGGCTATCAGCGCGCTCTGTAGGTGATGCGCCCCTTGGTAAGGTCGTAAGGGGTCATTTCCACTTTCACTTTGTCCCCAGTCAGAATACGGATGTAATTTTTGCGCATCTTTCCGGATATGTGCGCAGTCACTATATGTCCGTTTTCCAGTTTTACCCGAAACGTGGTATTTGGGAGGGTATCGATGACTTCTCCCTCCAGCTCAAAGTTATCTTCTTTCGCCATTCGGCTTTTTCCTCAGGTTAACCCGCTTTGTTATTAAAGGTGGGCAAAGTAAGCAGGCGCAAAGGCACCCAATAAATGAAGGCGGCAATTTTGCCTGAATTAGCGGAAGGTTCCAAGCGTGGAAAGTTTTTTTACAACCCTTTTGAATGATATTTAACCAATTGTCACCCAGCTGTTGTTGATGAACAGGTCGAGCGGCTGATATTGGTTTTTGTAGCGCATCTTGTCACAGTCCCTGATCCAGTATCCCAAGTAGACGTAGGGCAGTCCGAGCTCCCGGGCCAGCTCCACTTGTTTCAAGACGGCTAGCACCCCCAGGCTGCGAGATGGCTCGTCGGCCGCAAAGAACGTATAGATGGCAGACAGCCCCTGATCTAAGCGATCTGAGACAGCCACTCCGAGCAGATGATTGCTCGCACGAAACTCGAGGTAACGCGTAACTCCCCATTCAGAGCTGAGAAAGTCCTCGTACTGGTCGCGGGTTGGCGGGTACATATCCCCGTCGGCATGACGCGAATTGATGTAGTTTTCGTAAAGCGCGTAATGTTCGTCAGTATTGATATCCTCCACCAGAATGGTGCGGACATCTTGGTTGCGTTTCAGGCAGCGCTTTTGCGCGCGGCTGGGCTGAAATAAGGCGACGGGTATGCGCACCGGAATACACGCCTGACAGCTTCTGCAGTTGGGACGATAGACGTGCGCGCCGCTGCGTCGAAAGCCGAAATCCGATAGTTCGCTGTAAATCTGGCCATTCATGGAAAGCATAGGGTCCACGAAAATCGTGGTGGCCGCGCGACCTTCTAAGTAGCTGCACGGGTGCTCATGGGTGGCATAGAGTTTAATTGAGGATATGTCCATCATTTGAGATTAGTTTCTTCTTGGCTTCATGCCAAACGGTTTGCATGTCCGAGATGTAGGGCTCTCGGCATGACTGTGCTAGTAGCCCTTCAAAGGTCTCTCTCGAAATGGTGCGTGCGCCCATAGTGAAAAGGTGCTCACTTGCCACCTGGGCATCAAAAAGCTCAAAACCATGTCGCTGGAGAAACCTTGCAAGACAGATCAGGGCGACCTTGGATGCGTTGCTTGCAGTGCTGAACATAGACTCGCCAAAAAATGCCCGCCCAATCGCCACGCCATAGAGCCCGCCAGTCAGTTGGTCGCCGTCCCAGACTTCGACGGAATGTGCGTAGCCGACCTCGTGAAGCTGGCTGTAGGCCAGCTGCATTTGTGGGCTGATCCAGGTTCCCGAGGAATTAGAGCGGAGAGCGGCGCAGGCTTCGATAACCTCTGCGAAACGGCCATCGATAGTGACATGCCAGGTGCTGCGCCGCATAAATTTCTGCAGACTTCTTGAGCAGTGGACGTCGCGCGGAAAAAATACGGTGCGCGGGTCCGGTGTCCACCAGAGAATGGGTTGGCCGGGATTAAACCAGGGAAAAATCCCTCGGGTGTAGGCCGATAGCAGGCGCGCGATCGAGAGATCTCCACCAAACGCCAGAAGGCCGTTTGGATCTTCTAGCGCTTCCTCGGTAGGAGGGAACTCATAGGAGTCCCTCCCCAGTTGTGGCAATCGCACTTACTTCTTACTTGTGGCTGTCTAAATAACGCTCCGCATCCAGAGCCGCCATACAGCCGGCACCGGCAGAAGTGACCGCTTGACGATAAACATGGTCCCCAACATCGCCGGCGGCAAATACCCCTTCAATACTGGTGGCGGTAGCATTGCCTTCAAGGCCGCTCTTCACAATGATGTAGCCATTGTTCATTTCCAGTTGACCGGAGAAGATGTCAGTGTTGGGCTTATGACCGATGGCGATGAAGACCCCGTTCACATCGATTGTTTGCTCCTTGCCGTCTAAGGTGCCTTTCAAGCGGGCGCCAGTAACGCCGGAGTCATTGCCCAGCACTTCTTCAAGTGTATGGTTCCAAAGAATACGAACTTTGCCTTCTTCCACTCGTGCCATAAGCCGATCCTGGAGGATCTTTTCGGATCTGAGGGAGTCGCGGCGGTGGATCAGGGTAACCCGGCTGCAGATGTTGGAGAGGTAGAGGGCTTCCTCAACGGCAGTGTTACCGCCGCCGACTACGGCCACCTCTTGGTCTTTATAGAAAAAACCATCACAGGTCGCGCAGGCGCTCACTCCGCGTCCTTGGAATGCTTGCTCGGACTCAAGCCCGAGGTATTGTGCCGATGCGCCAGTGGCGATGATCAAGGCATCGCAGGTATATTCGCTGCTGCCAATGAGGCGAAAAGGCCGGGTTTTCAGGTCCACTTCGTGGATGTGATCAAACACAATTTCTGTGGCGAAGCGCTCGGCGTGCTGTTGCATTTGTACCATCAGGTCGGGCCCCTGAAGATGTGCGTCGCCACCGGGCCAGTTCTCCACTTCAGTGGTGGTGGTCAGCTGCCCACCTTGCTGCATCCCTGTGATCACCACAGGTTTGAGATTCGCACGCGCCGCATAGATCGCTGCGGTATAGCCGGCGGGGCCGGAGCCCAGAATAATGAGACGGTGGTGCTGGATGTTACTCATATCAAGTGTTCCTAAAGTGAATTGAACGGCAGGGCTCGCGCACCCCGGTTCCGGGCGGACTACATCTTACGGATTCGACTCCGGGTCATCAATTATGGCGGCCTGCTAGGCTCGTTCAATATGAGGCTGAAAATCTTTTAAGCAACCCGCTACAATGGTCGCGCATTTGAACGGGGCATTCAGCCCCCGTTCAAGGCCAACTTACTTTAATCAACTGCTTGATACATTTGGTCAATTCTTCTGATCGCGGCACTTAATCATGCGCTGCGTCTGTTAATCGGGACTGCACTTTGAAGTCACAAGCAAAACCAGCACCTGGGGCCACAGGCCAATCTGCCGTCACCACAAGCTTGCTCAGCCGAATTCTCCGCGAGGGGGTTCTGCTGCTGACCGTTGCCGCTTGTGCCTATCTGGGGCTCGCCCTTTTGTCATATGACCCGCTCGATCCGGGCTGGTCGAAAACAGGCACTAACGCAGTGGTGGCGAACGCGGGCGGGCCTGCGGGGGCTTGGTTAGCCGATGTGTTTTTCTCGCTTTTTGGGGTAATGGCTTTTTTGTTTCCGCTGATGCTGGCCTACCAGACCTGGTGTGTCTTGCGGGATAAGCGCAACTTGCGGGATCCACTTTTGGTTGCGGTTCGTACCGTGGGCTTGTGCTTAGTGATGGTTTCGGGAACGGGCCTGGCGGTGCAGTATGCCAGCGACTTGGCGATTGCGCTGCCGGCTTCATCTGGAGGGATTTTAGGCATCAGTGTTGCGGGGGCTGCAGACAGCACCTTTGGGGTGATTGGCGGAGCGCTGCTTTTGATCGCGAGCTTTCTTTTTGGCTTGACGATCTTTGTTGACTTGTCCTGGATCTCGGTAATAGAGGGTATAGGCAGAATGGTACTGGGGGGCGCGAGCTTTATACGCCGCCGTTTTAGCGCGTGGCGAAAACGCCGCAAGGAGCGCAAGGAGGTGGCGGAAGTTGTCTTCAAGCGCCGGGAATCGGTGCGGGAACATACCAAGAAGCTTGAGCAGCGCACCCCGCCCACCATTACGGCGTTACCCAAACCGCAACCGCCTAGTCCCAGAGTTCAAAAGGAGAGGCAGCAGTCACTCTTTGATCTGCCGGTGACGGGCGCCTTGCCGCCGGTCAGCCTGCTGGATAGTCCCAACAAGAGCTCTGACAAGGGGTATTCCGCCGAGTCGCTGGAAGCTATGTCGCGCCTGTTGGAACTGAAGCTGAAAGATTTTGGCATTATCGCCGAGGTGACTGAGGTGTTGCCGGGGCCTGTGGTGACACGGTTTGAAATACAGCCGGCGCCAGGGGTGAAAGTTAGTCGCATCACCAATCTCGCCAAGGATCTAGCCCGCTCACTGGCGGTGATCAGCGTTCGCGTGGTGGAAGTGATCGAAGGCAAATCCGTAGTGGGGATTGAGATTCCCAACCAAGAGCGCGACATGGTGCGCCTGTCCGAGGTGATCTCGTCAGGTGCTTACGATAAATCGCGCTCGCCCCTAACGCTTGCGCTGGGTCACGATATCTCGGGTCAGCCGGTCGTTGCCGACCTCGCCAAAATGCCCCACTTGTTGGTTGCCGGCACCACCGGCTCCGGTAAATCGGTCGGCGTCAACGCCATGCTTCTCAGCGTGCTCTACAAGGCCACTCCGCAAGAGGTGCGCTTGCTCCTGGTGGACCCGAAAATGCTGGAACTGTCGGTGTATGAGGGTATTCCTCATCTGCTGGCCCCGGTGATTACCGATATGAAAGATGCGGCGACGGGGCTGCGTTGGTGCGTCGGTGAAATGGAGCGCCGCTATAAATTAATGGCCGCATTAGGGGTGAGGAATCTCGCCGGCTACAACAAGAAAGTGAACGACGCGATCAAAGCGGGCACCCCCATCCTCGACCCCCTGTGGCGCCCTGATGAGTCCGGCATTGGTGAGGAGCAGGCTCCAGAGTTGGTGACTCTGCCTTTTATTGTTGTGGTCATTGACGAGTTCGCCGACATGATGATGATTGTCGGCAAAAAAGTTGAGCAGCTGATCGCGCGAATTGCGCAGAAGGCGAGGGCGGCAGGGATTCATATGATTCTTGCCACGCAGCGCCCCTCGGTGGATGTGATCACCGGCTTGATCAAAGCCAACATTCCCACCCGTATTGCCTTCCAGGTGTCGTCGAAGATCGATTCGCGAACCATTCTCGATCAGGGAGGGGCGGAGCAGCTGTTGGGGCACGGCGATATGCTTTATCTGCCGCCGGGCACGAGCCTGCCGGTGCGCGTTCACGGTGCCTTTGTCGACGATCATGAAGTCCATAATGTAGTGGCGGACTGGAAGCGACGCGGCGAGCCGGACTATCTTGAGGAGATTTTCAGCGAGGCGACTGAATCGACATTTATTCCTGGGTTTTCGGATGAAGGAGGCTCGGGTGGCGAGAGCGATGGAGAGGCCGATCCTCTTTATGACGAAGCGGTTGCATTTGTTACGGAAACGCGCAAAGCCAGTATTTCGTCGGTACAGCGCAAATTGCGCATCGGCTACAACAGAGCGGCGCGGCTGATTGAGCAAATGGAGGCCGCAGGAGTGGTTTCTGAAATGAGTTCCAATGGCAATCGCGAAGTGCTCGCGCCACCGCCACCCCGTTAATTGAAATAGGAGAAATCGCGTGAGGCTATTTCTTGCTTTGCTAGGCTTTACACCGCTAATAGCTTTGGCTGATGCGGCTCAGGATTTAAAAACCCGATTGGACGCTATTCAATCCCTGCGGGGCACTTTTACTCAAGTACTCACCGATAAGACTGGCACGAATCTGCAATCCAGCTCCGGCGAGTTTGCCTTGCAACGCCCGGGCTATTTTCTATGGCAGAGCGAGGCTCCCTATGAGCAGACGGTGATAGGGACGCCTGAGAAGGTTTGGATTTACGATCCCGATTTAGAACAAGTGACTGTGCGTGCTGCGCAGCTGCAAGCGGACAATAGTCCGGCTCGCCTCCTCAGCGGCGATTTAAGTGAATTGAAGTCTCACTATGACGTCTCGATCAAGTCCGATGAGAAAGCGACCTTTCATCTAGTCCCACGCTCTTCGGATAGCCCCTATCGATATATCGAGTTCACTTTCCGGGGCGACAAATTAGGGGCGCTGCATTTTCAAGACAAGCTGGATCAACAAACCCAAATTCATTTTGAGCGACTGCAAGCGAACACATCGATTCCCACTGAGACGTTTGTTTTTACGGCTCCTGAAGGTACGGATGTGATTATTGATGAATAGCGACCTGTTCAGTCAGGCGGACACCCACTACCAGCCCCTGGCGGCGCGTATGCGCCCGCTGACGATTGACGAGTACGTCGGCCAAGAACATATTCTCGGGATCAACAAGCCGCTGCGCAAAGCGCTCGAGCGAGGTCAGCTTCACTCGATGATTCTCTGGGGGCCGCCGGGCGTTGGGAAAACCTCATTAGCGCAATTGATTACGCGCCATATGGACGCGGAATTTATTCCGCTGTCTGCGGTTTTTTCCGGGGTGAAGGATATACGAGCGGCGGTTTCGGCCGCACAGGTGGAGCGTCAACGCAGTGGTCGAAAAACCGTTTTGTTTGTCGATGAAGTGCATCGCTTTAATAAAGCACAGCAGGATGCTTTTTTACCTTATGTGGAAGATGGCACCGTCGTTTTTGTCGGCGCAACGACCGAGAACCCGTCGTTTGAAGTGAACAATGCGCTGCTGTCGCGCACTCGTGTCTATATTTTGAAATCGCTGGGATTTGAGCAGCTCGAAGGCGTGCTCCA